>NZ_JBQERM010000008.1:0-179485 GCF_056535045.1 Ruegeria sp. O6 | reverse complement strand
CGGCGTCGGCCCCATGACCATCGCCTGCCTGCTGGCCAACACCCTCACCGCCTGCTGCCGCGCAAACAAACTCCCCGAACCAGAAGGCCTGACCGCCTGATACACGCGGGGGCCGGAGGGGGGCGTTTCAGAGTGCAAGGTACCCGATACCTGCAAACGCAACACAACACCCAAGCCACTGCTGAAGAGCCATTTTTTCCTTCAATATGGCCCAGGCCAGAACTACGGTTAACAACCCAAAAACGGATGCCGAGACCGAGGCAAATTGTGCATTGGGCAAACCACCCGCTGAGACCACGCAAAGGATGGCAACCGCATCCAGAACACCCATCACACATAACAGGGGCATCGCTTGGGGTCCGGGCCAGATTGCTTTTCCAGATGCCACAGCAACCATCCCCAGGGTCAGGATTGCCGCCAATCGGCTGACCAGCGAGACCGAGTACTCGTTGCTAAGCTCGGTTGCATATTGTCCTAGGGCAAAGGCCGCCGCGAAGCCGACGGCCGCAACCAGCGACAGCAGTATTGTTGGGCCTGTTGCCGGATACACCACCGCATCCCGTTCGGACTTGGCTGCGACCACGGAAACCCCGATGCCAATCGCAATGACGGCAAGCCAATGCAGCGGGCTGATAGTTGCACCACGCCATATGGCCAGCAACACGGACAAGACCGGGTAACTCGCGACAAGTGGCGCAACCAACCGAACCGGGCCACGCTGAAAAGCGGCATACATGCTGATACCCGCCAACAGATAAAACCCGCCCGCGGCGACAGCGGTGAACACTGCGGCACCAGAAATCGAGTCAAATGTACCCAGCGTCACCGTCAGACCAAACTGAAGCACCGCGCCCGATATCAGCACGACCATCAGCGACGCGATCACGCTGACAGACTGGCTGACATAACGTACTGCCAGATCGTGTATCCCCCAGCAAAGTGCCGCGACCAGGCCAAGCGCCAGAGCAGTCATTTTGTCATCACCATCATCGGCTTTGTTTCAATCCGCTTGAGACCATGCATACGTCAAACTGTCACTGGTATTAAACTTATTTTCCTGTTATGCAATATTATTGAAGCCAAAGGCAGTAAGAGGCAGCACATGACGTCTGCATTAGAGCAACTTGGCGGTGAGAGCCGGCTGCGCAGTCTGGTTGAGCGTTTCTATGATCGGATGGAAACGGATCCGGCAGTTTATTCCTTGCACAGGCTACACTTTCGCGGCCATGGGCTAAACCATACCAGACAGGCCCAGTTCGAGTTTCTCAGCGGTTTTCTGGGAGGGCGGGCCTATTACCGCGAACGATTTGGTCATATGGACCTGCGCGAAATTCATGCGCATGTCCCTATCCGCGAAGCTGATGCCGAGCTTTGGCTGGAGACGTTTGACGCCGCGCTGGCGGATTGCGGCATGTCCGGTCCGGTTGTCGATAGGATGCGCGTGACGTTGCGCAGGGCGGCGCTCATGCTGGTCAATGACGTACCTGACTGGCGGCTGGAGGCGGATGCGGGCGCAGATGCCCGTGACACACAGCGTGAAAAGAGCGACTAACTTCGCGTGGCCATCGCAGAAACAGGGCCGCCTATGGCGCGGCCCCGATATGCAACCCTGCAATCCGACTTAGATATCGAGCGTGTTGTCTTTTTCCCAGCGCGAGAAATGGGAAACAAAAGAGTTCCATTCCTGATGCTTCATTTTCAGGAAAGCTGACGAGAATTCGGAACCCATCATCGCCTTCAGCTCTTTGTCCTTGTCGTATTCGCGCAGCGCATCAAGCATGTTCAGGGGCAGTTTCGGTGCACCGCGTACCTTATGGCCTTCGGCATACATATCGATGTCCCAGCGCTTGCCGGGATCGGCCTTGGACCGGATACCTGACAGCCCGGCCGCGATGATGACGGCCTGTAGCAGGTAGGGGTTGGTTGCGCCATCGGGCAAGCGCAATTCGAAACGTCCGGGGCCGGGAACGCGCACCATGTGCGTGCGGTTGTTGCCGGTCCAAGTCACCGTGTTAGGCGCCCAGGTAGCACCGGATATCGTCCGCGGCGCGTTGATGCGTTTGTAGCTGTTCACCGTGGGGTTGGTGATCGCCGCCAGTGCCGAGGCGTGTTTCATGATCCCGCCGAGGAAGTGCTTGCCGCGTTCTCCCAGACCAACCTCGCCGGTTGGGCCGTCACCCTCTCCTGCGAATACATTGGTTTTGGCGGCATCACCCGGCGCATCCCAGACCGAGATATGGGCGTGGCAGCCATTGCCGGTCAGTCCTTCGACCGGTTTCGGCATGAATGTCGCCCGAAGCCCGTGTTTTTCCGCGATCGATTTTGCCATGAACTTGAAGAAGGAATGCTTGTCTGCTGTGCGCAGGACATCATCAAATTCCCAGTTCATCTCGAACTGGCCGTTGGCATCCTCGTGGTCGTTCTGGTACGGACCCCAGCCCAGGTCCAGCATGTAGTCACAAATTTCGCGCACCACATCATAACGGCGCATCACGGCCTGTTGGTCATAACAGGGCTTTTCGGCTGTATCAAACGGATCACTGATCTGTTCGCCATCCGGGGTCATCAAAAAGAACTCGGCCTCGATCCCGGTTTTGACATGCATGCCCTCGCTTGCCGCTTCGCCAATCAGGCGGCGCAGAACATTGCGCGGGGCTTGCGCGACGTCCTTGCCTTCCATCACACAGTTGCCCGCAACCCATGCCACCTCTGGCTTCCATGGCAGCTGGATCACCGATGACGGGTCCGGCACCGCCAGCATGTCAGGATGCGCAGGGGTCATATCCAGCCAGGTGGCAAACCCGGCAAAACCAGCGCCATCTTCCTGCATCTCGGCAATGGCTTGCGCTGGCACCAGTTTGGCCCGCTGTCCACCAAACAGATCGGTGAACGAGATCATGAAGTATTTGACGCCTTTTTCTTTTGCGAAAGCTGCGAGATCTGTCGTCACGATTGCTTTCCTTTCCCTGTTGAATTTTCGGTTTTCAAAGCAAGAACGCGGCCCCCATTCAGGAGGCCGCGTCGCATATGTTCAGAACCCTTCCTTGCCCGGGTACCAACTGGTTCCCGCTAAGGGCACCCGCGCCATCGCGGCGGCCTCCATGGTCAGGGCACACAGGTCCTCCGGCTCGAGGTTGTGCAGGTGGTTGTGACCGCAGGCGCGCGCAATGGTCTGCGCCTCTAACGTCATGACCTTCAGGTAGTTGCGCAGCCTGCGACCCGCTTCGACGGGGTTCAAGCGCGCGGCAAGCTCTGGGTCCTGCGTTGTGATGCCAGCGGGGTCGCGCCCTTCGTGCCAGTCATCATAGGCCCCTGTGGTCGTGCCCAGTTTCTGATACTCGGATTCCCATTTGGGATCGTTGTCGCCAAGGGCCACCAGAGCGGCGGTGCCAATGGCGACCGCATCGGCCCCAAGCGCCAATGCTTTGGCCACATCTGCACCTGTTCGTATGCCACCCGAAATGACCAACTGAACTTCACGATGCACACCTAGATCCTGCAACGCCTGCACGGCGGGGCGGATACAGGCCAGTGTGGGCAAGCCAACATGTTCGATGAACACATCCTGCGTGGCAGCTGTGCCACCCTGCATCCCGTCCATGACCACGACATCAGCCCCGGCCTTTACCGCCAGTGCAGTATCATAATAGGGGCGCGTCGCGCCGACCTTGACATAGATCGGCACCTGCCAACCGGTGATTTCGCGCAACTCAAGGATCTTGATCTCCAGATCGTCCGGCCCGGTCCAGTCCGGATGGCGACAGGCCGAACGCTGGTCGATGCCTTTGGGCAGGGTCCGCATTTCGGCCACACGGTCGCTGATCTTCTGACCCAGAAGCATCCCGCCACCGCCGGGTTTAGCGCCTTGCCCGACCACGACTTCAATCGCATCCGCCTTACGCAAATCATTCGGGTTCATGCCGTAGCGCGAGGGCAGATACTGGTAGACCAGCTTGGATGAATGACCCCGTTCTTCCGGGGTCATGCCGCCATCACCGGTTGTGGTCGACGTGCCCGCAGCAGATGCGCCACGGCCCAAAGCCTCTTTGGCAGGACCAGACAACGCGCCGAAACTCATACCCGCGATGGTGATCGGAATGTCCAACTTGATCGGATTTTTCGCAAAACGTGTGCCTAGCGTTACCGAGGTATCGCAGCGTTCGCGATATCCTTCCAGCGGATAGCGCGAGATGGATGCGCCCAAAAACAGCAGATCGTCGAAATGAGGGACCCTGCGCTTGGCTCCGCCACCGCGAATATCATAGATGCCGGTCGCAGCAGCGCGTCGGATCTCGGCATTGATGGGGTTGGAGAACGTCGCCGACTGGATCGGCAGGGTGCGGGGGATCTGATCGTCCATATCTTTCATACCCTTCTTCCTCAGTATGCGGCGGCGTTGTCGATGTCGAAATTGTACAGCTGCCGAGCCGAGCCGTAGCGTTTGAACTCTTCCGGTTTGGCATCACAGCCCGCCCGGTCCAGCAGGTCTTTCAGTATCTCCAGATGTTCGGGACGCATTTCCTTCTCGATACAATCGGCACCAAGACTTTTGACCGAGCCGCGCACGAACAGCCGCGCCTCGTAGAGTGAATCCCCCAGCGCATCGCCTGCGTTTCCGCAGACCACCAGGTTTCCGGCTTGCGCCATGAAGGCGGACATGTGGCCGATATTGCCGTGCACGACGATGTCGATGCCTTTCATCGAAATGCCGCAGCGCGAGCTTGCATTGCCCTTGATCACCAGCAATCCGCCATGGCCGGTCGCGCCGGCATATTGGCTGGCGTCACCATCGACGATGACCTGACCGGACATCATGTTCTCTGCAACACCCGGCCCGACGGACCCTTCGACCTTGATAGTTGCCTGCTGGTTCATCCCCGCGCAGTAATACCCGGTCGATCCCTTGACCGTCACCTCGATCGGCGCGTCCAGCCCAACGGCAATCGCATGGCTGCCCTTGGGATTTACAATTTCCCAACGGGTCTGGTTGGTCTCGGAATTTTGTGCCTGCAAGCAAGAGTTCAATCCGCGCAGCCCGTCTGCCTCTAGATCATAGGTCTGCATATCAGGCGGCCTTTTCGTGGGTTGTGGGGCTGTCGTTGTGCGACCAGAAATAAACGGTGGACGGTTCAGGTTCCCAAACTCGTGCATCTTCGATGCCGGGCAGGTTCACTAGGGCGCGATACTCGCTGCCAAAAGCCACATACTGATCGGTTTCAGCCATCACGGCTGGTTTACACGCGATCGGATCACGCACGACGCCAAAGCCGTCCTTGGTTCCCACGACAAAAGTGAAGAAACCGTCCAGATCATCGATGCTGGATTCCAGAGCCTCGCCCAAGGTGGCACCATTCATCATCTTCCAGGTCAGGTAGGCTGCGCCAACTTCGGTGTCGTTCTCTGTCTGGATCGTTACACCCGCGCGGCGCAGTTTGCGGCGCAACGAGTTATGGTTGGACAGCGACCCGTTATGGACCAGACATTGGTCGGACCCTGTATTGAACGGGTGGGCACCCATTGTGGTCACCGCAGATTCCGTCGCCATGCGGGTGTGTCCGATGCCATGCGTGCCGCTCATTCCGCTGAGGTTAAAACGCTCGGCAACATCCTTCGGCAGGCCGACTTCCTTGTAGATTTCAAGGCTGTCACCACGGCTCATCACCCGGACCGACGGGCGGATCTCAGCCAGAGCGGACCGTGCAGCTTCGAACTGACCGGCAGGAATTTCCAAAACGGCATGTGTGTCGTTGTTTCTTTGACCAACAGACGTACCCAGGCTTTTGCCCAACTCGTCCGCAAGGTCGACAAAATCGGTTTCGGGGTTGGGGGACTGAACCGTAATCTTGGTTTTACCCGCCGATTCTGCGCCATAAATCGCAATACCGGCACTGTCGGGGCCACGATCTGTCATCGTGATCAGCATGTCTGTCAGCATATTGCCCAGTTGAGGAGCAAGGGACTGATCTTTGAGGAATAATCCAACAATTCCGCACATGGCTGGCAGATCTCCTTGTGTGTTTCGTTATGATTCGACGGTACCAATTATTCTGCAGGATATCAATAACGGTAGGAAAGTTTTTTTCCTGTCAGGCAATGGACGCATCCATTGATCTTGCGCCCATTGCCGGTTCTCAAAACCGGATCAATAACGATCCAGCTGTGCTTTTACTCTGTCTTCGTCTCCTGCGTGGCGGGCTTTTTCAAGATGCTCGCCCTCGCGGACAAATTGGATACGGTGCCAGCCGATCCAGAAGACGACGCCGATGATGACCATCAGAATTTCGTACCCCTGGAAGGGATAGACCGGGCCGACTTCGGCAAGATCAACGGCCCAACTTGTATATCCGATTGTAGACATAACGTTCTCCTCTATTTCGCGGCTGCGCCGCGGGCGGCCAGCTCTTCTTTGTCAGCCGCGATGATCGCTGCTTTGGCATCTTCGTAGGCATGGTGTTCGGCGTAATCGAGGCCCTGAAGCTCAACCTCTTCCGGTATGCGAAGAACACCGGCAGCCGCTTGCAACTTGGCCACGATCCAACCAGGCATGAAACCCAGAACAAAGAACATGATGACTGCACCGGTGACCTGTCCGACCGGATTGATCGTCGCATATCCTTCGTAAGGCGAAGACGGGACACCCCACAGGACAAACCCAGCAATGATGAGGCCAATAACACCTGAGTACCCGTGCACTGCAACCGCCCCGACAGCATCATCCAGCTTGAACCGGCGTTCGACCCAGTAGTGCAGCTTGTAGACAATCACGACACCGATCGCGCCGATGATCATCGCCTGGATCGGGTGGTACAGGTCATTCCCTGCGGATGCTGTGATAACACCGGCCAGCCCGCCCGAGAACGTCCAGAAGGCATCGCCTTTTGAAACCACATACGCCGCCATCAATCCACCAGACAGAGACATCAGGAAATTGAAGGTAATCGCCGAGAGAGTCGTCGGAGCCAGATAGATGTTTGTTGCCGTCCAGGTCACGCCAGTGATCTGCCCGTCAATCGCCTCGGGAGAGATCACCGGAACGTTGCAGGCAGCGTAGAAACCCCAGAAGCCGGTGTAGATCAGGAAAATCCCGATCGTCAGCATCCACGGATTGTGAGGTGGAATATCCCGAGGAGTTCCGTCCTTAGCAAACTTGCCAAGGCGAGGACCCAGAACCATGATCACACCAAGCGCATACCCACCCGCGATCGCGTGAATAACGCCGGATGCATAGGCATCATGATACCCCAGAACACGCACCATCCAGCCGGCATAGTGCCAACCCCATGCGGCATCGATGATCCAGAAGACCGACCCGATCAGCACCGCATGTACCCAAAGGGCAGAAGATCTGATCCGCTCGATCACCGAGCCGGAAACGATCGAGGCCGCGGTCCACGAAAACAGCAAGAATGCGGCCCAGAAGACCCCTGTGATTCTGTCGCCAAGGTTGGTGGCCATTGTGTCGGCCCAAGGCAGATTCGCGGCACCCGCTTCTGCATCCAGACCGCCCCAGAACGGAAAGTTCGGAAAGGCCCAATAGATCCACCATCCAAAGAAGAAGAACGTGACCGTCACCAGCGGGATGATCATGATGTTTTTCATCAATGTGTGCATGTGGTTACGCGCTCGGCTGGCGCCGACCTCGTACATGCAAAAGCCCACATGGATGAGGAACATGAAGACGACCGTTACCCAGTAATAAAACTCGGTAAAGACCGTCGTGAGTGCGTTTAGATTACCATCCACTTCGTAGTCTCCCTGTTGTTGCAGCAGGAGGTCCGCCCGCGCAGAATTTCCTGCTGGGAATATTTATCTACTCAGAGGACATTTTCATTTGCGACCTGTCAATAGATATGTGGGGCAAACACCTTTTAGGCCTGTCCGTAACCTAAGCTTTGGCACACCAAAAACGGACCTAAACATCTGACAAACAACTAACAAATTCCCTTCTCAGGAATGTTTTCAGGGTGCAAAAATTGCAGGCAAATATTCCCAGCAGGAAAATTTTCTGCACTCAGGTGTTGATTTTCAATCCAACATCGGCCTCAATGTGGCCAACAAAAACGATCAACGGGAGACCTGAACCATGGCCATTCTTTGGAGGACGTCGGCCCTTGCGCAGCGCCATGCCGAGATCGGCGGCGAGCTTGAGGACTGGAACGGAATGGGGACCGCTTGGTTCTATGACCACAGCCCTGAACGTGCCAAAGCGGACTACGAAGCCATCCGCACCAAAGCTGGTCTTATGGATGTATCCGGCCTGAAAAAGGTTCATGTGGTTGGCGAGGATGCCGCCTATGTTATTGATCGCGTCACCACGCGGAATGTGGAAAAAATCATGCCGGGCCGATCGACCTATGCCTCGATCCTGAATGCTGAAGGCAAGTTTGTTGATGACTGCATCATCTATCGTCTGTCGGTGAACACATGGTTGGTGGTGCATGGCACCGGAACAGGTATGGAGCAGCTGACATCCGTGGCGGCAGGCAAGAACTGCTCGGTCATTTTTGACGACGACATGCATGATATGTCGCTGCAAGGGCCAGTTGCCGTTGATTTCCTGGCAAAGCATATCCCCGGCATTCGTGACCTGGCTTATTTCGGCATCATGCAGACCAAGCTTTATGGGTGCCCGGTGATGGTTTCGCGGACCGGATATACCGGTGAGCGTGGGTACGAGATTTTCTGTCAGGCCAAAAATGCTGTGCATCTGTGGGACAGCATTCTGGCTGACGGCAAGGACATGGGCATCGTACCAGTCCAGTTCTCGACACTCGATCTGCTGCGCACCGAAAGTTACCTGCTGTTCTATCCGGGCGATAATTCGGAAACCTATCCGTTCGATGGTGAGACATGTGGCGATACGCTGTGGGAACTGGGTCTGGAATTCACTGTCTCGCCCGGCAAGACCGGCTTTATCGGCGCCGAGAACCATTATGCCTCGAAGGGCAAGGAACGGTTCAAGATCTATGGCGTCAAGTTGGAAGGCACGACACCGGCGAATGAGGGCGCGGACCTGCTGCAGAACGGTGAAAAGGTCGGTGTTGTCACCTTTGGCATGTATTCCGAAATCAACGGGCATAACGTGGGTATCGCGCGGATGCCGGTTGCCTGCGCATCGCCCGGAACCAAGCTGACGGTGCGCAACGGAGATGGAACGGAAATAGCGGCGACTGCGGAAGAGATGCCGTTCTACGATCAGGATAAATCGATCAGAACCGCAAAGGGCTGAGTTTCAGGGGGCGCAACGGGCATACCGTGGCGCCCTTTTCCTATTTGAGGGTACAATGTCAAAGTTCGAATTTCCCAAGTCAATCACAAGCCGACCGATCTGGGGCACGCTGGAAGCTCGCAAGGGTGACCATCATCTCATGATCGCCGAAGCCGAAGGCGCAGAAGCCGTTCTCGACATCGCGACGCCTGATCTGATGGCCAAAACGCACCTGATCTATATCCCCAAAGGGACGGACTACTCGGAAAGGTTGCAGGCGCTGAACCCCGCGCAGTTCTACGAAGGACCTTCCTATGCGGCCGCGCTGCAACGCATCCGCCGCGTACTGGAGGACGCGCATATGGGACTGCAGGTCTATCTGAGCGGTACTGAGGGCATGATGGGCCAGGCCATGAACGAGGTGACAGCAGTCGGCCTGCCACACACGGCAATACAGACCGAGCATCGCGGTTCAGTTGCACGCCGGATGCAATGTGTGCACTGCAAAGGCATCACCGAAGATGTCGAGGTTGATCCATTTGTCTGCTCGCATTGCGGGCTGAATCTGTTCGTGCGCGATCACTACTCCCGCCGGCTTGCCGCCTATCAGGGTGTCCGCGTCGACGCCGAAGATCATGGCAACGTGCCCGAGCCGAAAGGGATTTACGAATGAGCGGTGCCGAGAAAATTCAGGTCAAAGTGACCGAAATCACCCCGCTGAATGAACTGGTGACGCGGTTCCGGTTCGAACGCATCGACGGCGGTCAGTTGCCAACATTTTCCGGCGGGGCGCATACCGTTGTCGAAATGAAGGATGGCGGTATCACACGGCTTAATCCTTATTCCCTGATGTCCGACCCGTTTGATCAGTCATCCTATACGATCTCGGTCCGCCGTGATGATGAAGGCAGGGGCGGTTCTTTGTTCATGCACCGTCAGGTCAAGCTGGGTGATGAAATGACCATCAGCTACCCGGTCAACCTGTTCTCGCTTGACTTGCGCGCCCGCAAGCACCTGTTTCTGGCCGGTGGCATTGGCATCACGCCCTTTCTGGCGCAGATCAAGCAACTCGAACTGCTGCACGGGCACTGGGAACTGCATTACGCGTGCCGCAACACGGCATTGGCGTCTTATGCCGAGCAACTGACAGACAGGCATCCGAATGAAACCCATCTGTATTACGACGACCAAAACCAGCAGATTGATCTGAAAAACCTGCTGAGCGGGCAACCCTTGGGAACGCATGTTTATGTCTGCGGTCCCAAGGGCATGATTGATTGGGTGCGCAACACCGCTGCTGCCGAGGGCTGGCCCGAGGATTGCGTCCATTACGAAGAGTTTCTGGCACCGCGACCCGGCAAACCGTTCGAAGTGCGGTTGGCCACATCGGACAAGGTTATTCATGTGGGCGAGAATGAAAGCCTGCTGGAGGCGATCGAACGTGAAGGGGTGGATGCTCCGTATCTGTGCCGCGGCGGGGCCTGTGGCCAATGCGAAACAGTTGTGCTGGATCATGATGGCAATTTCGTTCACCGCGACCACTGGCTGACCGATGAGGAAAAGGCAGCGGGCAAGAAAATCATGCCCTGTGTATCGCGTTTCGAGGGCAAGTCCCTCGTGCTGGACCGCTGAGAGGAGGCCCAACATGACCATTCAATTCAACGACGAGTCCTTCCGCGACGATTATACGTTTCATAACTCGGACTGGGCGATAAATCGCTTTCCGTTTCCGTTCCACGAAGACAGCTACATGTATTCGGTCAACATGGAACAGCATCGCGGCGGGCCCGAAGGGTCAGTCTATGAAAAGCGGTTCGATGTGGACGAACATTACGTTTCGGAAATGAAAGACCGCGCCATCGTTCTGGATCAGGACCCGCTGCGTTGCCAGTCTTTGCCACACATGACATTGGCGGGTTGGGACATTCTGGAACTGATTATGGTTTGCAAGTCCGAGGATTACCCGGATCTGTTTGAACTGCACCGCAACGGCAACCAGTGGCGCTGGATCAACAAACCATTGGGGATTGATCACAGCTTTACCTTCATGGATGAAACCACCCTGCCCTGCGGGCCGATGGAATATATCACCCGTCAGGCCCAGGGTGACTATGCGGTGCTTGATCAACGTGACGACATGCTGTGGATGGATGCCGGAATGGTGACCACCCAGGCCGACTGGAGCCTGGATTTCGACATTGGCATGAACTTTTTCGAATGGCACGCCCCGGTACCACTGGCCCACGAGATGGGTATCTTTCAGCGTGCGCTGAAATTCTTGCTGAGTATTCAGCAGGGCGCACCCGCACGCCGCCTGAACTGGACCATGACGGTCAACCCGCTTTTGGATACCAGCCCGGAGAACTACCATAAATGGGGTATTCAGAAAACCACACTGACACCGGAGAATATTGGCCAAAAACAACATCTTCGGGTCGAGTTGCAGACATTCTTCCGACTACCGCGTTCAAACGCGCTGTTATTCCCAATCCGCTGTTATCTGTGTAGTTTTCAGGATCTGATGACTGTACCGAAATGGGGTCGTCGCCTGCATCGTGTTGTTCGTGATCTGCCAGTGGAACTGGCAACCTACAAAGGGTTCATCGACAACCGGCCGCTGATGCTGGACTATCTCAGCCAGTTCGACGACGGGTTGCCCACCTCGCCCGGGATCTGGCCGGATCTGGAAACGGAACCCCCCTTGTCAAAGTAAACCGGCAATGTCAGGTGTCTTGGCTGTTATGACTGATCCAGACAGAACACCGTGGCTCATCCCGAGCGATGACTTCGCTCTGTATGACGCTCTGGCGCTGCTGCGCGAGTCCTTTCGGTACATGGATGCTCGGATCGACCCTCCGTCGTCCATCCATCGTCTGAACGTGGACGGAATGCTTGCGCATTGTCAAAGTGGCGGAGAAATCTGGGCCATCGGCCGACCGCTTTTCGCCTGCATGTTTCTAACGCCCAAGCCCGACAGCTTGTACCTTGGAAAGCTGGCAGTGAAGGACGGATTGCGAGGACAGGGTATTTGCCGGTCCTTGGTGGATCATGCTGCAATCCGCGCAGCGCAGCTTGGCCTGCCCGCGCTGGAACTGCAAACGCGCGTGGAGCTCACTGAAAACCATCGCATATTTTCCAGGCTTGGGTTCACGATTGTCAGCACGGGCAGCCATGAGGGGTATGACAGACCCACAGATTTCCTGCTGCGCAAGCCGATCAGTTTGTCTGCGGATAGCTGATCACTGAAAGATAGCGTGCCGGCAGATTGACCAACCGTTCCGGGCCGTGGGGTGCGTCGGCGTCAAAGAACAGGGTATCGCCGGGCTTCAGGGGATAAATCTGGTCCCCGTGGCGATAGTCTACCTCGCCTTCAAGCATGTAAATCGTCTCAATTCCGCCATGTTGGAACGTTGGGAACACATCGGATTCAGCAGTCAGTGTGATCAGGTAAGGTTCCACGATTACACCTGATCCATTGGCGCCGATATGCCCAAGCAGGTTGTACTGATGGTTGGCGCGAGTTCCCTCGCGCTCCAGTTCGACCCCTTCACCAGCTTTCGTATGAACCGCCTCGCGGCGTTCTTCAAACTGACGGAAAAAGCTAGTCAGAGGAACCGAGAGCGCATCCGCCAGCAATTGCAGGGTTGTCAGAGAAGGTGACGTGTTGCCGTTTTCGATCTTCGACAACATGCCGATTGACAACCCAGTTAGCTGAGCCAGGTCTGCAACCGTGATGTTCTGCTGTTTACGAAACGCTCGAACCTCGCGACCAATGGCGACTTCGAGAACTTTTTCCCTGTCACCCGAACGAACCGAATGCGGGTCCTGACTCAGATTTATCGCCATGTCTTTGTCTTTTTTTTTCAATTTCACTCT
Source organism: Ruegeria sp. O6 (assembly GCF_056535045.1). Taxonomy (NCBI): domain Bacteria; kingdom Pseudomonadati; phylum Pseudomonadota; class Alphaproteobacteria; order Rhodobacterales; family Roseobacteraceae; genus Ruegeria; species Ruegeria sp. O6. The sequence continues at coordinate 166,401 of NZ_JBQERM010000008.1, read as the reverse complement.
TTCAACGTCTTGCTACACTTGTCCAAACCGGTTCTGCAACCAGGCGCGGTGCAATAGCCCATCCAATTCGGACCACAATAGCACCAAGCTTTCCTGATAGTAAAATAATCATGCTGACAGAGAATATGAGCACACTGTTCAATCGCAGGAACCGTTCCGCTGCACGCAGGTGTTTTGCCAAAACGCTGGACTGCCAGGTTTCACTGCATCAATCTGAAATCTCGGCTAAATCGACCCAGCGATTTACTTGGGTCGATTTCAGTACTGCGCCACAGAATCGCATTTCGTAGCGACCGTCTTCAAATGTCGCCAGTTGCGTAAAGTGCGACATGCTGCCTGTCGTCAGGGAATTTGGGACAGTTGGCCGCCTGAACTAAGAGAGGATCAGGCTCACCTGGTTGTTTTGATTATGCGGCGGATTCGAGGTGGAGCAAGCGCCGGGTTTCGATTGTCTTTTGTTTGGTCCTTCCTCGTTGTCTTAGTATGGTCTGCCCGCGTCCGAAGTAGACATCGGCCGGGGTTAGGTGTTCAGTTTCGGCATCTGGTGGATTGGATTTAGGATGGATCGATCTGGTTTTGATGTCCAGATTTTGCAGATGTATTCATATGGTGCGAGACCGCTGAGCGTCTTCAGTCTGAGGGCAAAGTTGTAGGGGTCAATTGCGGAAGAGTGTGGAATCCAACGCTAAGAAAACAATGACGCCATTGCGGGACGGGGCGAAATGACACTCTGAGCGATTTCGTGTTGCGCGCGCTCACAGCACCTGTATGCCGCAGGGACGGAAATTTCGGCGCCGCGGTGCAGCGCGGAGACCGGCCATTCATCGACTGCGCAGCAATTTTCGGACACCCAATTTACGAGTCGCGGACGAGAATCCTATTTCGCTGCGGTTGCACCAACGTCCGGTCGCACGACGGGTTTCTAGTCAACGATCACCACCTGCCCTGTGAGAGCACCCTCGACACATTTCGCATATGCCAATCCAACATGATGGGATGAAACCGGTTTGTGGCCGTGAAACCATGCGCCGTAACGTGGCGCGGACACGTCCAACATGCCCGGACTGACAACATTGACTCTCAACCCGCGCGGCATCTCGATTGCAGCGCTCTTTACGAAGCCTGCCAATGCTCCGTTAGCGGTTGCCGCATTTGAACCCATTCTGATCGGATCGCGATCAAGAACACCGCTTGTCAGAGTGAAGGAACCTGCATCCGAAATGACGTCCAGCCCAGCCAGGACAAGGTTCACTTGCGCCATAACCTTTTGCTGAAGACCCACCATGAAGGTCACTTGGGTCATCTGCGGCAACGGGGCAAAGGTCGCGTCGCCTGCACAGGACACCACAGCATCGAAATTGCCGAGGCTTTCATACAGTGATTTCACCGCGTTTAAGTCACTTGAATCGACCCGATGGTCCCCACTTGAACGTCCCACTGTGACGATTTCATGCCTTTGCCGAAGCTCCTTGCAGGCAGCTTGTCCAATATCACCACCTGCTCCGACTACGATAATTCTCATGCCTGATCCTTCAATATCTCATCATAGCGTTTCAGTTTTCGATTTAGGATCACGCGGCATCGGTTCAGATCGGCCTGTCGATCTTCCAGGCGGCGGCTATGTGCCAAAAGGGCAGCTTTGCGCTCAGGGACTTTGCCGTCGCCGGATGCGTAAAGCTCCGCAAAAGCCCGCATTTCTGCCAAAGGCATACCTGTCGAACGAAGGGACGCCAGTAACTCTAACCAATCGGCATCTGCCTTCGAGAATTTGCGCTTGCCATCCGCGCCGCGTTGGACGAATGGACACAACCCCGATTTCTCATAGAAACGAATTGTTGAAGCGCTGAGTCCGGTGCGTTCTGCAACTTCTGAAATCATCATGCGATCTGATCCTCTCGCCCAAGTCCCTACCTACCTGAAGCTACTTCAGGTCAAGCAACTTCTGCAGAAACTCTCAAAAGCCGCCATTCTCGCATCGCGCAGCTTCGGCCACTCTGGCTCGCTGCAAAGCGCTTGGGCAGTATCGATGCGGACAGACAGGACTTGGCGCGCCGCGGCCAAGGTCAGCTTTCGACGTATCAGGCAGCCACCATATCAACTTCGGCAGCCGAGAATCCAAAAGAAGCGACCATGTTCCGATGGGCATCGGTCCCAAGGAATTGCGAAAGAACTGCGTCGACTTCGTTCCGCAGGTTTGTGTCGTTCAAACCAAACGCGAATGACCCGAACGCAGGAGGTTTTTCTGAGTTTGGCACAAGGATCAGCTCCAGATCCCATTCCGGGTTCTGCTCGATAAATCCACCATGCGCTCGGCCCACGCTGGCATAGGCATCGGCGGTGCCTTCACAAACAGCTTGTGCGGCCTCGACATATGTTTCGAAAATCATGATGCGCTCTGCGCTGACGCCAAATTCAATCGCCGAGCGATGCTGAAACTGGTCCCGGATAACCGCCAAACGGATATCAGAATTGTCGGCAACCGATCGATATCCGCTCAAACCCATCTGATTGCCCCCAGCCACCAGGAGCCCGTCGGGTTGCGCCCAGATCGGGCGGCTGAACAATGCGCTCTTCCTGCGTTCTTCCGTTCCAAAAAGACCGGTCGTCATGCGCCATCGGCCATCCCCGACCCCGGGCAAGAGTTCAGCAAATTCCGTTTCTACCATTTCAAAACCGGCAATGCCAAGTTGCGCCATTACATACCGCGCGAGCTCAACGTCACAGCCGGTGACGAGGCCTGTTGCATCGATGTAGTTGAACGGCGGTTCGATCAGGTAGGCAAACTTCATGGGTCATCCTCTTTGGTGTCCGGGCCATAGCTGGCGATCTTGATGGCGAGGATACTTTCGCATTTTTCGAGAGTAGCGCGTTTGGCTTTTAGCGTTGACGCGTGGCCCAACAGGATTTGTCGCCGTTCTTCGATACCTGCATCGCCCGCTTTGGCAAGAGTCGTAAACCGACGCATTTGCTTGAGTGGCATGCCGGTTTCGCGCAGCCAATAGAGCAGAGTCAGCCACTCGACCAAACGAGGCGTAAACCGACGATGTCCATCGGTGCCACGCTCGATCTCTGGCAGCATTCCCGACTTCTCGTAGAACCTTATAGTATGTGCGGATAGCCCACAGGCTTCCGCCGCTTCAGCAATTCTCATCTTCGCAAATGTTCCTCTGATCTCTGGGTAGCGAGTTAGAGCCACTCTAAGTCAATAGCGACTTTTGAAAAGCTGGCATTCGTGCAGAGTGCGGTATCTGTCAAACTGGGCTCTGGGCGGTCATCGAAGGCGGAGCAGCATCTGAATTAAGAGAGATCTGTGGAGCCATCGAGGACGGCCCAAACCAATCTCTCAGCGCAACCCCATACTCTACGGTCGCTGCCCGAAATTCAGACATTCGCTGCAGGCACGAAAGGTAAGATCACCGCAAGGTCAGCAGCGCGAACAAAGCTGGCATCGACAATTCGTGTTTGAGATCCACTACCGATGCAAGTCTCCGTTCAAGTATCGCAGACCGGTGTCGATGATCACGGTCACTACGGTTTTGCCCGGTCCAAGTTCCTTGGCCTTTTTCAGGGCCGCCCAGATGTTTGCACCTGACGTCACACCGCCAAGCAAACCTTCCTGGCCAGCGAGCGCCCGGGCCCCCCAATAGGCGTCTTCATCCTTCACTGGAATAACATCATCAATGAGGTCCCTGCGCAGGATCTTCGGCACGAAGGATAAGCCTATCCCCTCGAGCTTGTGCGTACCACTGGTGTCACCTCCTGAGAGGTTGCGCACGTAGTTGGGCTCCACGGCGACAATTTCGGTGTTGGGATTGTGCGTCTTCAAGACCTCAGCATTGCCCGAAATGCAACCGCCACCGCCCGCAGCCATGACGAAGGCATGTACGGGAGTGTTTACTTGGCTCAGAATTTCCTGAGCCATATCGTGATACCCCAGCTTGTTATCTATGTTGTTCACCTGATCCGGCCAAAACGTGCCTGGTTCACCGGCCAGTTCTTTTGCGCGCACGATCATCCGGTCGAGTACATCCGCAGTCAGCACGCCGCCCTCAGCGTGGACAATTTCCACTTCCGCGCCGAACGCTCTCATCGTTTGTAGCTTTTCCTCGGAGAACCCGTTTGAAGACACAAAGTGGGCCTTATACCCGCGAGTGGCACAGACCATCGCCAGCGAGCTTCCGGTGCTGCCACCAGTGTACTCGACAACGCGCCCACCGGGCTTCAACTCTCCGCGCCGTTCGGCCCCTTCGATCATCGACAAGGCCATGCGGTCTTTCATACTGCCCGTTGGGTTGGCCCCTTCCCACTTCACATAGATGTCGGCGTGATCGGGTCCTGTCAGATGGGACAGTTTGATGAGTGGGGTATTGCCGATGGTGGTCATTTTGGAGCCTTTCGCGGACTGTCATCACCAGCGGCTTCCATAAATTAAGTCACAATCCGAGTCAAACTTCCATTTTTTAAGTAACTGCACTAAGTTCAACAAATTGACAGCTAACATGAGGACGGAATGACCCAAACAGAGCATGAGTTTCGTTCCCGATGCTCGATTGCGCGCAGCCTTGAGATCCTTGGTGACAAATGGACCCTGCTGGTGGTGCGAGACCTGTTGTGGCACGGAAAACATACATTCCAGGAATTGCAGAACAGTGAGGAACACCTGCCCCCAAACCTTCTGTCTCAACGACTAAAGCGGTTGATGGAGTGGGGGCTTGTGGAGCGGGAGGCCTATCAGGTCAGGCCTGTGCGCTATCGTTACATGCTTACCGACCGGGGGCGAGCGTTAGAGCCAACCTTGTTGGGGATCATGAACTGGGGGCACTTGCACTTAGGGGGAGGACTGTTCGACCCAACGCTTGGCAAGACAGTGGCTGGAACATCGGTCTGAGTTTCCAGACACGTTCGTCCTGGGTTCGTAGCAGACCTGGGAGCATGCGCGTCAACTAGATCCCAGAGTTTGCGACACATCCTCGGCATGTCCGAAGCAGAATACCAACGGCTTCGCGATCTGACCAGCGAATGGCGTTTCGGCAACAACTATCTGCTGACGGTCCTCCTGGAACACTTAGACGATGTTGTGGACATGAGGCTTGGAGCACTGTGATGGCGGACTTCATCGAGGAATACGGTCAGCCGGAAAGCGGCAGATTGTATTAGCTGACGATGAGGCCCGGCTGATAGTGTTGAAAAACTCTGAATTTGCCCAAAAGTGGTGGAATAGTTAGCCGTAGAGAGCCAGTCGAAGACCCCGGCTAGGCGTAAGAACACAGCTTCGACGTCGTCAATCTGGATTTGACCAAGGCTTCGGCAAAGGTGACGGCACAGGCAACACCATCAACAACTGGTAAACCAAACTCCTCGGATAATTGTGACATCAAGTCTGTCATTCCGGCACAACCCAGAACGATGGCTTCAGCTTTGTCCTCGTCAATGGCGGCGCGAATTTCAGCCCGTATCTTATCTATTGTCGCCGGATCATTTTCCTCAAGCTTCAGAACCGGCACGTCCGATGCCCGAACGCGGGCGCATCTGCGATCCAGGCCATATTTCAACAAATTGGTTTCCAACCCAGCCAGAGATCGGGACAGCGTAGTAATGACGCTGAATTTTGGACTGATCATGGAGGCCGCGTGATAGGCGGCCTCACCAACACCAACGACCGGAGCCGAGGTGATGCAACGTACAGCGTCGACGCCTGTGTCATCGAAACAGGCCACTACGATGCCATCCACATCCGGATGCTGCTTGACCACATCCAACAAGCCCGGAACACAAGTAGAGACATCCAGATAGCCCTGTATGCTGGCGGGACCGTCTTGCGAAGTGGCAGCAATAATCATGGTTTCAGGATGCACAGCCGCCCGCGCTGCCTCTTCTATCTTTCGCGTCATGGAACTGGTGGTGTTGGGATTGACGACTAGAAGTTTCACAACGTCCTCACATTTCTCCGCCCAGATAGGCAGCTTTGATCCGGGGATCGGTCAACAGCTCTTTGGAATTGCCCGAGATCACCACATTTCCAGTGGTTAGTGCATAGGCACGGTGCGAAATCGAAAGCGCCATGCGCGAGTTCTGTTCCACCAGCAGTACAGACACACCTTCGTCCCGGTTGATAGCCACAATAGACCGCGCAATGTCCTGCACCAGTTTGGGCGCAATTCCCAACGACGGCTCATCCAGCAACAGCAGGCGTGGCTTAGCCATCAGAGCGCGCCCGATCACCATCATCTGCTGCTCGCCACCCGACAAGGTTCCTGCCGACTGGCTGTAGCGCTCTTTCAGTCGCGGAAACCGTTCCAGAACCGAATCCAGAGTGCGTTGAACATCCGCTTTGTCTGAGCGGGTAAACGCCCCCATCAGAAGATTGTCTTTTACCGACATGTACGGGAAGACGCGCCGCCCTTCTGGAACCATTGCGATGCCTTTCGAGACAATCTCGGCCGGGTTGGTTCCGGCGATATCTTCACCTTCAAACGCCACCGATCCGGATTTGATTTTCGCCAGCCCGGTAATCGCCCGCAGGATCGAGCTTTTGCCTGCCCCATTGGCGCCGATCAGAGCAACTGTTTCGCCTTGCTCAAGATCAATTGATACCCCTTTAAGGGCATAGACGTGATCGTAGTAGAGCTCGACGTCCTTGAAATCTAACATCTTGGTCATGGCTCAGATCCCAATCTCGTCGTCGGCGCTGCCCAGATAGGCTTCGATAACTTTTTCGTTGTTCTGGATTTCTACCGGTGTGCCCTCGGCGATCATCTCACCGAAGTTCAGCACGACGATCCGGTCCGAGATATTCATCACCGCAGGCATGTCATGTTCTACCAGTAGAACGGTCACCCCCCGGTCATCCCGCACCTTGCGCACCAGATTGACCATTTTCATGGTCTCGTCATGGTTCATCCCGGCGAAGGGTTCATCCAGCAGCAACACCTTGGGATCTGTTGCCAGACCAATCGCGATCCCCAACGCCCGCAGGTTTCCCTGTGGCAGGTTTGAGGCCTGTTCGTTGGCGATCTCGGTCATTCCGAGGAAATCGATCAGATCGTCGGCATATTGCCCGAAACTGTCGACATCCTCATGCGCCGTTTTTGTGCCCCAGAAATACCCGGCCAGCGAGGCACGGGCCCGTAAGTGCTGCGCGACGATGATGCTTTCGCGCACTGTCATGGATTTGAAGATCGTCGTTTCCTGAAACGTACGGACAACGCCTTTACGCGCCACTGCGTGCGGTTTCAGGTTTGAAATCCTCTCACCCTTGAACAGCACCTCTCCGGTCGTGGTCGGCAGAAAGGACGAAATCATCTTGAACAGCGTGCTTTTACCCGCACCGTTCGGTCCGATCACCGACAGGATCTCGTTCTCATTGACGTTGAACGAGATGTTGCTGTTCGCGGTTAGGCCACCGAATTTCCTGGTGACGTGGCGGACTTCCAGAAGATGGCTCATTTGTCCTCTCCTTTCTTGCCGGGCAGACGCAGGCTAAGCAGCCCGTTGGGCAGGAACAGCATCAGGATGATCAGCAAGCTGGAATAGGCCAGCAGTTGGAAGCGACCCAATTCGAACAACAGGTCCCAGCCAAAATACAGGACCAGCGTGCCCAACATCGGGCCAAACACATATCCCAGACCACCGAGGAAGCAATTCAGCATGAAGTTCACACTGTCGGCGACCTGAAAGCTGGACGGATAAACCGATTGCGCAATCGATCCGAACATCGCGCCGCCAATGCCGCCCAGAAAGGACGAGATGGCAAAGACGATGACCCGGATATACGAGATGTTCACACCGATGGAGCTGGCCAGTTCCTCATTCTGCTGCATCGAGCGACAAAGATGGCCAAGGCGCGAATTCACCAGCCGGTACATGGCGGCAAAGGTCAGGACCATCAGAACACAGGCCGTGTAGTAGAAGGCCAGCCTTGGGTTCTCCAGCGTTCCGAAATCGGGTATCAGAGGGATACCAAGGATCGACACCCCACCCGGAAGCGGGATCGAAGTGATGCCCTTGGCACCATTGGTGACGGGCAGGGCCAGCGCAGTCAGGGTGACGACCTGTGTCAGCACCAGCGAGATCATTGCAAAATACACGCCCCGCAGCCGCAGGATCGGCAGACCGATCAGAACCGCCACACCGGCTGCAAAGAGGCCCGCAAGCGGCAGGGACAGCCAGAACGAAATGCCAGCCTTGGTCACCAGAATGGCCGAGACATAAGCTCCGATCAGGGCAAAGGCGCCCTGCCCTATGTTAATGCGGCCGATATAGAAGGTCAGCCAGACACCGGCACTGGCGATCGACAGCAGCGCTACCGAGGTCAGCGTGTAGTACAGGTCAGACCGTCCGGAGGCGGCGACAAAGCCGGGAACCGCGATGAAGATGGCCAGCAGGAAGACCGCCACACCGGCCCATTGGATCATTGAAAATTTTGGCACTGCGTTATCCCCACGGTTTGCCCATCAGGCCCTGCGGGCGGATGGCCAAGAAAATCATCAGCGAGACGAAGATCAGCAGATAGGTGATATCGCCATATTGCGAGAGCACCGCTAAACCGATGGCTTCCATGAAGCCAAGGATGATGCCGCCTGCGATTGCGCCGGAAATCACACCTGCGCCGCCGATCATGACCATCATGAAAGCCTTGATTGAGGTCGGTCCGCCCATACCCAGATTGACGCCGGTAATAGTCACGAGCAGACCGCCGACCAGACCAGCCAGCATTGCGCCCAATGCAAATCCAATCATGGAGTAGCGAGCAACATTGACTCCCATCAGTTGGGCAGCGGTTCTGTCCTGCGCCAGCGCACGCAGGGCGCGGCCGGTTTTGGAATACTGCATAAACAGGATGAAAGTGACGATCGACAAAATAGCCAGCACGCAGATCAAAATACGGTCATATGGCATGATCAACTTGAAATCCCAGTTGAAAACCCCGTTGACGATCTTGGGCACACCGCGCTGTTTTTCTCCAAAGACCAGCAGGATGACCGCGTCAAACAGAAACGCCAATCCCGCCGCCAACAGCATTGTGCTTTCTTCGCGCGATGACCGTCGTATGACTGGGGCGAACAGAAACCGTTCTATCAGTGCGCCGAGCACGGCCAGAGTGATACAGGACGCCAGCAGCGCAAGGATGAAAGGCCAGCCAAGTTGTCCGTAGAAGGTGTAGGTCACAAAGCCGCCGAGAACGTACATCTGTCCGTGAGCAAAATTCAGTACGTTCATCAGGGCAAAGATCAGCGTCAGACCCAAGGCGATCATCGCATATTGCGCGCCCAGATAGATGCCGTTTGCTAGTATCTGTTCCATGATAGTCCCGCGTTAGGTTCGGGTTTCCCGGGCCGATCATCAGCCCGGGAGTTTGAGTGGCTCGTTAGGCTTTCGCCTTGTCTTGGGGAGTTCTGCCTCAGTCGACTTCAGCGACAAAGAGTGTTTCAAACTCTCCGTCCTGGTAAACATTCACTACCAGCGGGACCGCAATCTGACGCTTTTGTCCGAAGGAGGTTGTTCCGACGTACCGCATCACGGCGTCGCCCTTCATGAAAGGGTTCGGTGCTTCGAACGTGTCCATCGTGGTCTGGAACGCCTTGACGTCGTCAATGCCCGCCGGGTTGGCGTTCAAGGTCGCCAGAATATACTCCAGCGCATAGACCTTGGTATTCGATTCATCGTTATATTCGCCGAACATATCAGTGTAACGCTTGACGAATTCCTTCATGTCGTCCGATGCGATTTCAGGCGTCGATGCACCGCCGACCGAGATGAACCCGTTGGCCAGATCGCCCGCACCTTCGCGCAGAACCGTCGCATCCTGCGCGGTTTCGGTCGAGATGATGCCCTGATACCCCAGTTCGCGCGCAGACCGGATCAACTGAGGTGCATTGGCCGGCGAGACGCCGGACAGAACCAGCAAATCAGGCTGCGTGCGCATTACAGGCGTCAGAACCGGGGTAAAATCTGTCGTGTCCACCTGATACGTCACGTTGTCAGACACAACTTCAAGACCCAACGCATTGGCCGCTGCGATCCCTCCATCCCGCTGGCTCAGCGGATCAGACTCGTTGGCAGCAACAAAGGCCACGCTCTTTACGCCTTTTTCGTCGCGCAGGTATTCGTAAATCGCCGGGCCGGATTGATAGTTCGCAACCATGCCCAAAACCGCATTGGACGCCGGAGCGGTATAAAGCTCTTTCGGGAAGGCATATGGGAAATACATGATCCCTTGAGCCTCGGCCACAGGGCGCACGGCGGCAGCGCCGTCATCCACATTCGGACCAACCACATAGTGGATGCCTTCCTGTGCCATCTTCTCCATGCCCGCGATTGCGCGCTTGGGGTCTTTCTGGTCATCGAACGAGACGATTTCGATATCGTAAGTGGTATCACCGATCTTGTAGCCGCCGGATTCATTGATCCAGTCAGCGCGTGCTTCCATCGAGCGCTGGTTCGAGATGCCCCAGGCCGCTGCCGGACCTGAAGTCACACCAACAAAGCCAATCTTGAGAACCGGGTTTTCCGCCCAGGCGGTGGAGCCCAGAACGGATATGGCCAGCGCCAGGGCCGCCGATGATTTCATCAGATTTCTGCGTTTCATTTTTTCCTCCCTATTGAGGTTTGGGCGCCTCTTTCGGGCGCTTGCAAAGGTCATTGAGTCACAGGTCGAATCCCGGTGATGCTGCCAAGCTCAACATTGTTAACAATCTATGTCAACATTTTTTAATGAATGACAGTGTTGATATTGTGAACAAATACTCAATATATTGTCAGTCAGAAGCCGTGCGTCTAAGAAAACGCACAAGAATTCCAGTCGAATTGAAACCAGATGACAGACGCACAACAAATACTCGACACCGTCCAATCTGATCCGGATGAGCAATTGATCGTTGATCGAATTTATTCCGCGGTAATGGAACAAAAGCTGGCGCCACGAACCAAATTGAGCGAACAAACCTTATGTGAGACCTTTGGCGTTGGTCGAATGCGCGTCCGCCGCGCATTGTTGTTATTGAGCAGCCAAGGCATTGTTGAACTTCATTCCAACCGCGGTGCCTTCATTGCTTGCCCAAGCCCCGAAGAAGCCCGAGACGTGTTTGAGGCCCGCTTGATGATCGAAACCGGTATCGTTCGGGATTTGACGCGAGAAATTAGCAACGCGGGGGTCAAAGCGTTGCGGCTTCATATCAAAAAAGAAGATGAGGCTAGGGCAAGGAACGACCAAACAGAAATTATCAGGCTCTCTGGTGAATTTCATGTCGAGTTAGCTAAATGCCACAACAACGCAGTACTCACTCGCGTCGTCAGGGAACTGGTGACCCGGTCTTCTCTGATCGTGGCGCTGTTCGGAACCAACAAGGACTCATCTTGCCCCGATGATGAGCACGCGTCGATCATCAATGCGATCGCGAGTGGTGACCCGCAAGCTGCGGTAGACAGCATCCAACACCACCTTTTTCACGTTAAAAACAGCCTGGATCTGGAAAAAACCCAAAAGGTTGAACCCGATCTGGCCAAGATACTCACCGGGCGCATGTAATTGGATCTGTTGCAAACTTTTGGAATGGCCAGAGTAGCGAATAACCGGACACACCTTTCCTGCGATCTCTGCAAATAGCTGAAATCCCGACGTCGTAGCGTTGGGGAACAGCTGCTTTCGGATCATGTTTGCGACCTCGATGCCGTCCAGACTAGCCGATGCGGACCCGAACGATTTGAACCCGCACATGTGCCGCACGCGACGCTTGATAAACCGGTGATCCTGCTCGATCAGGTTATTCAAATACTTGACCTGACTGTTTGAATTTTGTCGAGGCAACCAAACCGATTAAAGATTTTGTTCACCTCTCGAATGCCCGCTGCGTTGTTTCCGCTTTTGTCGATGACGATCTTGCTCGCGACTCCATTTGAAGACAGCGCTTTGGCAAAGAACCTGGCTGCCGCTGGAGGGTTCCTCCGCTCAGACAGCATAAAATCAAGGGTCTTGCCGTGCTTGTCGACAGCTCGATAGAGGTAAACCCACGCGCCTTTCACCTTGATGTAAGTTTCGTCCATTCTCCACGAACGATCACAAGGTCCTTTGCGGCGACGTGCTGCCTCAGCGATCGCACCAGAATACCGTGTTACCCATCGGTTTAGCGTGGCGTGGTCCACTAAAACAACGCGCTCGGCCATGATTTCTTCCAGATCCCGGTATGACACACCGAATCGGACACAAAAAAACACCGCGAACAGGATCACGTCCTTCGGATATTGCGCGCCTTTGAAAGAAATCATGAACCAACTTTCGACTGATTATACCGAAAGTCATTCACCCGCAGCATCTGACCTCGTCAACAGCCAAATGTTTGCAACAGATCCGTTGAATGCCGTCTTGGAACCAGCCCGAGCCAGGCGGCGAAGTCGCGCCCTCGCGGGAACGTTTCCGGCGGCGGGGCGAGGGCCACCAGCGCAGTTGCGATGAGCGGACCAATTCCAGGCACCGTCATAAGGCGGCGTGCCGTTTCATTTGACCGCGCGCGGCAGGCAATCTCGGCATCCAGTTCTTTGATCTGACCCTCCAGTTGGTTCAACATGCTGATCAGCCTTTCTAAGCACTGGCGCAGGCCTCCATTCAGGTTGTTTGCAAACCCACAATGGCACACCGAGGCCAGCGGGGGCCTCTACACCTTCAGAACCGTACAGGATTTCTCAAATGGAGCGATTTCTTTGCCGACCCGGTGGCAGAACTGGTCGATATGGAACTTAGAACGCTCTGTGGCGGGATCGTCCGGTGGTCCGGCAGATCTCACGAATTGATCGCATTTGAAGAAGGCGGACTTGTACGAAGCCTCGATAGCTTCCAATCGGGTCAGGTCGAAGACTTGGTTGCGGAATTTGGCCTCAACCCAGCTGAAGTTACCGAAGTGCGCGGAGATTCAGACGATCAAGCCCTTTGGATCAGATATCTGAAATAATGAATCGTCTGCACCCGCTACACTTGCGTTCCCCAGCAATCCACTTATGAAAGTGCCATCAATTGACCTAGGGAAAGCTTGCGATGCGCATGCGCGATACGTTCATCAAACCGATGCACCCTGAAGGCATTCGGTTTGTCGCGATCTTTGCCGCCATCACGGTCGGTCTGTTTCTCCTGTCCGACATTCTGGGCTGGATTGGCGTCGGCCTTACGATCTGGTGCTACTATTTTTTTCGCGACCCCGAACGCGTATCACCGACAGGGGAAGGCCTGATTGTCAGCCCGGCGGATGGGGTGGTATCGCTAATCGAAGCGGCAGTGCCGCCGAGTGAGCTTGGGATGCCAAACACGCCCCTCACTCGTGTCAGTGTATTCATGAGCGTCTTTAATTGCCATGTGAACCGCGCGCCCATTGAAGGTGAGATCACCGCCGTTGCCTACCGCCCCGGCAAGTTTTTCAACGCATCCCTAGATAAGGCCAGTGCCGATAACGAGCGCAACAGCCTGCGTATTCGAATGAGGAATGGTCAGGACCTGGCCGTGGTCCAGATTGCCGGCCTAGTGGCCAGACGGATCGTCTGCTTTGTGAAATCTGGCAACGCGCTTCAAACCGGAGAGCGATTTGGATTGATCCGTTTCGGATCCCGGCTGGATGTTTATCTTCCAGATGGCGTGGAGCCGCAGGTGCGTGTCGGGCAAACGATGATTGCCGGCGAAACCATCCTTGCCAGTTTGCACACACCCAATGAAAAGTAGGTGGCTGGATCAGTGACAGAACCATCCGAACAGGAAGAGACCGGGTTTGCGCTGATTCATTTGCTGCCCAATGCACTGACAATAACAGCCATTTGCGCGGGCCTGTCGGCAATCAGATTTGGCGTTCAGGGAAACTACGAGCTTGCGGTGCAGTTGATTATAGCCGCTTGTGTGCTGGATGGGTTGGATGGGCGCATTGCGCGCTTGCTCAGCAGTGACAGCAAAATCGGGGCAGAACTGGATTCGCTCGCGGATTTCTTGAACTTCGGCGTTGCCCCGCCGCTTGTTCTCTATTTCTGGGCTTTGCAGGATGTACCCAGTGCTGCATGGCTCGCCGTGCTGTTTTTTGCGGTGTGCTGCGTTATGCGCCTTGCTCGGTTCAATGTGGGCAGCAAGTCCGAGACCTGCGAACATGACAGCGCTTATTTCGAGGGGGTTCCAGCCCCTGCAGGGGCGCTGCTGGTCATGTTGCCAATGTATCTGTCCTTCGCTTTCGCGGATGCGCCCGCGCTGCCCAGTATATTGATTTGCCTCTTCATCGTGATCATTGGTCTTTTGCTTATCAGTCGCATACCGACCTGGTCTTTTAAAACCACGCGGATTTCACGCGAGAACGCGAAGTTTTTTCTCATCGGTGTCGCTGTTGTTGGCGCCGCGCTGCTGACCTTTGCCTGGGCCACGCTGATCGCGCTTTGTGTCGGATATGTGGGAATGGTCGCCTGGGCGTGGATTGACAGGGAAGCACGTTCTAACCGTTAAGGATACGATATGGACATCAAAGCCGTTCAAACCTCTTACGCTCGCTGGGCACCCGTCTATGACAAGACGTTTGGGGCCGTCACCAATGTCGGGCGGCAGCATGCGGTTGACTATATCAACAGACGTTCTGGCAAGGTTCTGGAGGTTGGCGTGGGCACCGGGCTGTCACTGGAACATTACGGACCCAGGACTCAGGTGACCGGAATCGACTTCAGCGAGGACATGCTGCAAAAAGCACGCGGCAAGGTAAGAGATTTATCCCTGAGCCACGTTGCGGAGCTAAGGCAAATGGATGCCCGCGCGCTTGATTTCCCAGACAACCATTTCGATACGGTTGCAGCGATGCATGTGCTGTCCGTCGTTCCAGAACCGGAAAAGGTAATGGCGGAAATTGTGAGGGTCTGTAAACCCGGCGGCAGTGTGGTGATTACGAACCATTTCAAACGAGAGCGAGGTCTGCTGGCAACCTTGGAACGCGCGTTTGCGCCAATTGCTAACACAATCGGTTGGCACTCTGACTTCGAAATCGACACGGTATTACAAGAGCAAGCGCTAACTGTCGAAGAGCAAAGAGCCCTACCACCGATTGGGATGATGACCTTTCTGGTTTTGAGAAAGTCAGTGGTTGCATAGTGGTCTAATGAAAAGTTAGCGCCTACTAAAACAGGAAGCCGAGCAGAATGACAGGTATTGCCAAGTTGATGACCTGAGCATGTGAGGTATTGGCGAAGACAGGATCAAGCGGTCATTTCCGCAGTGTACTCGTCCCAGAGGTTGAACGCGTCGGAACGAGCGTGGCGGTAAGAGTTTGCGGTGAGTTGATAGCGGCTGGGGCGGAAGACCAGGTTGATTTTGTCATGCGCAGACAGAAATCTCTGAGCCTTTAGGTCAGACTTGAACCGGCCCATGATCTTTTCTCGTTTGCGGGTTGGTCGGTGCGACACTTCGATGGCGTTATTCAGACCTTTGTGGGCATGATGGTCAACCTCTGGTGCAAGTATTTTGATCGGCTTGATATAGCTGCGCAATTTGTCGGTGATGACGACCCTGGGTTCGCCAAACTTGGCAACCGGCCCGAGCAGCCAACAGATCCTCAACGTCAGCTGTGCTCAACCCAAAGCGATGGTAAGCCCAGACCGCGTAGGCAATGATCTCACGAGAAAAGCGAAAACTTTTCAGGAGTGGCATGATCGTTGGGATGTTCATTGGCGCGACATAGCTGGATCATTCAACGTGAACAACTTGGCAATACCGTCGAGTTAGGTTCTTTCGCAAACTTCTCTGAGATCTGCATACATGAAGCTGGAGGGACGATTGTCCAGCCAGTTGGCTGAACTGCTGAAAAAGACGGAATATGGGCGTGAATTGACCTTTGCTGATCTTCTTGAAGACTGTTCGGAAACTACTCGATGGGACCGAACATGAGATCACGTACGTTCGACAATTGGGCAACAAGGCCGAAGACAGTTACTCAGCTGCGTCCACGCGAACCGTCCTGATGCTGGGATCAATATGGCTGTAGGCGGCCAGAAGTCGCGCCGACCACTTCTGCGAAATATAATCGGCCATGAATCGTGACGGTGCGATAAGGACAACACGCCCCCCTGCCCTTTCAGCTTCGGACAGATGTTGAAACCAGCTTGCCCACAGTTCCGGATCGCGACCGTGTAGAATCGCCTGTACCTGCGACCACACATCCCCAGCTGGGCTGTCAGGGGCACTGGGTTTGGTTGCAAAGGGTACGACATTCGTTTCGGGTTCCGGCACGTCAGTCATCCGGGCTTGAAAGTCCGATCCGATAACAGACCACACCTCTTCGGTGTCAATCAGGATTTGTTTCAGATCGATCTCGTACACGGCTACACGACCCCGCGCTGAGGGCCGTTTTACCGTTACCCAACCTAATGTGCGAAATCTGGACATTTCGCGCTTTACGGTTCTTTCGTTCACTGCCCACAGGCGCGAAATTTCTTCCCGCCCAATGGATAATTCGTTGTTGCGCCAGTTATACCGGGTCGTAATCAACGCAATGATACGCAAAATACTTCGTTGTCGGTGCTTGTCGCCTGACAGCGCATGAACGGTCAGAGCAGATAGTATATCATATTTCAAAGCCGGCGCATTTCGCCCGACCGGTTTCGCAAGCTGCATATCCGTTCTCACCGCTCAGTCTGCCTCTGGCGGGTGTGTCCCGCCAATCTCGCGCCGTTTGCCAACGCTTTTCGTCATCTTGGCCTAATTAGCGTCCAAAGCTTCGATTCTGTCAAGCCAAGACTGGAACATCGCGTGATCTTGCGCAGATCAAACTCAAAAAACGAAAAGAAATTTGGTGAAATATTGGTGATGGGGGTCATTCTGTGTGTCCCCTTATTGGGTCTTTGTGTCCCCCTATATGTGGTTATTTCCTTCGGTCCGTCCCCCTAAATACTGGCTGGATAGGGCTGTCTTGATCGTTTTGTTCCACCTGGGGCGGTCGAATCGCTTCGGGTGTTTTTGCGCCTTGTTTTCTTACCCGTGGGTAAGATCGTACTCTCATCATAATTTCTTTTGCTTAAAGTGCAAATCAAGCGTAAATAAGAAACGAGCAGAAATTTACGTTCCAAACTAAGAGACCCGAGGCATGTACACGCACGAAGACCTGAACGCATTGCGCAATCAGTCCCTCAAGTTGCAGGGGTGGATTCGCCAGCAGACCTTTAGCCCTGAGATGGAGAAAACGCTCCGCCGGTTTTCCAGCTGGGAAGTGTCCGAACTGATCTTCCGGGTGAATCAGTCAACCTTTCGCGGAAAGCTTGCAGCCGATCCTTCCCTACCTGGTGGAGAAGTTGAGCCCGACGGGCGTCAGCGCTGGTTCAGCCTGGAAGAGGTGAACGAACTTCGGCGACGGCTCAAGATTAATCGCAAGTCACTGATGCCCCCTCGCCCTGAAGGCAAGCGCGCCATTCGTGCGGCTGTCGCAAACTTCAAGGGTGGCGCGGGAAAGTCGACCGTGGCGCTGCATCTTGCCCATGCAGCCGCCCTGGATGGGTATCGGGTCCTTGTGGTGGATTTCGACCCTCAGGCAACACTAAGCCATTCGATGGGGCTGACGGATGTGGCCGAAGATTATACGGTCTGGGGGATCATGGCGCGTGACCTCATTCGTGAAACAGAACGCATGAATAACCGCCCCGCCGCTGCAGAATCGGGAACCGCCCTGCCCCGCCGGGAGTTGCC
Source organism: Ruegeria sp. O6 (assembly GCF_056535045.1). Classification (NCBI taxonomy): domain Bacteria; kingdom Pseudomonadati; phylum Pseudomonadota; class Alphaproteobacteria; order Rhodobacterales; family Roseobacteraceae; genus Ruegeria; species Ruegeria sp. O6. The sequence goes on along the minus strand of NZ_JBQERM010000008.1, from coordinate 148,724 downwards.
GCCCGCGATAACAGATATGGGCCTGGGCGATCTGCGAATTGCTGATTTCATCAAGAAGACCTCCTGGTCGACGATCGATGCGATACCTTCCTGTGCGAACGCAGCCTTTGTTGAATTTGCGTCGGCCCAGTACCGGCACCTGAATCCCGAATGGTCCTTCTTTGCGGCGGTGTCCCGGTATCTGGATCAGATTCCGGATGACGCCTATGACCTTATCCTGTTCGATTGTCCGCCCGCAATCGGGTACCAGTCTATGAACGCGGTCTTTGCCGCAGACATGCTTTATATCCCTTCGGGCCCTGGCTATTGGGAATATGACTCGACCACATCGTTCATCGGCCAATTGGCAGAAGCGTTGGAAGACCTGGCTTATGGGTTCGACAAGACCTTACCCACGGGTAAGATTGGGTTGCCCAAAACCTTCTGTGAGTTGCGGTTCCTGTTGACGCGGTATGAACCGGGCAATGCGCTGCATCTGGCGATGTTTGATGCCTTTAAGAAGGTATTTGGCGAGCACGTCGCACAGCACCCGGTGGAAATGACCCGTGCGGTGGAGCAGTCTGGACGTTTTCTGAGCTCGGTCTACGAAATGGATTACCGCGAAATGACCCGCGAAACCTGGCGGCGCGCCCGCTCAACTTTCGACAATGTGTATGAGGAATTCCGGGGCGTAATGCTATCGGCCTGGGACAAGGTGGAGGATGACGCATGAGCCGCAAGCGGAGAATGTTCGATATTGATCTACCGGCTATGGATGACATTCCTGTTGGTAAGGTGCCGGATAAAGTTTTCGAAAAACGACGTGGCCCAATGGCCGCTGCAATTTCGGAAAATGCCGACGCTTTGCGTGATCAGCAATCGACGGAACAATCCATTCGCGCAGAAAACGATCGTCTTGCACACGAACTGGTTCGGCTGAGAGCCGAAGGTTTGGTGACAGAACGAGTGGTGCTAAACGACGTTGTAACGGAAAAGCTGACACGAGATCGCAAACCCGGTCCCGATCCAGAACTGGATGAACTTAAGGACTCTATTAGGGAGGTCGGCTTGTCCAACCCGATCCGCCTGGAGCGCAGGTCGGACGGGCTGTATGAATTGATCCAGGGTATGCGCCGTTTGTCTGCCTATCGAGCCTTGTACGATGAGACCGGTGATGAAACCTACGCCAGAATTCCAGCGGGGATTTCTGATGCGGGTGATCTGGACAACAGTTATCGGCGTATGGTCGACGAGAACCTGATCCGAAAGGATATCTCATTTGCGGAAATGGGTGCCCTCGCCCGTGCATATTCCGAAGACCCTGCGAATGACTGTCCCGATGTCGACAAGGCGGTGTCCACGCTGTTCAAATCTGCCAGCTACACAAAGCGCAGCTATATCCGGTCTTTTGCCAGTTTGCTGCTGATGTTGGACAAAGTTCTGACCCACCCGAACGACATTCCGCGAAACGTGGGTGTTGAGCTAAAGCGCAAATTTGACGCGACGCCAGGTCTGGTTCGCCAGGTAAGCGAGGCACTGAAGAGTGAGCCTGATCGGGATGGCGCGCGTGAAGTCGCAATTCTGAGGTCATTTCTAGGTGAGCCAGAAGCTGTGTCCTCGAAGAAGACGGAGGCCGCCAGTGCAGGTAAACCACGCCGCGCGAAAACAACTTTTCAGGTTTCGGGCAGGGCAGGGATCGCGAAATGTGCTGCTTCTAGTGGAAGGATCGAGGTGCGGTATGATCTGGATTTTACCCGCGTTGATCGAAGCAAACTGGAGGCAGCAATTGCCGCGCTGCTCGATGCGCTTCCCGAGGAAGATGATCTTACCCACGGGTAAGATCACGAACTAGCAAGTCAGGTGAAGGCGTCGGAAAGGTTTCGGCGCCTTTTTTGTTTTGCCGCGCAAAGGGTAGGGGCCTTGAGTGACATTGTCGGGTAAATCCACTGTCCAAGCTGAACCGGAGGGCGCGGGCCATGGCGTGAACGGGGTAACCGGCATATCAAAGCTTGCTGTCAAGCCAAGTATAAAGTTTCTCAACATATCGATTATGGACATAATCTGCTTAGGCATGTATCTCCGTTCTGTCGAAAACAGGCGGCGCCGGGAGCGTCGCGCTTACCCCGCCGACCCGCCGAACGTCAAACTTACCTAGTGCACAAGCATCGTTGCGATGTTTACAGTCGAAGATCAGTCGGTTGTGATTTGAGGCATATGTAGTGTTAGCGACTTGCATAAACTACAATATATGCCAACAGCTCTGGCTTGGCACCCAAAAAAGATGTGTCGCAACCTCTGGGGTCTGGTTGACGCGCGTGCGTGATCCTCGGTTTGTACTCGTCGGATAGTTTTGAACAGGTTGTTTGAGCATGATCTCATTGAACGGCTGTCATTTCTCAAGGATGCAGTTTTGTACGCTGTGTACTTCTACCTGCGTTACACGGTGTCGTATCGGGACTTAGAAGAAATCCTGGCGGAACGCGGCGTTCAGGTGGACCATGCCGCTCTCATCAGGTGGGTCGTGAGGTATTCACCGATGATCGCAGTAAGATCGCAATTGAAGAAACGCCCAACGCCGAACTCTTGGCGCATGGACGAGACTCTGAGTAATTGACCAGCAGCTCTCTTGGCCGGTGCATGATGGCATCGGAACAAAGACAGGAGAGTAAAATGGAACAGTGTTTTGTCGGATTGGATGTTTCGAAAGCTGAGACGTCTATTTGTTTATGCGACGAGAACGGTGATCCGGTGTTTGCTGCGAAGAAAGTCACCGAACCGGATGTCATTTTCCAAGTGCTGCGCAAACACCTTGGTTCCCTCAAATGCGTCGTCCTCGAAACCGGTCGAATGGCGAACTGGCTCTATACTGAGCTCTCGGATCGGGGATTGCCGATTGTTTGCATCGACGCCCGTCAGGCTCATGCTGTTCTCAGCCAGATGCACAACAAGACTGATGCCAATGATGCCGCCATGTTAGCAGAGCTGGCGCGCACGGGGTTCTATCGGAAGGTAGAGGTTAAGAGCCGGCTCGCCCAGGAGCGGCGGGCATTGCTGAAAGCTCGGGAAGTGGCATTGAAATCCCGCGTGAATGTCGAAAACACAATCCGCGGTCTTTTGGCCAGTTTCGGGCAGCGGTTGCCAAGGCATCTGCACACATACGAGGAACGGGTCCACGCGATCCTGAAAGATCGGCCAATCTTATCCAAGATCATCCTGCCTTTGCTCGACTTGCGCACAACCGCGCTGCGGCAAGCGGCAGCTCTGAGTAAAGAAATGGCGCGCCATGCGAAAAACGATGAAGTCTGCAACGTTTGATGACGATCCCTGGCGTTGGCCCGGTGAGCGTTGTGACCTTTGTGGCAACAATCGACAACCCGCATCGGTTTGTGAAATCCAGATCGGTCGGAGCCTATCTCGGGCTGACTTCCCGGCGCTACCAATCGGGGGACATCGACTATGGGGGGCGAATATCGAAACGGGGCGATCCTATGCTGCGTTCTACGCTCTATGAAGCGGCCAGCAGTTTACTGAACCGAGTAAAACCGGGCAAAGGATCTGAATTACAGAGATGGGCTCGGGCTCTCAAAGCCCGTACCAGTCACAAGAAGGCGGTTGTCGCCTTAGCCAGAAAACTTGCGGTCCTTATGCACGCCATCTGGACAAACGGATCAACCTTTCAAATGAAGGAGGCATAATCAGCGTAACAGCGGATAAACCGAACACGAGTTGCCGTACCGACCAACACGGCAGGCTGTCGACCGAACCCGTGAGATCTACATGCGGCTATTTAACCAGACCGCGCATGAGACCTTTGGGGGTTGATGCCTTGAACGCCGAGATGGAGCTCCAACAGAATGACTTCGGAAAGAACCTTGCAGGTGGTCGATACTGGAATAAAGTCACCGAGAGCTGCTGCTCAATTAAAGAACCTACATCAAAGTTAAAGGCGCGTGGGTTTACCTCTATCGAGCTGTCGACAAGCACGGCAAGACCCTTGATTTTATGCTGTGTGAGCGGAGGAACCCTCCAGCGGCAGCCAGGTTCTTTGCCAAAGCGCTGTCTTCAAATGGAGTCCCGAGCAAGATCGTCATCGACAAAAGTGGAACCAACGCAGCGGGCATCAAGGCCATAAACAAGATGCTAAAGGGCTTTGGATGTCCGATACCAATTGAGATAGTCAGGCGGAAGTATTTGAACAACATTGTGGAACAGGATCACCGCTTCATCAAAAGACGAACCCGTCCGATGCTCTGCTTCAAGTCCTTTGCTTCGGCTTCAGCCACTCTCGCAGGCATCGAAGTCGCGCACATGATCCGCAAAGACCAATTCACACCTGGACTCTGTCCCTTTCAACAATTCAAAGAACTGGCCGCTTAACTCATCAGGTCAGATGCATTTCTCCGAACTGCAGGAAACTTCGCAACAGCGTTGTTATGTGGCGTTCACGTAAGAGAACGGAAACCGATCCCTGGCTTGCCCGCATGATCGAACGCAAGCCGCCACTGCTGGTTCGCGTGGCCCTTGCGAACATGATGGCGAGGATCGTTTGGGCCTTGATGAACACAGGGGAAGTCTACCGGGCTCCGGCTGCCAACGCGTAAGGCGTCTGTGGCCGCGAGGCGGCGGAAACGGAAGAGGACAATGGACGGTATGGCATAAGGATCGTGAGACCGGGTCGGAAAAACCAGCTTGCGACAGAGTGCTTTGAGCACGTGGTTCTGAATTGGACCGGATCCGCTAACACCATAGGGGCCAGCGGCATGTGCAAACGCCGCGCAACAGGCCGAACACATGTCAGTACCCGAACCGATGCAATTACCGGTCAAAATTACCTCTTGTGTTTTGGGCGTCTACACGTGTCGCAAACTTAAATGAGATTAGCATTGTCAGTGCTGACGAGCCGATTATCCAGCCAATCTGGCAAACTGTTGAAATGGAGAGAGTCCAGGCGTGAACTGACCTTTGCGGATCATGTTGACCAGTTCGATACCAGCCAAGGCAGATGCTGCTGAAGTGAACGACTTGAATCCCAGCGTAGGCCTGATCCTTCGTTTGATGAAACGGGAAGTTTTAGCGCGGTTCATACGAAAAAGTTGGCGGCACACCTGGCAAATTCTTTGTAGCCTTATCGCGATTCGATGTGGATTATGTTAAAGTAACTGCGGCTTTCGTGGACGAAGTTATTATGCTAGTACACCTTGTTTTTCTAGGTTTTTTGCGGCTTAGGTCTAGCCTCATCGCTATTGTGATGTTCGGACCTGCTATTGTACTGGCGGACGTATCTGATGTCAGACGTACGGCGCTTGTCATAGGAAATTCGCAGTATGAGTACGTTTCGAATATTCCGAACTCGGCAAATGACGCCCGGGATATAGCAGCAGCGCTTGGTCGGATAAGTTTTAATGTGACCGAATTATACGATCTCGACTATCCCCAAATGCGGCTGGCCCTTCGGGATTTTTCCGACAAGGCTGCGACGGCCGACGTGGTATTGGTCTATTTTGCGGGTCATGGCATCGAAATAGACAACACTAATTACCTGATTCCCACCAACGCGGAACTCAAAAGCGACAAGGATGTGGAATTCGAGGCTATACGGCTGGACTCGGTACTAAATTCGGTATCGACGGCGAAAGGTCTCAAACTTGTTCTTATTGACGCCTGCCGAAACAATCCGTTCCTTTCTGATATGGAGCGCACAACCGCGACGCGGTCGATCGGGCGCGGATTGAGCAGTATTGACCCCGGAGGTGTTCTGGTCGGCTATTCTGCACGCGGTGGAACTTTGGCTTTGGATGGAAAAGGTCGCAACAGCCCATATGCCGAAGCGCTGCTTGAACATATTGAGGTTCCCGGGCTGGAACTTGGGAAATTGTTTCGCAAAGTCCGGGATTCAGTCTTTAAACTTACCGATGGGTACCAAGAGCCCTTCACTTATGGCTCATTGCCAGGGCGGGATATATTCCTTGTCCCTGCAGCGGCCAAGGTACCTTCCATTTTAAAAGAAACGCCTGCGCCTGTTGCCGAGTCCTCGCCTGAAGATGAGCGTGAAAAATCTGCCCAACGCGTTCTGCGCGAAGCGTTAAAGTTGGATGATCAAACGGTCAAGTTGGGCGCTTTGAAGATGATCGCGCAGCTCTATCCAAATACACGCGCTGGTCAATATGCGGCTGACGTAGCCGATGTGCTCAGCCGTTCACAACCGATTAAGAACAACGCCAGCGTGCCTACAGAGTCTGCTGCCGCGTCCCAAAGCCCGATCAACACGACGAACCAGGAGAACGTCGCGGGGCAACAACCAGATCCAGCCCTTGTGGCAGAAAAGGATCTTAATCTCAGCCAAAACGACTATCGCAACATTCAACGTGGTCTGAATTTCCTAGGGTATTCAGCCGGGCCTGTTGATGGGATATTCGGTACGCGCTCTCGTGCGGCACTAAAGCAATTTCAGAGCAAAAGCGGTTCGACCAGAACGGGGTATCTGACAGCGCAAAGCCTTGCTGTGTTAAAGAACGTCGCAAAGCCGCCACCCTCGGCGCACAGCGAGGAACAAACGAGCGGCGAAACGCTTGCTGCCTTGCCGAAGACGACCCAAACCGGCGCAGTAGCAAACAGCTACCATGGGGATTACTCAATCGTGGTCAGAAGACGACCCAATCCAAACTACAATGACCCGGAGCTTGCTAAGGATCGGCCCAAAATAGTGTTGCAGATGGTGTACCGGAAGTCGTCCGCCGGGTTTCAGATGATCAGCGCTCAGGATCTGACGGAAGGTGGTGAAAATCGACCAAAACGATTTCGCGCATCGTTATCAGAAAAGGGGCGGTTGCGTATTTCGGGAAATACAGGGTACCTGTTTGGTAAAGTAAGAGTTGTCCCCTTCTCAATTACTCAGAGAATTCCTGCAGACTTTTCCAAGGGGCAAACCCTCCACTCCAACCAAGGCCAGTTCGACAAAGCCTTTTTCATGGATGTGACGATAACAAAACGTTGAAACTCACAACACGAAGTATTCGCAGCTACTCGGGTACGCGCCTGTTGAGTTCAACCACTTGAATTTCTGTCTCGCCATCATCGTGAATGAAACTCGCAGCCACTGGCCATCGTCGTTCAGCGTCCACAGTTTTTGCCGTCGCCATGGTCATATAAATAGGACGAAACCCATCGGCATCCGGTGCTAGGGTCTTGATCCAGCTTTCCAGGCGTGCAGCGACATTTATTGTATCACCGATGACGTTATAATGCATGGATCCGCTGACACCCAGTGTGCCACCGATTGCTTCTCCACTGTTCAGCGCTATCCGTAGCTTGTATGCACGTTGATTTCGAAAAGTGTTATTAAGTGATGCCACGGCTTCGCGCATGGCGTTGGCACAACGTAGTCCGGCCTGCGCGTCCGATTGCCTTTGCTCGTGTGTTTCGCTTGGAATTGGCGCGCCAAACACAACCAGTATGCCGTCTCCTGTATATTTCTCGACAAACCCACCATGCGCGCGAGCGATTTCACCCAGCCGATCAAGAATTCGCGCGATCCACGTCATAAACTCGTCTGCATCCATCGCATTCCCGGCGAGGGTCGACCCTTCAATATCCGCAAGCAGCGCCGTAACATACAGCTGTCGAGATCGGGGCTTTCCACCCGACATTAGATTTTTGCGCTGCTTCCAGATCTCAGCTGACAACTCTTCGGACAGATGAGATGAAAAAACCTGTGCGATCGCGCGTCTTTGGTTGCGCGAAAAGCCTGAGATGATCCCAAAGCCGAAAAGAAACCCGAAAGTCCAGCCCAGCAGAGAAGGCGCGACAGGCATTAACAACGCGAACTGTTGAAACATGGACAACGTAATCGCTAGCAGGACGCCACCTATCCCAGCCAGCAACACCGCATTGCCGGTGACCCTGACGAAAACAGACACGCAGGCACCTAAGAAGACCGAAGCGAGGATGATGAACGCAGGGAACTGACCGTCCAACGCGCGCAGCGGAGAGGCTTGGCCGTTGAAGTAGTCAATCAACTGTTGAACGATGGCGGCATGAATTTCGGCACCAAAGGTAAAATCTGACCCGGTTGATCGGTTGAGTGGTGTTGAAAAGTAATCTTTTACGGAATGACTGGTAACGCCGATTATCACGGCATTTCCCTCAAAGCGATCCAGCCCAGTGTGAGTCAGAATCTCTGCGGCGGGAACACTGCGCGTGATCGGCAGTGCATTTTTGTAATCAATGACGATTTGATAGCCTGACGTATCCACGTTGCGGAACAGGTTTGCACCCGGGGCCAAGGGTTCTACAACTGTATCGCCAAACATCAAATAGCGCGGATTGTCGGGAGCGCTTTTCAATGCGGGTTGCCCGGTATGGGTCGCGGCCAGATGCATAGGCAGTGACAGGGAAATACCATCGTGCGTATTTACTAACAACAAGGCGCGTCGGGCAACGCCATCAGGGTCAATTGGAATATCAGCGAACCCAGTGTGCGTGCCCGGCGGCGCTGAAATGCCAGCAGTCTCGCTATCCTGCAATTTCGAGATCACGAAAACTCTGGGATCGCTCAGCACCTCAAGTAAGGCGTCCCGACCTTCACCTGCCGGAACGTCCCTGTAAATGTCGACGCCCACCGTAGTTGCACCAGAGGCGAGCAAGGTGTTTACAATCTGTGCCAATTGCCGATCGGGGACAGGCCAACCCCATTCGCTCAAATCTCGGTCGGTGATGGCAACCAGATAAACGTCTGCTATAGGTTCATCCGCCGCAAAGGCCGATATTGTCCAATCGTATTGGAGAAGCTCAAGTGACTCGAGCATGCCTTTTTTCCGGAGTTCGACCAGAGGCATGCCGACAATCAGTGTAATGACACAGACCAACACCCAGCGTTGCCAAACCGGCATGAGCGATGACGTTCTCTGCCATGCATGCTTTTGACGCTTCGATGTCACTGACCTACGCCAGCTGAGTTCAGCAATTGTTCGAGTTCGGCTGGGTTCGTCGCCTGCACACGGCCGCTGAGGCCTATATCCACAAGTTCAGAGAGCGCATCGAACCACAGACCAGCTGCGGCCGGGGTGTCGGATCTAAATTCTTCCGGCAAACGCTCGATCAATCCTGATGTTCGTTCGACCACCGCGTCGGTGTTTGGATCGAGCAACTCGAGTTGCAAAAGATAAACTCGGTCGGTGTCCAGCACAATATTTGACCTACTGAGGTCCAGACCGTAATCGCCGGGTGGGAAAGGGCCACTGATGTGTAACTCTGTTGCAGTCATCCCGGATGGGCCCAGTTTGACGATTACATTTCCTCGATGGCCGCGAGTTAGCCGCCAGATCAACGGCGGAAAGGCTTGAGTTGTTAGCCCACCGTCTGCTGGAACCAGTAGCAATAGGTCAGAAGCGGCATCCGAAGGTATATTCCGGGTGCCTGCGCCCATTCGATCTTTTGGCGTACCTATTTTGGGAGGAACAAACACAATTTCTGCGGACGTGTCGGTGTTTTTCTCATCGCCGGAAGCTAGCGCAAAACCGCTGAGAAAAAGGCCTGCAGCGAGTACGAAGACAAAAACAGCTATTGATACCCAATTCCACGACACAAGACGCCTCTCGAAGAAAACTGCAAGTGTATCCGCTTTTTGAAGGTTTAGCGTAGGCTTGAAACTACGTTGAGTCCAGTTCCTGCTCTGTCTCGCTTCAGCTGATCCTAAGCTCGGTGGTCAGGCAATTTTATGCTAAAATAAGGATCTGTTCGGTTCAGAGTCGAGTCTGTGCTCATGGTTCCTGAAAGCAAATGGCGAAGCGGCGCCTCGTGTTTGTTGGTGGTTTGTTTGCTCTTGATCTTGCCGCTTGCGGCAGAGGCTAAGGGCAAGCGCGTCGCGCTTGTAATAGGTAACTCCGCCTATCAATACGTCCCGGACCTGCGCAATCCGGCCAATGATGCTGAGGACATATCTAAGGCGTTACAGCGCATTGGGTTTGAGGTTACACAGCATCAAAACGTGAGTTACACCGATATGCGCATTGCATTGCGCGACTTTGCCGAAGCCGCAGCCGATGCGGAAGTGGCGCTTGCGTATTTCGCGGGCCACGGAATCGAAATTGAGAACACAAACTATCTGATACCCGTGAATGCCGCGCTAAAAAGTGATCGGGATGTAGAATTTGAAGCCATTCGTCTGGACGCTATCGTGAATGCCATTGCTGGCTCGTCGGCTCTAAGTATCGTGATTGTTGACGCATGCCGAAACAACCCGTTTTTGGCCCAGATGAAAAAGGCCTCGAGCACTCGTTCAATCGGGCGCGGTCTGGCCGCAGTTGAACCAAGAGGAGTCGTGGTCGGATACGCGGCCCGAGGTGGGACTCTGGCGCAGGATGGCGACGGCCGGAACAGCCCTTACGCGCAGGCGTTTCTGGAACATGTTGAAGAACCGGGAGTGGAACTTGGTAAACTGTTCCGCAAGGTGCGCGACCGCGTGGTCGCACTGACCGACGGGTATCAGGAGCCTTTTGTCTATGGCTCACTACCGGGCGAGGACATTTTTTTGGTCCCCAAGGTAGAACAGGCTGCATTACCCTTCCCTGACCTTCAGGAGTCTGACGAACCAGTCTTGCAGCCGCAGGTAACTCAGAAAAACGCGCTGGCCGCAGCTATGAAGGTGAACACAGTCAGGGGGTGGGATTTGGTCGCCAGATCCTATCGCGCTGCAACGTTATCCGAGCCCGAAATACTGAAGCGGATGGCCCAGATCACACCTGCCTGGACCAGAAAAAGCGGGCGGCTCGATGAGATAGAAGCCGCGCTCTTGCCGGGCCCTGCTCAGAAGAAGGAAGTACAACAAAGTCTTAACAACTCAGGCTTCGACGTCGGTACACCTGACGGAGTTTTCGGACCGCGGACCCGATCAGGCATCAAGGCGCTTCAGGCCAACGTCGGGTTAGAACCAACCGGATATGCCGATCTTGCTGTCCTGTCCGGCTTGGGGATCAGACCGCTGGCGGATGATGGCGCGAGTTTTATCAGCAATCCCTTTGCTGTCCGACAGGATATATCCGAGCTGGAAGTGTTGGGTGAATCCGAAGAGGTCACGCAAATTCTTGGCTGTTTGGGCCTGCGTAAAAGCGTCTATGGTACGTTTCGCGGAAACCTATATATTGCGCTGGTTTATTCAGGCAGTGTGCAGAGTGCGCGCAGCGAGGCGCAAAAATGTGGCTTGGATTTGGCCGCAATAACATCGGCTGCAGAGAATGCGTTCATCGTCCGGATGATTTCAAGTGACCCGGCTTTCTTTGAATTGGGATACGACAGCAAAACGAAAATCAGCTACAAGGCCGGACCCTATTTCGGGTTCAGAAAGGACCCCAAAGAAGACGGTGCCATCATCGGATGGCGATGGTTCAGCGGAGAACCCGTGAGCTACACCAACTGGTTGCCATCCAAGCCAAACAAAACCCACGGCAAAGGCAGAAAATCATTTGCCCAATTTCAGTACGAAGCGCGAGGACGGCGCGACCTTGACGATGTGACCCCAACAAAATGGTTCGATGGCTCTGGATGGAATGCGCGTTCCGTGGTCTTGGAAGCTTCTCTGAAATAACGCGCTCTGCCCAAAGGGTTTCAGCGAAGCTATGTTTTTTATGAGGATACGCTGGCAATCGGATCAGCATATTCGATTCAATCAGGTTATGTGGTAATGTTCAGGCGTCTCAACTTGTTCCGATCGGGGGCAGTTTGTTTAACAGTTCATTTCAATATCCTTTCAGGACATTCTTATGGCTGATAGGCTTTGCGATTTGGTTCTCGGTTTCGCATGTTGCGCACGCGGACACCAAACGGGTCGCATTGGTGATTGGAAATGCCGAGTATCAACATGTCGCCAATCTTCCAAATGCAGGCAATGATGCCTCGGATCTGGCCAAAGCCTTGCAACGGATCGGTTTCACGGTTTGGCACAATCAGAATCTAGATTACCGTGGTCTCCGCATTGCGTTGCGCGACTTTGGTCGAGCGGCGAAAGATGCGGATATGGCCATCATCTATTTTGCGGGTCACGGGATTGAGATCGAAAACACAAACTACCTTATTCCTGTAAACTCAGAACTGCGCAGCGATCAGGATATCGAATTTGAAGCGATACGGTTGGACTCCGTCATCAGTTCTTTGTCGGGTGCCGATGGGTTAAAGGTCGTTTTGATCGATGCGTGCCGGAACAACCCATTCCTGAGCACGATGGAAAGAAATGGCGGCACACGCTCCATCGGTCGCGGATTGGGTCGTATTGACCCCAGCGGAGTATTAGTAAGCTACGCAGCCAAGGGTGGAACGTTGGCTCTTGATGGAGAGGGGCGCAACAGCCCGTATGCCACAGCGCTGCTAAAGCACATCGAAGAGCCTGGGCTGGAACTAGGTAAAATGTTCCGCAAGGTCCGCGACACCGTATTTAAGTTGACAGATGGGTTTCAGGAACCTTTCACCTACGGTTCTTTACCGAGCCAAGATATCTACCTAGTTCCGGTGGCAGCGCCCATGCCGCCGGAAGCCAAGCGTGTCGGGTCTGACAACCGTGAAATCTACGCTGACTTTGAGTTGGCTCGTTCACTCGGAACGCTGGATGCAATTGAGTCCTTTCTAAACCGTTATCAGGAACAGAATGATCACTTTGCGGTAACGCTCGCCCTTTCGCTTCGGGATGATCTGCGTGAGAAGGCAAGGCAACAAGCTGCTCCTGACGACAACCCCAGAACGAACGAGACGGAAGTCGCCGTTGCGGCTCCGCCGGACAATCCGACTGAGGAAGCACAGACACGCAGCCTGGTCCGTGACATTCAGAGCGAATTGAACCGCGTCGGATGCAGTGCGGGCGCGGCGGACGGCGTTGCAGGTCCTCGCACTAGAGCGGCATATACTAGATACCGGAACGCCCGAAAAAACCTGGGGCTTCCGGCGGAAGGTCTGAACCAACAACAGACCCTTATTGCGCTTAAGAAAGAACCGGGTCGCGTTTGCAAGGAAGTTGCGGTTGCTGTAGGTTTAGACGGTGATTACGTCATCTCCATTCGGCGTAGATGGGATGATGACTATTGGCAGACTGCAACGCGCGGCGACGAATCCTACTACCCCGGAAAAATCGAACCACTCGCTTCATTGCGGATCAATCGGAAAGGCAGCAAAGTGACTCTGGTGTCCGCCCAAGCGTTTACCGGAGGCGGTCCGTGGTTCAAGGATTTCCAGGGGTCATTGGATGACAACGGTCAACTGAAACTCCGTTTCACCCTAAGCTCACATTTTGGTCCACCGGTGACGCCCTACAAGGTTCGAATTGATGTAAAATTGCCTCAAGGACTGCAACCCAACCGACGCCTCGTGTATGAGCCACGACGTATCGACGGTCAGTTTTTCCTGAATTTCCTGGTTAGACGTGCGAACTAGCTTCCAACGGAAATCCCAAGATGACGAGGGTCGACAAGAGCGGCATGAATACCAAGCTGCGTGCCGTTTGCGCCAAAGTTGCAGAGACCGATTTCCTCTACTACGAAGTCGGCCATCGGCTTGAGAGCCGTTGAAAATAGAATTTCCACTAAATCAACTGAAGTAGCTGCATGTTGTTGTAGAACTCCGTACCCTGCCATGAGGTCGGTGATATCGGAAGGTGGTGGGCGGGATCCCAGCGATCGGCAGCTATGCGGGCTGCACCACCAGCATTCGGCTTCGACGCCAAAGGTCCGGTATGGGGCGCTCACAAACTTCTCGATTTAGATGTGGAATCTTGAGGTATTCCCTGCCAAATCGACCTGAAGACGTCGAGGCACACAATCAGCATGCCGCCTTACATAGCCTCCAACGTGTGGGCGAGGCCATTTCTGATGTGATCTTCCAACAGTTTCTTGGCTGTATCAGCGTCTTTGGCCAACGCGGCATCGAACATGCGTTTGTGTTCTTGGGCTGCAACCTCACCTCGGTAGGTCAGTACGAGCATCTGATAACGAAGGTACTTGTCATAAATGATTGAGTGAAGGGATAAGAGGTTCTTGGAATTACAGGCTGCAATCATCGCTTGATGAAACTCTGAATCGTACCTCTTCCAGGTTTCCTTTTCAGAGTCATCACCCTTGAGAAGCCGTTGCTCCATCAAATGCAGCTTATGATGCGCAGCGACCAGGTTGCCTTCCCAGTCCGTGTCGCCATTCGCAATGGACAACTCCAACGCGTGGCATTCCAGCAGAACGCGCAGTTCTGAAATCTCGGTCAGGTCTTCTCGTGAAACTGGCGTGACCAGGAAACCCCGTTGCTCAGGAGCTTCGACAAATCCGTCGCTGGCGAGCCTGTTCAGCGTTTCACGAAGTGTCGAAAGGCTTGCCGAATAGCGTTCCTTCAAGGCGTCCAGCTTCAGTTTGGAGCCGGGCTGCAGCTCCCCGAAGATGATGTCCCGCTTGATGCGCTGATAGGTGCTTGCACCTATCGTAGACGGCTGTTTCGCCATGCGTTTCACCCGATATTTTTAGTTTCCTCGTTCAATTAGCATTTTTTTGAGACATCAGCAATCCAAACTGATGTATGGTATAAATAATAATATCATACATTATTGCGGAATCGCGAAAACCCCAATACGGTCGTGGCCAAATTGGGCAAGGCAGCCTGATCGCAATCAACGGTTTCGGGATTTTCCGGACCCTCCGGAAGGAAGCAAAGTGTCTAAGAACTTTCGCATTGCCATTGTCGGCATTGGTCTTGTTGGACGCCGCCACGCAGACGCTATCCGAGCGTTGCGCCATGTTGATCTCGTTGCGGTAGTCGACCCCAGTGATGAAGGTCGTGCTTACGCCGTTGAGCACGGGGTCGCATGTTACGAGACCCTCGAGAAAATGTTTGCAAATCAGACGCCAGACGGAGCTGTTCTTGCGACCCCGACCACGCTTCATGTTGAACAAGGCCTCACGTGTGTTCGACACGGTTGTCCTGTTCTTGTCGAAAAACCGATCGCCGTAGAAGCCACCGCTGCACTTGAGCTTGTTCAAGCTGCGGAGAAGGCCAATGTGCCACTGATGGTCGGTCATCATCGCAGACACAATCCTCTGATCAGGTCGGCTAAGGAAGCAATTGTCGATGGAAAGATTGGAAATGTGCGCGCTGTCCATGCGAATTGCTGGTTCTATAAGCCAGACGAGTATTTTGATACTGCGCCCTGGAGAAAGAAACCCGGTGCAGGGCCCATCTCGGTCAATCTTGTCCACGATGTGGATCTGCTGAGGTACCTGGCCGGAGAAGTTGTGACCGTACAGGCTCAGTCGGCTGCATCGCAGCGGGGCTACGACAACGAAGATGTTGCTGGTGCGCTGTTGACATTTGAAAGCGGGGCGATAGGGACCATAAGTGTGTCCGACAGCATCGTTGCTCCATGGAGCTGGGAGATGACGTCTCAGGAATATCCAATCTATCCTTCGACCACAGAGAGTAGCTATATGATCGGTGGCTCTCATGGTTCGTTGTCCGTTCCCGATCTTCGCCTGTGGAGTTACCAGAGTGAGCAACGGGACTGGTGGACGCCTATCTCATCGACCGCGCTGAAGAAGGGTGCGTCTGACCCTTTGGTCAATCAGCTCAGGCACTTTATTGAAGTAGCCCGGCACGAAGCAGTGCCGATTGTGTCTGGATGGGAAGGTTTCAGAACGCTTCAAGTTATTGAAGCTATTCAGAATTCTTGCAGAACAGGTGAAACGGTCAGGATCAAAAACTTACAAAAAACACCAATGGTAGATATGACAGTAGTATAAAATATCAGATATTTTGCAAAAAATCTTGCAAAATTTCCAAAATAGGGCAAAACTCTGAATCGCAAAAAAGAAGCATCATGATGTCTCAGGGAGGAGCAAAGTGATTACCAAACTTACCCGCCGGGCTGCTGTATCAGCCCTTGTTGCAACCGGTGTTCTGTTTGGCGCGACAAGCGGTGCGCTGGCGGAAGACAAAGTGCAACTTCGCCTCGCAACATCAGGATCGGAGACCGACCAGCGCTCGGTCGCTATGGCCGAGGTTTTCGCGCCGATGGTCGCTGATTTTGCAAGCTACGAGCCCAGCTATAATGGAACCATCTTTGCCCAAGGCACCGAGTTGGATGCCATCAGCCGGGGTAACCTGGAAATGTCGATCACCTCGGCGCAGGAACTGGCACAGTTCTTCCCCGAGTTTTCGATCTTTACCGCAGGTTATGTCCACCAGGACGCCGCGCATCAGGTGGCTGTCTTCAACGATCCCTTGATGGATGCCTTTAAGCAGAAGGCCGAAGAAGAATTAGGCGTCAAACTGCTGTCGGTCATGTATCTGGGCCGTCGTCAGGTGAACCTGCGCCAGCCCAAGGATGAGCTGACAGTCACGACACCCGCAGATTTGGAAGGCGTGAATCTGCGGATGCCGGGCACCGACGCATGGCAGTTCCTTGGCAAGGCGCTGGGTGCCGCGCCGACACCGATGGCCTTCTCCGAAGTCTATACCGCGCTGTCGACCGGTGCCGTTGACGGGCAGGATAACCCGTTGCCGACCGTCGTCGACGCCAAGTTCTATGAAGTGACCAATCAGATCGTCCTGACATCGCATCTGGTCGACCTGAACTATATCGCCATCGGCAAAGAGGTTTGGGACGGGCTGACACCGGAACAGCAAGCCAAGGTTCAGGAAGCTGCGGACGCAGCAGCTGAATCAGGCCGCCAGAAGCAGCTTCAGAAAGAAGAGGATCTTGTCAGCTTCCTGAAAGAGCAGGGCATGGAGATTTACGAACCCGATCTCGCTGCGTTCCGCGATCAGGTACAGTCTATGTATCTGGACAGCGAATTCGCTGGCTCATGGCCCGAAGGCGTTCTGGATCAGATCAACGCTCTGGGCAACTGAACCCAGTAAGACAGGGGAGGGAGAACCATAATGAAGGCCTTTATGAAGGGGTTCTCCCGACTGACCGAAGCGATTGCCGGCGGGATGCTGGCGGCAATCTTCCTTATCTTCCTTCTCCAAATTCTACTACGGTACTTCTTCACCCCAGCAGGCTGGACGCTGGAATTGATCGGCATTCTTTGGGTCTGGGTGATTTTCTTCAGCTGCGCTTTCATCGTGCGCGAACGGGATCACGTGAAGTTCGACATCATCTATCTTTCGGTGCCGATGCGCGTACGGCAGGTCTTTGCGATGCTGGCGGCCGCAGCGATCGTAGTCGGTATGCTCTACAGCTTCCTTCCGACGTGGGACTACATCGACTGGATGAAAATCCGCAAGACATCGACTGTCCGCAATCCGTTCTCCGGTGAGAAGATTCCGCTGCGCACAGTATTCTCGATTTACGCGGTATTCATGCTGGTCGTCGCAGCGCGCTACGCGTGGCTATTCTTCGACGTCATGCGCAATGGCCCACCAAAGACAGAGTTGGAACTGGTCGTTGGGTACAACGTGGTTGACGATCATCCCCGTGTCGACGTCGAAAAGGATGAGGAAGTTAAGAAATGAGTTTTGAACTTCTTTCCTGCCTGCTCGCTCTCTTTCTTCTGGCAGGCATCGGGACACCTATCGGCTATTCCATCCTCCTGGCCTCATTAGTGTACCTGGGCACGGCCGGACTGGACGTCGCCCTCGCGGGCGAGAAGATCCTGCAAGGTTTTTACAAAAGCACGATCCTGCTTGCCGTGCCTTTGTTCATCGTCGCCGCGAATATCATGAACGCTGGATCGATCACGGACCGTCTTTTGAACTTCTGCGTCGCTGCTGTCGGTCGTTTCAAGGGCGGCCTCGGGCACGTAAACGTGGTAGCGTCACTGATCTTTTCGGGTATGTCCGGCTCGGCCGTCGCGGATGCTGCTGGGATCGGGAAGATCATCATTGAAATGATGACCAAGGATGGCCGCTACAGCCGAGGCTACGCAGCTGCAATCACGGCGGCGTCGGCAACGATCGGCCCTATTATTCCGCCCTCTATCCCAATGGTTTTGTACGCGCTCGTTTCCAAGGCCTCCATCGGGTCGCTGTTCCTAGCCGGTATTCTGCCGGGCCTGATCATGGGCGTCGTCCTCATGGCGATGAACTATTATCTGGCCGGAAAGCGGAACTTTGCATTGGAAGAACCTGTTCCACTGCGCGAGTTGCCGGCTAAAACCGCCAACGCATTTCCGGCACTGCTGATGCCCGCAATCCTGCTCTACGGCATATATGGGGGCGTCACCACTCCGACTGAAGCTGCCGCCGTAGCTGCATTCTACGCCCTGCTACTGGCAGCGTTGTTCTACCGAGCGCTGACCTTCCGCGGCCTTTATCAGGTGTTCGTCGATAGTGCGCGCTCTTCCGCAGCCGTCGGGGTTGTCATTGGTGGCGCGTTCATTCTGAACTTCATCGTCATCCAGGAACAAATACCGCAGTCTATCTCGGCGCTGCTGGAGGGTTCCGATGTTAGCCCGATTGTGTTCCTGATCCTCGTAAACCTGCTGATCCTCGCGCTGGGATGCGTGTTAGACGCAACAACGATCATCCTGGTGATTGTGCCCCTGTTCATTCCAACCTGCGAGGCGCTTGGGATTGATCTGGTGCATTTCGGGGTGCTGGTCGTCGTGAACTCGATGATCGGTCTGATCACGCCGCCCTATGGCATTCTGCTCTTTGTGATCAACGCCGTGACGGACATTCCGCTACGCGAAATCATCTCGGAAATCTGGGCCTTCCTCGCGGTTCTCATCTTCGCCCTGGTGATCATGATACTGATGCCTGATTTGGTCCTGTGGTTGCCGCGTATGTTTGGATATCAGGGATAATGTGCCTCTCGGTTTCGACAACGTCGATCCCCGGTGATCTGGCCGAAAAACTAAGCACTATCGCTGACGCGGGATTCGGGGGTGTCGAATTACACGAACCGGACTTGACCGCTTTTGACGGGCCGCCATCGCAAATTCGGAACATTGCATCAGATCTCGGCCTGAAGATTTGCCTGCTGCAACCTTTCCATAACCTTGAAGGTCAGTCTGGCGGCGGACGGGAGCGCGCCTTTGATCGACTGAAGCGCAAACTCGACCTGATGAGCGAATTGGGTACGGATCTGCTGCTAATCGGGTCCGCATTCGAGGTCGATGCCGCTGCGACCGAAGAACAGGTAATCGCAGATCTTGGCGAGGCGGCCGAAATAGCAAAGGCATTGGGGTTGCGTCTGGCCTATATGGGCTTGCCATGGTCGGATCTTATTCACTCGGATGAACAGGCGTTAGGCGTCGTTGAAGCTATCGACAGCCCTTATTTGGGGTTGGCCTTGAATTCCTTCTTCTCGCTTGCCGACGGGTCCAAACCAGCCCGCCTTCGGGACATTCCCGGAGATCGGCTGTTCCATGTGCAGCTATCCGATGCACCCCGACTTGAGATGGATATTCGCAGGCTCAAACGGCACTTTGGGCTTCTGCCGGGGCTTGGGTCGCTGAACCTTGCGGGCTTTGTGCGGGTGTTGTCCCGCGCTGGGTACAAGGGGCCTTGGTCTATTGCGCGTGTCAATGAAGCAGCTCCTCAACCCGGTGGCCTGACACTGGCCCGAGACAGCTACAGGTCGCTGGTGAACCTGTTAGATGAGGTTTCCCGGACCGAACCGGGAACAGATTTCGGCATCCCGGACCTGCCGGAACGCGTCTATGCGTCAGGCTTCGAATTCGTCGAATTTACAGCCGACGAAACAAGCGGCGCGCAGCTGGCAGATATGCTGTCAACAATGTGTTTTCGAATGGAGCGAAAACACGTAACCAAGTCCGTCGAGCTGTGGCGGCAGGGCGCGATAAACATCGTTGTGAATACCGAAAAGGAAGGTTTCGCCCATTCGGCGTTCCTGGGTCACGGCCCCTCCGTGTGTGACATGGGGTTGCGTGTCAAAGATGCGGATCAGACGGTTCAGCGAGCGACCGCGTTGGGCGCGCCGAATTTCTCACAGCCGGTAGGGACTGGGGAACTGGACATCCCGGCCATCCGAGGTGTTGGTGGCAATGTTGTCCATTTCATAGATGAGAAATCCGATCTGCATCGGGTTTGGGACATCGAGTTCGAGCCAGTCGCCAAGACCAAAGCGATCCAGCCTGCCGGTCTGCGCCGCATCGACCATCTGGCGCAGACGATGCGTAACGATGAGATGCAAAGCTGGCTGCTCTATTACATTTCGACTTTTGAGATGGCAAAATCCCCGATCGTGAACGTTGCCGACCCTTCAGGTGTTGTGCAAAGCCAAGCCATCGAAAGCCCCGAGGGCGAAGTGCGTTTAAACCTGAATGGTGCAGTTGGGCGTCGAACACTGGCGGCTTCATTCCTTGAAGACGGTTTTGGCGCCGGTGTTCAGCACATAGCCTTCCAGTCGGACGACATATTTGAAACCTCAGCCCAATTGCGGAAGTCCGGCTTTCCCAACCTGTCCATCCCAGAAAACTACTACGCTGATCTGCAAGCGACATTCGGGTTAAGTGAAGACCTGATCGCCCAAATGCGTAGGGATAACATTCTCTACGACCGCGCAGCGGGTTCCGAGTATTTTCAGATCTACAGCCGACCTATCTTTAACGGCTTCTTCTTTGAAATTGTTGAGCGCCGATCTGGCTACTCCGGCTATGGCGCGCGCAATGCTGCGTTCCGATTGGCGGCCCAAGCGCGACACCACATGGCGGAAGGAACAACCTGAAATGAAGGCGGCACTAATCGGCCAAGGTATTGCTGGCTCCATGACGCCTGAGATGCACGAGGCAGAAGGTCGGGCGCAGGGTATCGATCTGAGCTACGGTAGGATCGACACTGCAAAAGAGCCATTTCGTGGAATGTCGGTCGCTGATTTACTGCATTATTCCGTTGAATTAGGCTGCGCGGCGGTCAACGTGACGCATCCCTACAAAGCATCAGTCATTGATCATCTTGATGAGCTTTCCAAGACTGCTGAGGAGCTTCAAGCTGTCAACGCGGTGGTTTTTTGTGACGACCGAATGGTTGGCCACAACACCGACTACATAGGTTTCCACAGTGCCTTCGGAGATTCTTTGGGATCATCGAAGACTGAAACGGTTCTCATGTTTGGTGCTGGTGGCGCGGGCAGTGCAGTCTCTTTGGCTTTGCTTGATTCAGGTGTTCGAGACCTGGAGATTATTGATCCTGACCTCCGCCGAGCGCAGGCGCTGGTCAGTCGACTAGAGGTCTTGCGCCCTTACGCAAAGATTCAGGGTTCCCCTTCGATTTCGTTGGATCGGATCGAACTTGTGGACGGAGTGGTCAACGCAACACCACTTGGAATGGACAAGTACCCCGGAACAGTCATTGAACCATCCCTGTTGCGGCCCGATGCATGGGTGGCAGACATCGTATATTTCCCGCTTGAGACACACCTACTGAGCAGGGCCCGCGCAACTGGGTTGAAAGTGATGAATGGTGCTGGAATGGCGGTTCATCAGGCTGCAGCGTCTTTTGAAACCTTCACCGGCTGCACCGCCTCAATCAGTCGCCTTCAAAACGTTTTCGATTCACTTCGTCAGCAGCGCATGCGCGAGTTTAGAGGTGCAACGGTATGACAAACGACGAACAAGCAATCCGCCAATGGTGGCGCACATCCATCATTGACATGAAACCCGGCAAGATCGCGTTTCGTGGCAACGCAATAGAGGATCTGATCGGGAACGTTTCTTTCCCGCAGATGATCTGGCTGATGGTGCGGGGCGATCTGCCCAGCGACGCACAAGCGCGTCTGTTCGAAGCCGCTTTGGTCGCAGGCGTGGATCACGGCCCACAGGCCCCCTCAATCGCGGCGGCGCGCATGGCTGCCACCTGCGGGGTAGGTCTCAATAATGCGATGGCGACTGCGGTGAACATGCTGGGCGATGTGCATGGCGGAGCAGGCGAACAATGCGCCGAGCTGTACTATGATATCTCGGAACGCGTGAATGCTGGGGCATCGCTGATTAATGCTGTTCAGGACGGTCTGGACAGCTGGCGCGAGACGTACGGCAAGATCGTCTCGGGCTTTGGCCACCGTTTTCACAAGCCCGTCGACCCGCGCGCGCCCCGGCTGATGCAACTTGTTCGTGATGCGGCAGATGAAGGCACTGTTTCGGGTCGCTTTGCTGATATCGGAGAAGAGGTTCAGGCTGAACTCGGCCGTCAACGCGGCGGTCGGCCAATTGCCATGAATATTGACGGCGCGACAGCTGTGATCTTCTGCGAACTTGGCTTTCCCGCGCCCTTGTCGCGGGGGTTGTTCTGCCTATCCCGCTCGGTCGGAATACTCGCCCACGCTTGGGAGCAGATGAACCAGGGTGGCCGCAACAAAGGGCCCATGCCCCCGAATTACTTACCTCTCTACGAAGACAGGAATGATGACACGTGAGACATCGAAATCCTTCCGGGTCGGCCTTATCGGTTGTGGTCGTATCAGCGATATCTATCTAAAAACGCTATCCAAATTCTCAAACGTCGAGGTCGTGGCTTGTGCAAGCCTTGATCCTTCGGAAAGCCGCGCCAAAGCAGATCAATACGGTGTCGCCCAGGCCTGCACACCAGATGAAGTGTTTGACGATCCGACGATTGACTGCGTTCTGAATCTGACAATTCCGGCGGCGCATGCGGAAATCAGTTTGCGCGCGTTGGAGGCCGGCAAGCACGTCTATTCCGAGAAGCCGCTGGTTATGAATCGAACGGACGGAAAGGCGATCCTGCACACTGCCACTGAAAAGGGGCTACTGGTCGGTTGCGCACCCGACACGTTTCTGGGCGGTCGTTGGCAGACCGTTCGGCGCTTGATCGATGAAGGCGCTATCGGGAAACCAACAGGGATTTTTGCCCATGTCGGGACCCACGGGACGGAGCGCCACCATCCCAACCCGGATTTCTACTATAAGGCGGGTGGTGGGCCAATGCTGGACCTTGGGCCGTACTACCTGACCGCCATGATCTGCTGCCTTGGACCCGTTGACCGGGTTGCCGGAATGGCTCGGCGCACGTTTGACAAAAGGATGATCGAAAACGGCCCTCGCAACGGCGAATGGATGAATGTCGAGGTGGACACGCACTCCCTAAGCCTGCTGCAGTTCTCTTCCGGAGCAATAGGGTCGATGACCATGAGCTTCGACGTCTGGGACAGCGAAACTCCGCGGTTCGAGATCTATGGTGAAAACGGAACCATCAGTATCCCTGACCCTGACCCGGTTCATGGAGCCAACATCTTTCAGGGAGATGTCTGGCTGAAAACACGCGAAACCTCGCGTTGGTCGCATCAGCCCCGCCCAACCGGTCGCGAGGACTGGCAGGTGGTAGAAAACAAACACGGCTTCAACGAAGACAGCCGCGGTCTCGGCCTTTTGGACCTCGCCCTGGCGGCACAAGAAGGACGCCAACCCCGTGCAAGTGGAGCGCTTGCTTACCACGTTTTCGAGGTCATGGACGCAATTGAACGGGCGCCAAAATTCGGCGCCTATCAGACGATAGAAAGCCGTTGCGCGGCTCCGGAGCCTTTGCCGGTCGATTTCCTTAACGATGAGAGGAAGTAGCTGGTCCATGCCGATTGAGACACTCGACTTTGCCCAGCCATTCTTTGGCGTCCAGCACATAACTGACGAGCGCAGAATTTCTATCGAGGGTCGCGCCATCGTCCTTAACCTTGGGGGGCGAAATCTCTCTGTCGATGATCAGACCGTTGCACCGCTTTCCTCTGTGATCGTGCAAGACAGCACGCTTACCGGCGTGGAACGTGCAGTCATTGTCCACGGTTTCGACGCCCATTCCAATGACAACGAGTTGTTCGCATGGGTGAAAGATACATGGCCATCTGCTTTCGATGTTCGCTAAGAGGAGCGTCTGCGTGGCGTCAGCCACTACATGTCGCCGAAGGTCTTCGTGGGTAACGTTGGACTGACCATGTACCATTCCGGCTCGGTCCCTTTGAATGTCGGATTGCATAAGGATCATCCGTTCTGCCCGGTACCAGGGTTTCGCGAAGTGCATACGCAGATCGTTGGCTTCGGCAAAATGCAGCAATGTCGCGAACGGGATGTCGAGACCCTGTATCTCGAAGAATTCATGGCCCCGGGCACGACCCACAAACCTATGTATGACGCCGAAGGCAATTATCCCTGGCATCAATACGAGACGATCACCCCCGGTATCTTCATGGCGGTGGAGATACTGCCCGAGGGCGTACGGGTCCCGGAAGCGGAGGTTGAGAATGGCTGAGAGACTTTTACCCGAAGACCTGAAGTTCGACGGCCCTTTCCCCCGGTTGTCTCGCCGTTTGCGGCTGGGCGTTGTTGGTGGAGGACGGATCTCGGACACGCAAGCAACGGCTGCGCGCATGACCGACCGGTGGGAGGTCGCCGCAGGCGCGCTCAGTTCAGATACCGAGCGCAGCAAGGCGCGCGGGGTCGAGTGGTTCCTGCCGGCCGACCGGTGCTACGCGTCGTTCGAGGAGATGGCACAGGCCGAGGCGGCGCGCCCAGATGGCGTAGATGCCGTCATGATCACGACCCCAAACCACGTTCATTTCGGCGTGGCCAAAGCGTTTCTGGAAGCGGGCATTGACGTGTTGTGCGACAAGCCCCTGACCAACGAAGTGGCCGAGGCCGAGGGGCTTGAGGAGATTACCGCGCGCACGGGACACATCTTTGCTGTCGGTTATGTGATGTCATGTTTTCCGGTGATACGGCAGGCCAAGCAGATCGTGGCCGACGGGGGCATCGGCAAAATCAACCAGATCCATGTCGAGTTCATGCAAGACTGGATGACGCCCGAAGATGTGGCCGATGCGCCTCATGTAAAGTGGCGGCTGGACCCCAAGATTTCTGGTCCAACCAGCTGTGTCGGCGATATCGGCACCCATGCCGCGCATCTCGCCAGTTTTGTTTCCGGCCTGCCCTTGACCGACCTGCGGGCCGAGTTTCATGTCTGCGGCGCGCCAAAGCCTTTGGAAGACACGGTGTTCATGTTCACCCGTTACCAAAATGAAGTCCCCGGAACCTTGATGGCAACACGCCTTGCCCCCGGAAACCGGGGTGGGTTGCGCCTGCGCATATTCGGGAACGAAGGAGGCCTCGAGTGGGACCTAGAGAACTCGGAGCGGCTGAAATTCAATCGGTTTGGTGAACCGGATCAAATCATCAGCCGAGGTCTCGGGCATGGTATCGGACCCGGCGCAGAACGTTTGATCCGTACCGCGCGCGGCTTCCCTGAAGGGATTATCGAAGCTTGGGCCAACCTCTATACGGAACTTGCGATGGCCGTAGCCGCGCGTCGGGATGGCGTAACCGTTCCGGCCGATTGGCTTGCTTATCCCAGTGTCGAACAAGGCGCAGACGGTGTTCGATTCATTGACGCCTCTGTGCGCTCTCACCAGTCCGGAGGGGACTGGGTCACTCTCTAAGGGTCTGCCTACACGAATGTAATACACGCCCGGGGCGTTGCCCGGGCGTTTTCATTTCTGTTAAGTATTGAAGTTGATATTTTAAAAAATATCAGATATTTTTGACTACGTGTGATGAATTTTAGATTCGCAGACACGTGGAGCTGTCGTTCATGGTGAAACCCGAAGAGGCTGGCGCAAGCCCCTCTCTCTATTCCTTGGCGCATCTGACGCTGATTGGCTGTACGCCGCCCGAGTTGGTCTATATCGCCGCACGGGCCGGTTACGATGCCGTCAGCCCCCGATTCATTCCGATGCATGTGCCCGGCGAATTCACTCAATCCCCAATCGACAAGGCACAGGTGCAGGCCACCAAAACGGCTCTCTCTACCACCGGATTGAAGGTCCTTGATGTCGAGCTTGCACGCATCACCGAAGATGTCGATCCACGCAGTTTTGAGCCTTCTCTTGAGATTGGCGGGGAGTTGGGCGCCAAACGCATGATTATGAGCGCGTGGACAAACACCCGCGATGATCGTGATTTTCTGATCGACGTCTATTCCGAAACCTGCGAACTGGCAGCGCCCTACGGATTAACGGTGGACTTGGAGTTCCCGAGCTTCTCCCGCTTGCGCACGCTGGATGAAGCACTGGACATTGTCCGCGCCTCTGATCAGCCCAACGGCGGTATTCTGGTCGATACGCTCTACCTGCACCTCAGCCGCGTAGATCTTGGTGAGCTGTTGCACGTTCCCTCGGACCTGTTTCACTTCCTGCATATCTCTGATTGCCTGCCCGGCATCGCCGATACGCGTGAGGGCATGATCCAACTGGCCCGCGATGCGCGGCTATATCCCGGTGAGGGATGGATCGATTTCACAGGCATCATCGAACGGATGCCACCCGTCGACTATTCCATCGAACTGCCCAACCAAAGCCGCGTGGCCGAGTTGGGATATGAAGAACACGCGCGTCGCTGTCTCAGCCACGCCAAGCGAACATTCGGCGAGGCGCGGTCACAGCGTCGTATGCCCGATGCTGCAATTCCAAAACACCAAGAGGATCATCATGGGCAAAGAGCTCACTGAAAACGACCGCAACATGGCGGCCGATATGCTGGCACGCGCCCGCGCTGCCATGGCCGAGATCGAGGATTGGGATCAGGGCAGGTTGGACCGCCTGTCTCAGGCCATTGCATGGTATGCGGGGAACGAGAAAACCTTCACGCGTCTGGCCCAGCAAGGCGTGGACGAAAGCGGTATCGGAGATCGCGAAGGGCGTCCTGCCAAGCGATTTAAGATTCACATGGTGTTGCGTGACGTCTTGCGGACACCATCGACCGGGATCGTCGAAGTAGACGAAGAAAAGGGTCTGGTAAAATATGCCAAGCCTGCCGGTGTGATCGCATCTCTGATTCCGATGACCAATCCAGCGATGACACCACCGGTGACCGGTGTTTCCGCCGCCAACGCCCGGAATGCTGTTATCTTCAGTCCGCATCCGCGAACCGCTCATACCACCTTCGAGATGGTCGAGGTCATGCGAGCGGCCTGCCGTGCCGCTGATGCCCCCGAGGATCTGTTTCAATCCATTCGCAAACCGTCGATCCCATTGACGCAACATTTGATGGAGATCTGTGATCTGACGCTGGCAACGGGCGGCAAGCCCATGGTCAAAGCGGCGTACAGTTCAGGGCGCCCGGCCTTTGGCGTCGGCGCGGGCAATTCATCCATCGTCATCGATGAGACTGCCGACCTGGACATCGCCGCTCAGAACACACGAATTTCCAAGACGTCTGACTTTGGTTCGGGTTGTTCGGCCGACGGTAACATCATCATCCAGCGCTCGGTTTACGACGATATGGTCAAGGCGCTTGAGGCCGAAGGTGGATACCTGTGTTCGACCAAAGAGAAGGCCATGCTCGAAGCTGCCATGTGGGATGAGAAAGGAAACCGTACCTTCCCGACTATCGCCTGTCCGCCTCAGCAAACGGCCAAGGTCGCCGGTTTCTCGATCCCCGAAGATCGCAAGTTCCTGATGGTTGAAAATCAGGGGCAAATCGGGCCGCAGCACAAGTTCTCGAAGGAAAAACTGACCACGCTGATGGCGCTATATCACTTTGACACTTTCGATGACGCGCTGGAAACGGTCAGCCAGATTTACAACACCGGAGGCAAGGGCCATTCCTGCGGCATCTACAGCCACAATGACGATCACATCGACCGGTTGGCGCGCCTGGCTCCGGTCAGCCGCATGATGGTGCGACAGCCTCAGTCCAAGGCCAATGCGGGTGCCTGGACCAATGGCATGCCTATGACCAGCAGCCTAGGTTGCGGCATCTGGGGCGGCAACATTACCAATGAAAATGTCACCATGAAACACATGATGAACTACACCTGGGTCAGCCGTCCCATCCCCGAGGATCGCCCCTCGGAGCCGGACCTGTTCGGTGAGTTCTACGGACAGGAGGTCGCGTGATGGACGGAGCGAAACTGGAAGGCAAAACCGTTGCCGAACACATCGTCGACTTTCTCGAACGTCGCGAGGTCAAGCATGTATTTGGCCTGTGCGGGCACACGAATATCGCGGTTCTGGCCGCGTTGGCGGAAAGCCCCATCGATTTCGTCACCGTACGGCACGAACAAATCGCCAGCCACGCAGCGGACGCATATGCCCGCGTGACGGGCAAGGCCTCGGTGGTGCTGTCCCATCTCTCCCCGGGGCTGACCAATTGTGCAACCGGGGTCGCCAACGCCGCACTGGACTGTATCCCGATGGTCGTGATCGCGGGCGACATTCCAACGCACTACTACGGTAAACATCCACATCAGGAAGTGAACCTCCATGCAGACGCCGCCCAGTGGGAGATCTATCGTCCCTTTGTCAAACGCGCCTGGCGGGTCGATCGGGCAGACCTGATGGCCGAAATTCTGGAAAAGGCGTTTCATCTGGCCGAAAGCGGCCAGCCCGGGCCAGTGCTGGTCAACGTGCCGATGGACATCTTCTCCGAGGTGATCCCCTCGGACAGTTTCGACCGTATCCGCGACAACACGCGCGCGCTCAAAAAACCGTCGATTGACGATGAAACAGCGCGAGAGATTGTCGAAGCGTTGGCGCAGGCTCAAAGTCCGGTCGCTTATGTCGGTGGTGGTATTCTACTGGCACAGGCCAGCGAGGAATTACGCGCCTTTGTGGAGCACATGGGCCTACCAGTCGCGCATTCTTTGATGGGTAAAGGCGCACTGCGCGACGACCATCCGCTTGTGCTGGGAATGACCGGGTTTTGGGGCACCGAGCTGGTCAACCAGTCTTGCCTGAATGCGGATTACATCTTTGCTGTCGGAACCCGGTTCAAAGAGGCCGATTGCTCCAGCTGGTATCCTGGTTACACGTTCAACATTCCTGGCTCAAAGGTCATCCATATCGACATTGAACCGCAAGAGATTGGACGGAATTATCCCACCGAGATCGGAGTCGTTGCTGACGCCAAGGCCGCTTTGCGCGTCGTCAACCGAGTTGCCCGCGAGATGTATCCTGAGGGCTTCAAACGCCCCGCGCTGGAACAGAAGATCACCGACTTCCGAACGAACTTCAAAGCGCGCAACGTGGACATGGCGACCTCGTCGTCCTTTCCGATGATGCCCGAACGTATTTTGGCAGATACCCGCAAGGCACTGCCCGAGGATGCCATTATCACTACGGACGTGGGATGGAACAAGAACGGCGTCGGACAACAATTTGATATCCTGGCACCCGGTTCAATCCTGACCCCGGGTGGATTCGCGACGATGGGCTTTGGCCCTCCGGGAGCGATCGGCGCAAAACTGGCAGCCCCTGACCGTGTGGTGATAAGTCTTGTTGGCGATGGGGGGTTCGGTCAGAACCCGTCGATGCTGGCAACCGCGGTCGAGCTTGATCTGGGCATCATCTGGCTGGTTATGAACAACAACGCCTTCGGCACTATCGCGGGCCTTCAAAAGGCGCATTACGGTCTGACATACGGGACCACGTTCCCTGGATCAGCCGCAGCTCCTGCAAACGGACCGGGTTATGCGGATATTGCAAGAGCTTATGGTGCAGAAGGGCACAGGCTCAGTGCTGCTGATGAATTGTTGCCCGCATTGGAAGCGGCAATCGCCAGCGGCAAACCAACCGTTCTTGATGTCCCAATGATCAACAACCCAACACCAACGACCGGACATTGGAACATCTTGGACATATACTCACCGGACAAAGAGGTATCTCACGTCGCGACTTGACGAAACTGGGCGCGTCTGAACGCGCCCAGTTTCTTGTGTCAATGCTCATCCGTGTTCGAGCAAATATCAACAGCTCCGTCGCGGCGCGGTCATCGTTGTTGTGTGTCTGAACTTTTTTGTTGGTTAGTTATTCTCAACGAAGCACGTGAGATAATGTCAAATTGCAATAACGCTGAAGTATGTGCGTTCTTAGCGTCCAAGTTTTCTCTCTCGCAGCGAATGGCAGATACGACGGGATGCGTCGCAGCATCACCAACAGGCAGCCAACGGCAGCCTAGGGCCGGGCGCGTCGTTTAGGCCAAGGCGCTTATTAGCTACCCGGTACGTGACTGTTTTTTGATGGCGGCGAGCAGTAAATGCCTAAGAAAGAAGGCCCGCAATGACGCGAGCCTTCTTTTGGCGGATGGGTCATCGACTATGCGTCGAGAAACCTTTTCGCGCTCGGCAGGTGGTGCATCAGCACGTAGTAGGTCAGACCCGCCGGGATCAGACTTGCGTACCAGGAGATCCCCGAAAAGATCAGGGCCGCGACAACTCCGACACCCATGGCGATCACGGCAGCCCAGTTCACGCCGTTATAGGGGCCTTCCGGATCATAGAGCTTGTCAAGATCAAGCGTCTGTTTGCGCAGCACGAAGTAATCGACGACAAGGATCGCGAAGATGGGACCTAGGAAAGCCGAGTAGGTCTGAATGAAAATGCTCAGGCCTGCCGCGGACTCATCTTTTACAAGTTCCCACGGGAAAGTGCAGAAGGCGAGCAAGCCGACGATCACTGCAGAGGTTTTGAATTTGATCTTGAAGACATCCATCAGCGCATAGGCGGGAGGGACGACGTTGTTCAGGATGTTCGTTGTGACCTGAGCAAAAGCAATGAACAGGAGCGTTACGACCAGCAGCAGCTTGTTGTCGACAGCGCTCGAAAACACCTTGATTGGATCAACTTCACCGGTAGCACCGGACACCATCAGCCCAATGAGGCCCATAAAAAGTGTCGCCGGCAGGATCGAATTGGCATAGATCGCGACCTGCCTCAGCGGCCCAACGCTCCGACGCAATTCGCGCGAATAGTCCGATACGTTCAGCATCATCGTACTGTAGATCCCAAGGAAGAGCATGGTTGCCCCCCAGAACGGTGCACCCCAGGTGCCCTCGACATTTACCAGATTGGTCGAGATTTCTTCGCCGTATTTGTTGATGACGCTAAAGAACATGTAGATCAGCGACGCGATGATGAAGATCGATCCGATATTCTCGAGCCACTTGATCCCGTGAAACCCAAGCACCGAAAAACCGATCTGAAGGAACTGGAAGCCGATAAAGAACGCCCACATGTTCGAATAACCGAGGAGCGTTTCCGACACGAGGTTGAGTGCGCCCGCGCCGATCCAACTCTGGAACCCGAACCAGACGATAGCGGGAACCGAACGCACCAGCGCCGGAATCCGAGTGCCCGCAAAGCCAAAGGCGGACCGGGCCTGTACCATGAACGGAATGCCATATTTGTGACCGGCCTGACCGTTGATCATTAGCGCGAGCCCGATCACCGTGCAGCCGATGGCGATAGCGACAAAGGTCTGCAGGAGGTTCAGCGTACCGACCAAGCCCGACCCGATAGTAAATGTTCCGATGGAAACACATCCGCCAAGCCACGCGAAAAGATAGGACCACGGGTCCATGATCCGCGTCTCTTGCGGTGCCAGGCTCTCTTCCCCGATCGCCTTGTGTTCGATATGGGTTACGTGATCGTCGTGCGACATAGCGACCGTGTCGGCCGTGTCTGATTTGATTGTCATTTTCTCCTCCGATGACAGGTTATTTTAGTTTTGGCCGGGCGTAGGCATTGATTTTGCTGGTCTTTAGGCCGCAACCGACCAGCGCTTCGATCATGCGGGTTGCCACGCTCACGCCATCGATCACAGGAATGCCGGTCTCTTCGCTGAGCCACGCGGTCAAATCGGCCATCCCCGCACATCCCAGAACAATTGCTTCGCAACGATCTTCCTCAATCGCGCGCAGGATTTCCTCGCGGATCTTTTCGCGCGCGTTCGAGCCGGGCTCTTCCAAGGCCAAAACAGGGATCTCTGCTGACCGAACCCGCCGGCATTGATGCGACAGGCCATAGCCATGGATCATGTGTTCGATGATGGGCACTGACCGCGGCAAAGTGGTGACGACCGAGAACGAGGTGGCAAGCATGCTCGCCGCCTTCACCGCAGCTTCGCAGATTCCGATGACAGGGCCCGTCGCGATCTCGCGGCAAGCGCCGATACCGGGATCATCGAAACAAGCAACGACAATGCCATCGACCTGCTGGTCTTCTGCGGCTTGCACGCAGGACAGAAGGCCGGGAACTGACATCGCTTCGTCGAAATGCCCTTCGATACTCGCCGGTGCGCCTTGCGCGGTAGCGCCTCTGATCACGACACCGGCACTCGCGGCCGCCTGGGCGGACGTGATGATCTTGCGTGTCATCGATTCAGTAGAGTTGGGGTTTACAACTAGAATTTCCATGTGATCTCCCTTGACGATATAAATTGTTAACAAACAGTGTTAACGATTCCAAACAAAATGTTAACTTAAATTGTCAAGGCGTTACCGATGCCTAGATGGCGTCTGTTCCGACTGGGGGCAGAATGACAGGGGTGTTGTCAGGTTAACCCTAGATCGGTTGCTCGTGTCTGGATTTGGACATAGATCGCATTGGTGAATCCATCGTCCAACAGCTACAAGCGTCACCGATTTCCGCCTCAGATCATTGCCCACTCTGTGTGGCTGTATTTCCGCTTCAATTTGAGCCTTCGCGAAGTTGAAGAGATGCTGCTTGCGCGCGGGATCGGCGTTTCTTACGAGACTGTCCGGCGTTGCGTGATCAAGTTCGGACGGATGATGGCTCGAAACTTGCGACTAAGTCAGGACCGTCCTGGTGATGTCTGGCATCTCGATGAAGTTGTCGTGAAAATCGCTGGTCGCAGGTATTGGCTTTGGCGCGCGGTCGATCAGCATGGCATCGTGCTGGACGAAATACTCCAACCGAAGCGGGACAAACGGGCCGCAAAACGGTTGTTGCGCCGCCTGATAAAGCGTCTTGGCTTCCTCCATTGGTCAGCAAAGAAGTGAAATTTCTTTCAGACAGTTACACATATCCGCAATGCATCGAGAATTGCGGCGTGTATATTTCGGCTTGTAACTGCGTCGCCAATTCGGGCCAAATGGAAACGGCCGCTTAGATTGGTGTCAACGAATGGAAATGTCCCACCAATAAGCGCCTTGTGTTCAACCTGCCCGTGGTTCCGCGAGCTTGGTTTGAGATCGTGAAAAAGTCCGTCCATTGGGGACAGGCCATGTTCTACGACTACGTGATCAACAAGACGTTCAGTGACATCCCCCGTCAACACATGACGCAGGTTGGCGCGAACTCCATCATCTTCGCGCACCAGGGAGGTAAGCTCTTGCAGGCAGGTGAAGGTAACTCCATTGGCGGCCAGATCGCGTAAGGCGACGGCAGAGGTCGTTGGGCCAAGGTCATGCAGAAGTGCCCGGTCCGGGGTTACAAGATTTACACTGCAACCATTGCCCGCCAGCGCGTCGGCAGTTACAGCCGCAGGGTGGTCGCCGACTTCATCGAACAACAGCACCTCGCCCGAGACACGTGCCTCGCCCGACAACACGTCCCAACTGGAAATTGCCAGGTCGCCGCCGGGGATAACTGTGGTTTCGGGCCAGCCGCCTGTTGCAACGATCACCAAATCGGGGGCTTCGGATATCACGTCATCAGCTTCGGCATAGGTGTTCAAGCGGATATCGATCCCAAGCAAAGTCACTTCGGAAATCAACCAGTCAGCTACGCCCCAGACCTGTCTGCGCGTTTTCCCTTTAGAGGCCAGAACCAACTGCCCGCCCAGCCGATCCGATGCCTCGAACAGCACGACTTCGTGACCGCGCAGGGCGCAGACCCGTGCGGCCTCCAGTCCGCCGGGCCCGCCGCCGACGACAACAACTTTCTTTCGGGTGTCGCTGTAGGCGATGATATGAGGCAAGGTCTGCTCACGCCCCGTGGCGGCATTGTGTCCGCAAACGGCAGGTTTGCCCTGATTGACCCGGTCCACGCAGTAGCCCAAGCCGACACAGGGGCGGATGCGTTCTTCTTCCCCCCGCGCGAGTTTTTCTACCAGATAGGGATCTGCCATCTGTGCGCGGGTCATGCCCACCAGATCGACATGGCCGCCGGAGACCGCGTGGCGGGCCGTGGCAATATCCGCAATCCCTCCTGCGTGCAGGATAGGCAAATCGACGGCATCACGGATGCGCCCGGCCACGGTGATATGCGGTGCCGCCGGCAGGCCCATGGGGCGCACCCATTCAGCCAAACCCAGATCATCATAGGGCGCGCCGGCGAGGATGTTGAGCAGGTCGACATCGCTGGATTTTTCCAGCATCCTGGCTGCGGCAATGCATTCTTCAGCGCTCAGCCCACCTTCTTTCAGTTCATCGCCGGTGATGCGCATCGACAGGATGAAATTAGCGCCGACTTCGGCGCGCACGGCGTCGAGCACCTGCAAGGTCAGGCGCATGCGGTTCTCCAGCGTTCCACCATAGTCATCGTCGCGCTTGTTTGTCAGCGGGGACAGGAATTGCCCCAGAAGGTGTGAGTGGGACAGGAGCTCGATCCCGTCGAATCCTCCTTGCTGACAGCGACGCGCAGCGGCTGCGAAATCGTCAATCACGCGGTTGATGTCTTCTTGTTCCATGGCCTTGGGAAAGGCACGATGTGCACGTTCGCGGATACTGGACGGAGCTATGACAGGCAGCCAATGGCCATCATCCCATGCAGTGCGGCGCCCCATATGAGTGATCTGACACATGATCGCGGCACCATGTTCGTGAACGCCATCCGTTAGTTTCCGAAACCATGGAATGACGCTGTCATCACCGGCATAAAGCTGGCCGAACACCGATGGGCTATCAGGGGCGATATTGGTCGACCCACCGACCATGGTCAGGGCAACCCCGCCCTTTGCCTTTTCCTCGTGATACAACCTGTAGCGGTCCCGGGGATGGCCATCTTCAACAAAATTCGGCGCATGGGACGTGCTGACGATGCGGTTGCGCAAAGTCAGGTGTTTCAATTGAAACGAATCGAGTAGGTGCGCCACTTTCGTGCCCCTTCGGCCAAATCTGCTGTTTGAAAACTGTCCAGGGTCGGCTCCGCTGGTCAGTTTCAACACCTGATGAGTTTGGTTGTCGAAAGCACTTTACTTGGGAAGCTATGCGTAAGAATTCACTGCTTCCGACATTGCTGTATGAAAAGGCGACCCGACCAGGAAATCCAATGGTGGAACACCCTTTGAGTACAGAAGGGAACCTGGCAGGGGCCGCTCGATCCATCAAGGTCTGCACAAGGTTGCAATCACGTGCAATCTTAGATTGGAGGTGCTGCGCGCGCTGTGATCAACTGTCTGGCAGTAACTCTTTCGCGATGTATCATGTACAGACCTGCACCGATGATGATGGCAATGCCAAGCAGGCTAAGCCTGTTCGGAAAGTCATTGAAGACAAGGTAGCCAAACAAGGTTGCTACCGGCAGCTCAAAATACTGCAAAGGAGCCAATGTGGCAGACGGGGCAAATGACAGCGCATAAGTCATCATCATGTGGCTTACCGTCGCAAAAAAACCGGTCCCAAGAAGCCACAACAGTGCAATGTCTTTCGGCCAAACGGGATCGAAAAGTTCGGAACCAGAACCTTGCGCAACCAATAAGATTGGAATGCAAAACAGACTGGCAACCAGGCCAGTGTGAAATTGCAGAGCCACCGGGTGCATCCGTCGCGACAAGCCCCGCGTCACAAGAATGTAGAAAGCGAAAGCAACAGCCGTACCGAGAGGAATAATTGCCACTGCGCCGAAAGCCGCGAAGCTGGGTTGGATGACGAACAATACGCCAACAAACCCTACAAGAGCTGCCCCGACGCGACGAGGACCGACATCTTCACCAAGGTAAAACTTGCCGACCAGCAAGACAATGAACGGTGCCACAAACACGATGGCAAGGGCATCAGCAAGCGGCATCACTCGGATAGCCGTAATGAAACAAAAAGTCGCGAACAGCAAAAGTATTGAGCGGAATACAAGTACCATCAATTCACCGCTCGCGACACGCAATGACAGTCCCATTTTCCAGACAAACGGTCCCATCAACGCACATTGCAATACAAAGCGAGCGGCCGTTATCTGCCCAACCGGCACACTGGCCGATGCGAGCTTGGCAGCTACATCGAGCAAGGGAGCAGTCAGGCAAAATCCAAGCATCAGTGCAACGCCCGCAAGGGTGCGATCCGTGGATTGAGGTGTGGAATCAGCTGAGGTCATCTCATCATGAAGAACTGTCGCCAAATGCGTGTCTGTTCTCAATGCGACGCCAGGCAAAAGTCCCGATATTCCCGAGCTCGGGCAGAGTAGGAGTTTGCTCATGCAGCGAACCGCAGGTTCCATGACCCGCACGGCAGCATCAACTGCCTTGTTTCAGGATTCGCTAACGAGATGTACTGGCTTTTTCATTCAACGGTTTACCTGCAAGGCTAGGCACAGAGATCGGCGACCTGCAAATCTCTAGAAACCGGTCAATCAACGCTGTCTGCACTGTTTGGCGAGAGCGGGCAATCACCACCCTGTAGTGTCCGATGCTTTCCTCGAGCGGTCGCGCAACGATGGGGTCGCCTTCAATCGTGCGATCCTGCTTGGGCGGGAAGCCTGCCAGGGTGAAGCCGAACCCCTTGCCGACGTAGGCCTGAACAAGCTCGCGTGATTGGGATTGGAATGGCACTTCGGGGTGAACGCCTGCGGCCTGCAGCAGTTGAAGATAGCTAGGGCCGGGCCCGGCTGGTGATACAGCGATATAGGGCAGTCCGATCAGGTCGGACAGGCTGATCCGGGCTTTTGCTGCCAAAGGGTGTTCGCCTGACAGCAGAACCAGGGGCGGCAGCTCCAGCAGCACTTCTGCCTCATGCCGCTTGAGATCGAACCCCTGGTCAAAGACCACCAGCGCATCCACTTCGCCACTGTCCAGTGCGTCCACCAAGGTCGGATAATCCGCTTCCTTCACCTCGACACGAACGTCTGGGTAGCTTTCGCGGAAGGCAAGCACCGCAGGCAGGACGATCCGCTGTGCCAGTGCGTGATGAGTGCCGATGTGGATCCTGCCAGTGCGTCCTGACGCCAGGTTCTCGGCCTGCCTGTCCAGCGCCGCGGCCTGCGCCAGCAGCGCCTCAGCCTGGGCGAAAAACTCCTTTCCCGCAGGCGTCAGCCGCATGCCTTGTGCCGGAAAGCGGTCGAACAGGGTCAGGCCGGTGGTCGTCTCCAGTTTGTCCACCGCTGAGGCAATCGCGGCGGGAGAAACATTCAATTGCCGGGCGGCCTGGGCAATACCGCCCCGCCGGGCGGTTTCTGACAGGTAGGCGAGTTGACGAAGGGTGAAATTAATCATCTAAAAAACTAACTTTTGAGGTGTATTAAATCAGTTTTACCGACCTTTTGGCAAGCCCTATGCTGCTTTTGGGACAAACAGGAGACTCACATGGAGATTCTTCCACTGACGGGGGGGCTCGGTGCCGAAATTCTAGGTGCGGATGTCCGCAGCGATGCAGATTTTGACGCCATTCAGCGCGCTTTTGCCAAATACTCGGTGATTGTGCTGAGGGGGCAGGCTGTGGGTCCGGAAGATCACCTGGCCTTTGCCCGCCGTTTCGGGCCGGTCAACGTGAACCGGTTCTTCAAGCCGGTCAAAGGGCACCCCGAGATCGCCATGGTGCTGAAAGAGAAGGACCAGAAAGAAGCCGTTGGAGAAGGTTGGCATACCGATCATTCTTATGATCAGGAACCGGCGATGGGCTCGATTTTGCATGCGATCGAAATGCCGCCTTACGGTGGCGATACGCTGTTTGTCTCAATGGGGGCCGCCTACGAGGCGCTTTCGGCCCCGATGCGCCGGTTTCTCGCCGAGCTGACGGCCGTGCATTCCTCGCGGCATGTGTTCGGCGCTGCCGTAATGGATAGCGAGGCAGTAAAGTCAGGACGTCTGGGCAATGCAGAGGCCGCAATCCAGGACGCCCGGCATCCGGTCGTTATCACGCATCCCCTGAGCCGATGGCGTGGCCTTTTTGTGAACCCGGTCTTCACAACCCGTATCGAGGGTTTGGCCCCGGCTGAGTCTGAGGCGCTTCTGGCCATGCTCTATGCCCATTGCCAGCAACCCGAGTTCCAATGCCGTGTGCGCTGGCAGGCCGGTGACATTACCATGTGGGACAACCGCGCCACCTGGCATAAGGCGATCAATGATTATCACGGCTTCCGCCGCCTGATGCATCGTGTCACTGTTGAGGGCGTGCCCCTCGCGCCCGCTGCTGCGGCCTGACCTTAGCGAAAGTATCGCAATGACCCACCTCAACTCACAGGCAGCAACCAGCCGGCCCAATGTCATCCTGATCCTTGCGGACGACATGGGATTTGCCGATCTTGGCTGCACCGGTTCTGAAATCCAGACCCCCAACATCGACGCCCTTGCGCGGGGCGGCGTTATGCTGTCGGCGATGTACAACTGCGCCCGCTGCTGCCCCACCCGTGCTTCGCTTCTGACCGGGCTTTATCCGCATAATGCAGGCGTTGGCCACATGGGCGCCAATCTGGGCACCCCTGCCTATCAGGGCTTCCTGCGCAATGACAGTGCCACGATTGCCGAGCATCTGCACGCCAGCGGTTATGCCACGCTGATGTCGGGGAAATGGCATGTGGCGGGCGATTTTGAAGCCCGTAAGGTGGACAGTTGGCGGGTTGGCGACGTCGAACACCCAACCCCGCGCCAACGCGGCTTTGACCGGTTTTACGGGATCATGGATGGGGCCACACATTTCTTTTCGCCGCATTACATGCTGGAGGATGACAGTCGGGTCGAAACCTTCCCCGATGACTTCTACTTCACCGACGCCATCACCCAAAAGGCTATTGGTATGATCGAAAGCGCTGTGGCGGAAGAAAAACCCTTCTTCCTTTACCTAGCCCACACAGCGCCGCACTGGCCGTTGCACGCCCACCCTGAGGACATCGCAAAATACGATGGGGTCTATTCAAAAGGCTGGGACCATATTCGCACCGCGCGCCATGAAACCATGAACAGCCAGGGTGTGTTCCAGCGCGGCTGGGACATCTCGCCCCGCGACAGCACTGTACATGGTTGGGAGCAGGAACAGAACCGGGACTGGGAGGCCAGCAAGATGGCCACCTACGCGGCGATGGTTGACCGAATGGATCAGTCGATCGGCACGCTGGTTGCGGCCCTGAAACGGCTCGGTCAGTTCGACAACACGCTGATCCTGTTCCTGTCAGACAACGGCGGCTGCGCCGAATTCATGGCCGAGGACGGCTGGGCTAAGTTCTATCCCGACCGCACCCATGACGGCAAGCAGATCACCATGGGCAATGTGACCGGTCTGCGCCCCGGCGATGCCCAAACCTTCCAGAGCTATGACAAACCGTGGGCCAATGTCTCCAATGCGCCGTTCCGGCTTTACAAGCATTATGTCCACGAGGGCGGTATCTCCACCCCACTGGTGGCCCATTGGCCAAATGGGTTCGAACCGCGCGGCACGGCTCATGCAGCCTGCCATGTGGTCGATATTCTGCCGACCATCCTGGAAGCCACCGGAGGCGCTTATCAGACAGAGGTGGGCGGTCATGATATCCAACCGTTGCAAGGGGAATCTCTGCTAGGTCTTATGAAGGGCAAGGACTGGCAGCGCGAGCAGCCGATCTTCTGGGAGCACGAGGGCAATGCCGCCATCCGGTTGGGCCAGTTCAAGCTGGTTCGACTGCATGACCGCCCCTGGGAGCTTTACGACATCGAGGCCGACCGTACCGAGCTGACCGACCTAGCGGGCCGCAACGCCGCCCTTGAGAAAGACATGATCCATCAATACCAGGCTTGGGCGGAAACCGTCGGCGTGATGGACTGGAACGAAGCGTTGCCGAAACTGCTGGCGGCGTGGGGGATGGAGAACGCGGATGGCTGAAGCTGATCGCTAGGTGGTCGCTGAGGTCCCTTGGTAAAGGACGGGTTTGCTCGCATCCTGCCAGTTCAGGCGAGGTGTAACGAATGGAACCGAAGCCAGCATCAGATCATCCATTTCGATCTTACCTGTGACTTTGGGGGTATCTTGCTCTGGGTAGATTGCTCGCCTCATCTTTTTTCTTGAGACGAATGTTTAATTATAGGAATGTATTTGAAAAAACCGAAAGTAGAACAGAGGAGTAGGCGTCAAATGGCCGGGAAGTTCGAGATATATAAAGACAAGGCTGGTGAATTTCGGTTTCGTCTGAAAGCCGGGAATGGTGAAATCATTCTGGCCAGTGAAGGATATGTTCAAAAGGCGAGTGCCACGAACGGGAT
Organism: Ruegeria sp. O6; assembly: GCF_056535045.1. Lineage (NCBI taxonomy): Bacteria > Pseudomonadati > Pseudomonadota > Alphaproteobacteria > Rhodobacterales > Roseobacteraceae > Ruegeria > Ruegeria sp. O6. Next base: position 108,709 of record NZ_JBQERM010000008.1, on the reverse strand, counting down.
CGAGTCTGTCAAAAAGAACGCGCCGGATGACGGCCGGTACGAGCGCAAGGAAACCAAATCCGGCGGTCATATGTTCAACTTGAAGGCCAGCAACGGTCAGGTGATCGGCACCAGCGAGAGCTATACCAGCACTTCAGGGCGGGATAACGGGATCGATTCCGTCAAACGGAACGCACCTGACGCACGTGTCGACGATCTGACGTGACCTGACACGGTAACTTTTTACCACTTCCATTTGTGTAAACTGCGAAGGCGAGATGCATCGACGCATCTCGCACAAAGGCTTGAACAACCAAGCCGAAAGCACACATCAATCAACCCGTAGGCGCGAACGCATCGTGAAGCGTTTCGTTTCGATTCTGTTTCAAATCCGTGCCTACCGAATAAAACGGCGTTTTAGCGACAGAGGATCCAGACCCATGCTGGCAATCAAATCCTTTGCTTCAACCGCATTTGCCCTGACGACCATTAAGCTGAAAAACATGATCCGCTAAAGGCAGATCTCCCCTGGACTCCGTCCATTTCAGCATTTCGCCCAACTGGCAGGCCAATCGAGTCGCCATCTCCACTGATGCTGCCGCTATTAAGACCGTAGTAGAATTGTCAACTTTGGTTCCGCGCGGGTGGGTTTGTCACAGGCAAATTGGGTTTGCTCGCGAGGTCCCCAAGGCTAAAAATCCGGGAGTGAGTGTGAGACGGAGGTAGAGCAGTGACCCAACAGAACTGGAGCCAGGCCATTCTCGACCGGCTCAAGTCCGCAGGAAGTAATCTGACTATACCAGACGGATCCCAACTGTTTGCTCCGGGCGCTTACGGTGAGATGTTTTTGATCGTCCGTTCGGGCATCGTCCGGGTGGAACAAACCAGTCCGTCGGGACGCACCGTTGTTCTTTATCGGGTTGGCCCGTACGACAGTTGCGTTATGACGACCTCGTGCATGTTGTCGGACATCCCCTATTCAGGGTTCGGTTATGCCGAGGGGCCGGTGACGGCGCTGGCCATCGGGCGGGACAAGTTCAACACGTTGCTGGCTACAGATGCCGAGTTTCGGGGCGCGGTCTTCATGGCGTTTTCACAACGCATTGTTGAGCTGTCCGAGGTTATCGATGATCTTCTACTTAACCGGATGGACCTGAAACTGGCGCAGTGGCTTTTGGATCAGGGCGCAACTTCGGGCGATATTCGCACCACGCACCAGCGCATTGCAGCCGAACTGGGCAGCGCGCGCGAAGTCATGTCCCGTATCCTCAAGGATTTTGAACATCGCGGGTGGGTCAGGCTTGAGCGAGGTGTGATTTATCTGCAGGACCGCCCAGCTCTGCACCACCATGCCAGAACGGGGGTTGTGTGACCTCGTCACATAATATGGCTTGGAAAACAGTGAATCTTGGGCCAGACAATCAAGGAGATTCGACCATGCAATTCACGTCTAATGTTGGTTCTGTCGACCGGATTCTGCGCCTGATCCTCGGTGGTGTGCTGATCCTTCTGGCACTGACCGGTACTATCGGCCCCTGGGGTTGGCTTGGGGCTGTGTTTGTGGTGACGGCATTCATGAAATTCTGTCCGATCTATGCGCTTCTGGGTCTGTGCACCAACAAGCAAGCCAAGCCGTAACACGACCAACCCTTGCCTCGTGCAACACCGGGATTTTCTGGATCCCGGCGTTGCGCAGCGGGCGCGGGTCAGGCGCGGCGTTTCTCAGAGCTGACGCTGTTTGAGGCGGCCCGAGCGCCCGTGATCCTGGCAAGGGCGGGGGCCAGCTCGGGGCTATTGAAACGGAACCCGCTGCGTAGCAGTTTTGCCGGAATGACACGCTGGCCACCCAGTATCGTTTCACGTCCCATATCCCCTGCGACGTTTGTGATCAGCCAAGCAGGCAGACGTATCAAGGCAGGGCGGTTCAATGCGCTTGCCAAAGCCTGTGTGAACTCTGCGTTGCGCACCGGGTTTGGAGCAGTGGCGTTGAGCGGGCCGTTGATATCCGGATGCGACATGACGAATGCGATGACGCGGATCAGATCATCCCGTTCGATCCAGGGCATCCACTGTTGTCCATTCCCCAGCTGACAACCGGCACCAAACTCGAAAGGTGTCAGCATTCGGGCCAGCATGCCGCCTTCAACCCCCAGCACCAGACCGATACGCAGTTGCACAACCCGGACGCCCATATCCACGACTGGCGCAGCGGCGCGCTCCCATGTGTCGCACACCTCATGGATGAAGGCGGGGCAGTGCGTGTCGTCTTCGGTGAGGGTCTCGTCTTGCCGCAGCCCATACCAGCCCACGGCGGAGCCGGTGATCAGACAAGATGGTTTTTGATCCAGCCTGCGGATCAGTGCGACCAAATCTTTCGTCATCTTGACCCGAGACTGCAGGATGCGCGCGCGTTTCCGAGGCGTCCAATGCGCGTTTGCTACCGGCTCACCCGCCAGATTGACGATGGCGTCAAAACGCTCTGTGTTGTCAATTTGCTCGAGTGAGGTGATCAGGCGTACCGGATGGGTCAAAGCGTCGACCTTTTGCAGATTGCGGGTCAGGACGGTGACGTGGTGGCCGCCAGCAACCAGGGCTTCGACCAGGCGTTGTCCGATGAAACCGGTGCCACCCGTGATCAGCAGATGTTGTCGGGGCGCGAGTTGCGCGACCAGAGAGGTCGCGTTGACAGCATTCAACCGCGTGCTGCGTGCGGCCGCCACCAAATCGCGCGCGCTGAACAGCGCCACACCAATCGCGGCAAGGGTCGCCATGATGCTCCAACCGCCGCGATGGACGGGTACCATCTCTGACGGCAGGGCAGACCAGGTCCAAAGGTATGGGGCAGCCAGCGCGAGGATCGCACCATAATTCAGCGCCAGCAAAGTGTGATTGACCCGTTCTGTGGCGGGGAGACGGCGGGTCAGGTCCTCTTCAACGAAATCCCAAAGGGTAATCAGGACCTCAAGGCCCAGGATTATGGTCAGAGCAATGGTAAACGTGCCGTGGGGTTCGAACCATCCAAGGCACAGGAAGATGACGGCGTAGAAAGCGTTCCTGACCCCATGCAGGCGCAGTTCGGTCTGTTGCGAAGGGCGCCAGGCCAGCCGCTCGGTGCCTTCATGGTGCACCAGCGTGTCGAATGCACCCATCGAGATCTGAAGGGCAATCAATGTCCAAAGCAGCGGGTCAGTCATGTCGGATCCTTTCTGTCGCAAAAAATGGCGTCCTGGTGGATCAACTCTCCGAACAGGCGGCTATGAAGGCTTAGGGAAAACAGAAACCGCGCGTCGCCAAGATCGGTGTGAGTGATGGTCAGAACGCCAGGGCGAATCCAGCGCGGGAGGCGCAGTTTCCTATCACCCAATTGAACGAAGTAATGATCGCTGAGAAAGCGGAGACCGGTGCGGTCTGCTTGAACGCGCAATGCGATACCGATACCGGCGCCGATGTATTCTTCGATCCCGGTCGGTCCAGAGAACCGTTTTGCGCTGTGGATAACTTGAGGAAACCCTCCGGCGCGCCCATACTGGCGGATCCAGAACTGTCCGTTAACGGAACTATCCTCGGTCACGGTGACAATCGCGGGCTGATCCACGCTGGATGTATCAAAGGGTAGGGGGCCGCCGATCAGACGGGCCAGATGCGCCAGCAGTTGCCCGGCCAGCGTCAGACGCATTGCTACAACTTTGCCCTGATAGACCACGCTGGCGCCGTTCGCTAGGCAATGACCAAACCGCGCCCGGACCTGATGGGGCAGGGCGGCCCAAGCTGCGGGGCCAACCAAGTCGCGAAACCTTTGATCGGACATGTCCATAACATGCGGAGAGAAATTGCTCAGTTTCATATCACACCATATGCTGTAGTTGCTGTTATTTCTGTATGAAGAGAAATATATTCTCAAAATTTTTTACGACTTGCCTTTCTTGCTCCCGATCTTGAGGAGCATGATGATCTTGTCGCCCATCTTCATAAGAGCCGAAAGCTTGGACTTAGGGACCGACAGCATTTGCTCGGACCATTGGTCGGCCGTAGTCAGGAACTGTTGCATATTTTGCATTCTCTCCAATACGACAGGGGACAGATCAGCCTCGTCCGAGGCTTGTTGCACGCAGATGTCCAACGCCCGCATCGCGGGGTCGATCTCGCGCTCTTTGCGGCCTTTTGCAATCAGAAGGGCCATGTTCCAGACATCAGTTTCGGCTGCGAAGTGCTCGCGACGATCACCGGGGACGGGCACGCGGTGGATCAAACGCCATCCGGCCAGCTCTTTCAGCGAGTTTGAAACATTTGACCGGGCGATGCCAAGTTCGTTTGCGATTTCTTCGGCATTCATGGGCGAAGTGCTGAGGTACAAAAGCGCATGTATCTGCGCTACGGATCGGTTCACACCCCACTGGCTGCCCATATCACCCCAATAGAGGATGAATTGTGAACGGGCCGAGGATTCGGATAAATCAGTTGTTTCTGTCATGACAGAAATATGAGATACCGGTAGTCTGATGTCAAACAAATTTACCATGACGTCAGGGTGATCCGCCCGAAACCTGTACCGAGGTCTTGTCGCAACCGGATCGCAATTGATGACCGTGGAATCCTGAGTGACTAACCAATTCCAAAGTCAAATTTAGGGAATTAACCAGCCGCAACACCTGCCGTGCATTTGTAGCTAACAAACTATGCTAAAACCCGCGGTACGTTGGAACTGGTCACCTGACCGTGGCAATCTGGACATTTCCTACACGGAACCGACCATCCGCGGCCAACGGTACCCATTTTTCAGGACCGACACGCCGTCCACCTGTCCAGGTTCCGTTCGTTGAGCCCATATCACGAATAAAAAGATCGCCCGTTTTTTCTACGCGTAAAACACAATGCTGACCCGAAGTTCTTTCGCTGCGAGAAAGCGCAAGATCAGCCCAGTTCTTGTCACGTCCGATTTTGATCTGATGTGTGTTAGACAAGCCTTTAACATTCCGAAATTCGACAAACTTGCCGCGATCCGGGCCGTTCAGAACAACCAGTTGCCAAAAGGCCAAGGCGCGGGGAGCCATCGGGCTGTACCATGTCACATCGGCGGCCCTGTCATACCGGGATGCGACGTTCGGATTTGCTCCGGTTAAGCCAAACGACATGATCTTCTTCAACGCGCGGGTAGAACGCCGCATATGAGATACCGGATTGCCGCGTTTGTCGCGCATATTCAGACGTAAGGCATATCGTCCCAGGCTGTGCCCACCAAGAAAACCTTCGCAGATCAACCAGTAGCTAAGAACCAGGATCAGATAAAGCCCTACCGGTAAGGCCAGACCGGTATTTCCCAACCGTAGTTCCTGACGCAACACAGGTTCCAAAGTGACCAATACAAAACCCAGAAACATAAAATCTAGGACAGCGGCGGCGCTCAGCAGGCGCGCGGCGTTTTTTGAATCCAGAGGTCCACTGAGCTTCATGTCCGCGCCCCCAACAAAGTAAGCACCATAAAAAGGGCCGCGCCGATCGAGAATAGGAACAGCGCGTCGCACCTGATCCGCAGTGCTCGTCTACCACCTGCACCGGCGCTTTGAAAATGGAATCCAGCGACCCACACGGCAAGACCCGTTCCTGTGACAGTGAATAACAGGACTTCCGGCAAGACCTGTTGGTGGGGCGCAATAGAAAGCCAGTCAGCGGCCCCCACCATAAGGCCGCCCCACAAAAGCGCGACGACATAAGCTGCAAAGCCAAGAGACTCATTTCTTTGCTGACTTAGCTTTCCGACAAGTGCACCCAATCCCCATCCCAATGCCGCAGCGACTAAAACTAATAATGTCAGGCGGACAGGTAAAGACAGTGAAGAAACCTGAACATTGAACACAATACTGGACGTATTGTTCGTCAAATTGGAAGTAATACCGAGAAACGCAAGAAATGCGCCAACTCCGGCACCGAGGTGCCCAAGGAAGGTAAAAATATCATTTGCGAGTGAGAGTTTATCTCTGATATCAAAGGGTAATTTCATTGAAAATCTCGAGTTTGATAAATAAGGAATTCACGTGTTCGGCGACGTGAGACGATATTACCATTCTTCACTTGCACACATGCGAATCGTTGATTGAAATTAAAAAGTATGTGACTTCATAATCAACTACGAAGAAAATTATGAGTACGGAGTTTGTTGATGCGTTCAGTAGCAATTTCTATTTTTGCGGTTTTTTCTCTTCTACTTTCAGCCTGTACAGAAGAAACAATTCAATCTGCGTCATCATCGGCAGTCGCTGGCAAGACGCAGCAGGAAAAGCAACTTGAAAAGCAGGTTCGAAGCCTGGATCAGGTTTCAAAAGATATCATCGTCAACAATACCATTCAGGGTGCCCTGGCTGGTGCAGTCGTTGGTTGTGGGATCGGATTGTTGCTGGGTGGCAGTGGCAGCGATTGTGCCGCTGGTGCAGCAGCAGGTGGCCTGATCGGCGGCGTAGGCGGCAATCAGGTCGGCAAGAAAGCGGCAGCCAAAAATGTTGAAATCGTCAACAGCAAGGCTGTTCTGGCCAATCTGTCCAACGTCAGTAAGCAACTGAATTCGGTCGAAGCAAACCTGCGGTCAGTTCTGGCATCGCAAAACGCCGAACTGAAGTCGCTGCGTCGTCAACTGGATGGCGGCCAGGTTTCTCAATCGGCGTACAACGCACGCGTCAAGGCTATCAAGTCAAACCGCCAGGTTGTTTCGAATGAGCTAAAGCGCAGCGAAAAGAACATGGATGGAACGATTTCCGAGTTGCGTGCTGCCTCAAGCAAAGGCCAGCCTGGTCTGGGTGGAGCCACGAATGCAGCCGTCAGCAACAAAAATCGTCTGGCGCGGACGCGGGCATCCATCAATCTTCTTTAAGTTTCTTTGACCCGCGTTCGTTACCGGACGCGGGTTTTCCAATAGTAAGTGTGTACCATGACCTCTGATCTTTTTCGTTTCTCAAAACCGGTAATGCTGGTCTCATTGATCGCCCTTGCGGGATGTACAGGATCTACGGACCCAACCACCGCGACTCTCTTCGACAATATTGCTAACCTGAATTCCGGGGAATACGATCGCCAGATTGCGCAGAACAAGGCGCAAGCGGATGCCATTCTTGCTCAGAACAAGGCGGCTGAGCAGCGAAACGCTCAGCTAGCGGCGCAGCGCAATGCCAATCAAAGCGAGATAAACGCGTTGCGTCAGCAGATTGCGGAAGTCAAAGCCCAAGGGGCCAAAGCCCGCGCAGCGTCAGCTTCGGACCCGGTGAAACTGCAGCAAGTTCAGGCTTTGGACAATCAACTGGGGGCCGTCGAACGGGACGTATCAAGCGGCGCTGATCCGTCTGTTGTACGGAACGAACTGAACCGGATTAAGTCGGCCTATCGCGCGCTGTCGATCTGATAAGAAACACGCCAGGTCGGCGCTTGTCGACGCATGCGACGACCGGGACAACTTGCCTGAGGGGGGTCTTGGGATCGTGACCTACGGAATATCACGCACATTTATTGCGGTTGCGGCTGCATTGGTTTTTGCAAGCTCAGCCCAGGCGCAGGACGGTAAGACGCGTGCGCCTGCGACCGGGCTTGCCATTCTGGATTGCGCTCCGGCAAAACCTGCACCGGAAGACAGTTGTCTGGTGCGGGTACCGTCAGGCAACGAACGCGGCGGTATGAGCTTTCGATCCCTTGGTGATACGCAAGCTGATTTCGAGTTCGTCAAAGATGTCGACGAATTGCCCGGTAACCTGACCCTCTCTGCTACAATGGTTCTGATTGACCTTTCTGTCGGGGATCGCAGTGGCAGGGTGCGCAGCTGGAGCCGCGAGAGGGACCTTATATCGCGCGTGGTGACGAACCTGCCGCCAGATGAGAAAGTTGCAATCTACGGTTTCGGTAACGATATTGTCGAACTCTCACCATTCTCCACCAGCCGCTCGCGCGCGGAAGACGTGGTCAAATCTCTAGAAATCAAAGAACAGAACACGCGCCTTGTTGCAAACTCGACCCGGGCAATCGAATTGCTCAGCGAGCAGGACGATGTGCTGTTGAAAAACCTGATCCTGATCACCGACGGCGACGAGGAAGGGTTGGCCACCGTTGAAGAGATTTCAGCGGCTGCGGAAAAGGCAGGGGTGTCTGTCTCAGCTCTTGGGATGTTCTGGCGGGCACAGGGGAATGCCCGTACCACGCGCGGCATCGATGTTTTGAAACGCCTGACCGATCCTCAACAAGGTCTAATGGAAGAAGTGTTTCTTCAGAACCAACAAACAGCAAACACGGTAGTTTCAAGCTTCATTCGAACTTATGGAAATTCGGTCAAGGGCTCAGGCCTGATCGTCCCCGTAGGCGATGCGGCGCCAGCGCGTATCACGATTGACATGATCGAACCTGTTGTTGGTCAACCTGGTCAGACACAGACCAAGAGCTACTCGGCAGAGTTTCAGCCTGTCAATGTAGCGGCGGCGCAAACGGAAGAACCGGCTGAACCGGAAGTGGATGAAACTCTGATTTTCGGCTTGCCGGCTTTGTATGTCTATGTCGGTGCCGGTGTTCTGGCATTGCTGGTACTTTTGCTGGCGTTCTTGCTGATGCGTCGCGGGGGCTCTGGTTTTGATGATGATCTGGAAGAGATCGAACTGGGGGATATCCCAAATGCTGAGGAAGTGCCGAACCGCGACGCAGCACCGACGGCTGCGCATGTACCACCTCCGGTTGCCTTTCTTGTGCGTGTTGACAATGGACATCGGTTTCCGGTGCCCGCAGGGCGTTCGACCTTGGGCCGCAGCAGCACTAACGCCGTGGTCGTTCCCGATAGCGGCGTATCCCGTGTTCATGCCGAACTGAGCGGATCGCTGGATGGCAAGTTCACACTCAGTGATCTGGATAGTCTGAACGGGACGCTGGTCAATGATCGCAAGATCAAAGGCACGCAAAGAATAAATGTGGGTGACACTGTGGGCCTTGGGCCCGTGCGCCTGAAACTGGTCCGCGGTTAATCCGCCAGATCATCTGAACAGGAAAGGTGATGAAAATGGGTAACGATAACAAGACTAGCTGGTTGTTCGATAAGGATGACGAAGAGTTGAACGATCTGGACATAGAAGGAGATGACGGTTTTACCGAAAGCCTTGCCCCTTCGAACAATGAACCGACACATGCAATCGGCGGATCATCCTACAGCGAAGCCCCGACCGAATATGTAGAATCTGACAAGACGCAGATCTACCACGGAGGTATGTCCAAGAGCTTTTCCGGAAAAGCCGAATTTGATCCAATGATTGATCCCATTACAGGGTGGTTGGTCGTGGTGAAGGGCCCCGGACTGGGACAGTCTGTAAACCTGGGTTCAGGTATGAACACGCTGGGACGCGAGGGAGGAGAGCGTGTGTCACTGGATTTTGGTGACAAGTTGATTTCTGGTAAGGATCATCTGCGTATCATTTTTGACGACGCCAATCGGGTATTCTTTGCAGCCCCCGGAACAGGCCGCAATATCAGTCGGATCAACGGGCAGATCGTCGCCACGACAATGCCGCTTGAGAACTATGCTTTGATTGAATTGTCCAAGCAGACTCATGTGCGTTTTGTTGCTTTCTGTAACGAGGATTTTGACTGGTCGGAACTGGCCCAATCCTCTGAAGACTAATTCAGATGACAATTATCAGCGGCAAGCAAAGCCTGGGCCAGCGCGAGAACCAGGAAGATGCGTTTGACATCGTATTCCAGAATGAACGTGACCCCAAATCAGATATCCTCATGCTGGTCGCCGACGGGATGGGGGGGCACGCTGGTGGTGAAGTGGCCGCGAACATGGCGTTGTCAACCTTCAAATCCCATTTCATCGAAGGCTCGAACGCCCCTCGTCCTCGAGACCGGTTGCAGGAGTCATTGATCGCGGCCAATGAAGCTCTGCGTCACAAGATTGGCAGCCAACCGGATCTAAAGGGCATGGGGTGTACACTTGTTGCCGCCCTGAAACTGGGTGACCGTTTGGTCTGGTTGTCCGTCGGAGACAGCAGCTTGTTTCTACTACGCGACGGACGGCTGAAAAAGCTAAACGCTGATCACTCGCTTTACGGCGAGCTTTTGCAGATGGTTGCGTCTGGTCAAATCACTCAGGACGAGGCTGACAACCATCCGCGTCGCAACGCACTGCGCTCTGCCTTGATGGGAGATCGGATTTCACTGACGGATATCAACGCGATCAACCTGAAACCCGGTGATGTCGTACTGGTATGTTCTGACGGGCTTGATACGTTGTCGCAAGCCGAGATCACCGGTGTGTTGCAAAGCGGTAAAAGTCGCGACATGCGTGGTGTGGCCTCGGATCTGCTGAATGCCGTCGAGGCGAAAGGCAAACCGAAACAGGATAATACGACTGTTGTGGTTTATGCACATGTTCAGGAAGGCATGAGCAGCATGTTGCGGGGCAGCCAGTGGGCGTTCACACCCGCTGACAATCGAAAGAAAACACTGAAATACATTGCGATCGGACTTGGGGCTTTAGCCGTTGGGGCCACTATTGGTGCGCTGAGTTTCGGTGACAAGAAGTCAGCGGAAACTGATCTGGCACCAAAGCCCGAGTCCGCTCCAGTAGAGCAGGAAGAACGCAGTATCGGAGACAGCTCGGTCGCCGAGCCGGTTTCGCCGGAAACGCCTGTTGAAGGTGTTGAGAGCCCCGCACCCGAAGAATCGGATGCTCAGGAACCGGTGGCTGATCCGGAAGCGCCTGGTGAAGAAGCCCCTCCGTCAGATGCGCCTGAAGCGTCGGGTGATCAGCCTGGTGAAGATGTGACCAATCAGGATGAGCAACCGTCCACTGATTCAGTAGTTCAGGAGTAGCGCCGCCCGTGTCCGCTCATTTGCCAAGGGGAGAAACCTTTGCCGGCTATGTCCTAGGGGACGTGCTTGGGCAAGGGGGCTTTGGCATCACCTATCAATCGCGCAACCGGGAATCAGGTGAACGATTTGCAATCAAGGAGTACTTCCCGGCGGATTACGCCAGTCGCGGACCGAAGAACGCAGTCGTTCCCACAAACGAAGGGCGCCAGCTTTTTCACATGGGGCTCGAAGCGTTTTTGCAGGAAGCTAACATGTTGCGCGACCTGCCGCAGCAGCAGGGCTTGATGCGTGTTCGGGCGGCTTTTCGCAAGCATGGTACAGCCTATTGCGTGATGGAATACATCCACGGCGATCCGTTGGACCGGATGCTGACTCGTATGATCGAGGCACGTGGCTCCGTACCTCAGGACCTCGTAAAAAAGTTTCTCCAATCAATGCTTGGTGCATTGGATGCGGTTCACAAAGTTGGCATTGTGCATCGCGACATGAAGCCTGCGAATGTCATGATCCGAAAAGATGGGCAGCCGATCCTGATTGACTTCGGAGCAGCGCGACTGATGGGCAAGTCCAGCGGGTTGGCTTCTATGTTCACACGGAAATACGCCGCGATCGAGCAGTTTCCGCCCGAAAAAACCGGGTTGGCGGGCGGAGTTCACGAAGGACCGTGGAGCGATCTGTTCGCATTGTCGGTTATTCTTTACGAAATGGTGTCGCAAAGCCTGCCGCCAAATGCGGAAGAACGCTGGAAAGACAAGCGGGCCACTGGTCGTGATCCTTATGTGCCCGTGCGTCAGAATCTGATCCGCAACCGTGTGCAGGCCCAATATGATGACGTTCTGCTCAATGCGATCGACATGGGGTGTCAGCTGTTGCCCCGAGACCGAATTCAGACTGCGCGAGACTATGCCCGGATTTCAGGTATCGATTTGCGTCACCCTGTCGAGAAACATGAACCACCTGACCCGAAACCAAAGCGACCGCAGGACGGTCGCACGCCTCGACATAAGCGCGGTGGTCGTGCTGGGCATAAGGCATCGCTAGTGGTGTTGTTGTTTATTCTGGTCGTTGCTGTGGCCGTAATTGCGTATGGAACTTTGATGTGAATGTTGTGATCGCCCTTCGTGCAATGTTTTTCTCAGTTGTTTGGTCAGCTGCTTTCGGAGTGTCAGCTGCATGCGCGCAGATCCAATCCGAAGTCGTTACGGTGGCTGATGGTGCGGTTGGGCGTGTGGTTGTCCAATACGATGGTGGATGGGGAACCGGGTCTGGCTTTGTGCTTGCGCCTTTGCCGGGTGGAGGCGGGTATTATTTCCTGACCAATCACCACGTGATCGAAGGTGGTGTCAGCGCGTTTGTTGGCTTCAAGAAAGGCGACCGGATCTACAAATACGGCGTTCAGGTCGCATACGATTCCTTTGAAAAGGACATGGCTATCCTGAAGATCACACCGCAGGAATCCTTTGATCACAAACCCAACGTTCTGGCGGTGCGTGTTGGGACAATCAACAAAGGCGAGCAGGTTGCCGCAGTCGGTTTTCCTGGCACTTCAGACGTATCCAATGACAGCGGAAACGAGCTGGCCTTTTTTGAGACCACATTGACACAAGGGGCCGTCAGCAAAGTTTCACCCGGAAAAACGCAGCGGAATCGTGGTACGCAAGAAATTGTTCAGCACACTGCAGCAATCAACCCCGGAAACTCCGGCGGGCCGATGATCGATTTCTGCGGTTCGGTTTTGGGGATCAACACCGCCGGTGTCATGTTGAATTCGGATGGTGAAACTCCTGCTAACGGCACGTTCTTTGCACCATCCGCCAATTCCATCGCCGGTTTCCTGCAAGACAGCAATGTCCCGTTCACGCGTCACAAGGCAGGTTGTGATCCTGACAATCCAACTGTCGTTTCCGGTGGTACGTCAGACAGCAACCTTCTGATCATCCTTGCTGTATTGTGCGGTGGAGGCGCTGTGGTGATCGGTGGGATGTACTATGTCGTCTCGCAAAGTCGCGGTAAGGCTGATTTTAAACCCGAGCGGTCGGCTGCGTCTTCCAAATCCTCTGGGCGGTCTATTCTTGCCGTGGGCATGGCGGGTCATTCTGCGCAGTTCAGTGCTCGGCAGTTGCAATCCGGTGTCACCATCGGGCGTGCCAGCGAGAACACATTGACAGTCACTGATCGCAATTTGAGCCGCCGTCATGCAAGCCTCTCTCTGCAGGGGCGCAAGATGATGCTGACAGATCTTGGGTCTTCGAATGGGACCAAGGTTGACGGGCGGCGCCTCAAGCCAAACGAGCCGGTGCAGATCAACACCACGTCGAGGGTTGAACTGGGAGGGATAGCGCTTGTCCTCAAACGACCCTGATACCGTCCTGTCAATCCGGAACCTTGGTATAGAACGAGCGCCGAGTTTCTTTGTTGTGATCGAAGAACTGGACCTGAGGGCAGGTGAGACCATTGTTCTGGATGCTGTCAGCGGGGCGGGTAAAAGTACCGCTCTGGGGTTGATCGCGGGGGCGCTTCCGTTGACTGCATTGCCGGATACGCACCACGAGATAGCTGGCGTTACGGTGACGTCGGATACGCCTCGTGCGGATTTTGCGGGGCCGGACAAGCTGGGATTTGTACTTCAAACAAACACACTGGTTCCATATCTGACATTGCTCGAAAACATCGAACTGCCCGTGCGCGTTGCGGGTCAGGAACCCGATGCAGAATGGCAGGACCATCTAATCCGGTCGATGGGCCTGGGTGACTATGGGGCGCGAAAGCCGGGTCAGTTATCTGTTGGTCAACGACAGCGAGTATCCGTTGCGCGGGCTTTGTTGGGTCGACCGGCCCTGTTGCTGCTGGATGAGCCGGTGTCGGCATTGGATCCCGCGAATGTCGCCGAGGTCGAGGGCTTGATCGTGCATCTTGCGGCAGAGGCCGGGTCTGCTGTCGTGTTGGCCAGCCATCAGGCGCAGACCGGTGAGTTTGCGCAAACGCCTCGGGCTGATCATCGGCTTCTGGATCATCAGGGGCAGTCCTATTCCATCTTTTCCACAGCGGGTCGTGTAGCGGCCAAGGTGGCATGATGTTGAAAATACCAACCAAACTGGCCCTCAGGGAGTTAAAGCACGACTGGCAATCGGCTTTATGTTTTGTCGCTGCCTTGGCTGGTGTTCTTGGACCTCTGCTGATCATACTTGCGCTCAAGAATGGGGTCATCGGCACAATGGTCGGGCGTCTGATCGAAGATCCGTCGAACCGAGAAATCCTGGCCATCGGTGCGGGGCAGCATGATGCTGCCTTCTTTGCAGGTTTGAGTGCGCGGCAAGATGTAGGTTTTGTTGTTCCTGCAACACGCTCAATCAACACATCCGCAAACGCTGTTCGGAATGAGGCGCAGCGGAAACTGGAGCGGGCGGTGCCATTGATCCCGTCATCTGCGGGTGACCCCTTGGTCAAGGGCGAGGCCGTCGGTCCCGGCCGGATCTGGATATCAGACACGCTGGCAAGTGATCTTTCGGTTTCCGCAGGTGATACACTGGACATGATTATCGGGCGCGAGGTCGACGGGCAGCGCGAGAACGCGCGGCGCGACCTGACGGTTATCGGTGTGCTATCGCCTGAGATCTGGCCGCGGCCCGCAATCTTCCTGTCGGTTCCCGACTTGCTGGCAGTTGAGCGGTTCCGGGATGACCTGTCCGCGACACCTGGTAACTGGACGGACCCGGTTCCGGAACCTGACAGCTTTGCCAGCTATCGCCTGTATGCCAGGTCTCTCGAAGATATCGCAACCCTTTCCGCTTATTTGGCGGATATCGGTTTGCAATCTCGTCCAAGGGCTGAAAACGCAGCGCTGTTGCTGTCATTTCGCCGGAATTTAAACATCCTTTTCACGGCCGTAGCGGCATTGGCGATGTTCGGGTTTTGGGCTGCAATGTCAGCCAACCTTCGTGGTATGGTCGAGCGTCAACGCGTCATCTTCAGTTTGTTTTCCATGTTGACGATGCCCGATCGTCAGCGGTGCGTCATTCCCGTTGTGCAAAGCCTGACGCTTGTACTGGGTGGTGTGATTGCGACCTTGGTTATCATCCTGCCTTTTCTGCTTGCCATCAATGCCAGCTTCGAAACGGCGCCCGGAGAGGCCATTGCGCGCCTTTACCCCGGTGACATTCTGGCCACTCTGGGTCTGGGCGCTGTGACAGCTGTCACGGCAGCGGCCTGGGCGGTATTTGCCGTTCGCAATGTTGAACCACAGGAGGTTTTGACCCATGCCTAGACTTCCTCTGAGTATGATTGCCACTCTGATCGGCCTTTTCAGCTTGACTTCAACCGCACAGGCGCAGGACATCACTTGGCGCGAGAAATATTTTAATCCGCAACCCGCCGAGGGAGATTTGACTCTGCCAATGCCGTGCGGCGGAGCGATGACGTTTCGAAAGATCGCAACTCCTAATACTGACGGCGTGATTGGCGATGTTTCGGTTGTACTTGGTCAGGAAGGAAGCGAGCAGCCCTATCTGAACGGTCTTCGCCGGGCGTTTGTATCTGGTGCGTTCGCGGATGAAGATGGTGCGGCCAAGGGCTACTTCTACATGGCCAAATACGAGTTGGCACAGGCACAATGGGATGTGGTCATGGCTGGTCAATGTTCCGAAAAGGAACCCCGCCGACGCGAGTTTGTTCCTGCCGTCGCACAATCAAAGCTCGACTATCAGCGCTTTGCTGAGGCCTATACGCTATGGTTGATGCAGAACGCCCCGGATACGTTACCGCGTGTCGGTGAAACACGTGGGTATCTGCGATTGCCGACTGAAGAAGAGTGGGAATACTCTGCCCGCGGTGGGTTGGCCGTTGATCAAGCTCTGTTCCGGGCGCCCTTGCCCCCGATTCCGGAAGGGACGCCGCAGGACGAATTCATAGCACATGGTGGAACAGCGTCGGCGGGCGGTAAATTACAGGTTATAGGTTCGTTGCGCCCCAACCCTTTGGGTCTGCATGACATGCTGGGCAATGCGGCCGAAATCGTTGGCGATCCATTTGCTTTGGTCCGTCACGGCCGATTGCACGGACAGGCCGGAGGATTTGTGAAACGGGGGGGTGATGCACGCACACCCTTGGCGGACATCACTTCTTCGACCCGGTTCGAAGTGCCGCCGTTTGACATTTTGTCCAATACCTCTTCAGCGGACCGGTTTACCGGCACACGTCTTGTGTTGCAGGGCTTGGCCATTACTTCGGCTGATCAGGACCAGGCTCTGAAAGATGGACTGGACCAATTGGCACGCCCGGACGAAGGTCTTGCTGTAGCGGCCAGCGAACAAGAGGCGATGGACCTTCTGGATGAGATATCGGCCGAGACGTTGTCGGATCGGACCAAAACTCAATTGGCGGTGATCAAGGATACCTTGAACAGGGGGCGTGTGGAACGTAACGCGCAACGCGACCAGTCGATCCGCCTTATCCTGACCTCGGGTGTACTTGTCTGCGGGCAGGGCATTCGACGTTATCTAAATGCGCTGATTTCATCACTGACAATTGCACCTGAGCTGGATGCGCTGGAGGCGGAAGCGCGGGCAAGCGGGGACCAGTCTTTCCTTGACGAAGTGCTTGCTGCCAAAGAGGACGCTGCGGCCAAGCTGGCCGAACTTGAGGCCAAGGCCAAGGCTGATATTGTCGAATATGCCAACCTGATCGAAGGGTTGGTCGATCAGTATTCACCTGTTTTGCTGCGCAAGCA
Source organism: Ruegeria sp. O6 (assembly GCF_056535045.1). Taxonomy (NCBI): domain Bacteria; kingdom Pseudomonadati; phylum Pseudomonadota; class Alphaproteobacteria; order Rhodobacterales; family Roseobacteraceae; genus Ruegeria; species Ruegeria sp. O6. The sequence goes on along the minus strand of NZ_JBQERM010000008.1, from coordinate 92,178 downwards.
GATCGATTTCATCTATCCGACAGAAGCAGAGCGGGGTCGCGAGCGCGCGACTTGCCTTGCTATGGTTCAGGATCATATCGGTGCGCGAAGCGTAGCTGGCTATTCGGATTTGGATCAGATTGCGAACGACTTTCAGGCAGTTGCTTTGTCGTTTGTCGAAGAATGAATTGGAAAGGTTGAACTATGCGGGATGTATTGAACAAATCGCTTGAAGTACTGGTCTGGATAACGACTTGTCTATCCATTGTCTTTTTCTGTTTCACAGCAATTACGATGTTGCGGCTATCTCCGCTGGGGCCGGATACAACGACCATCATTGCAGCCTTTCTGACTGTGGTGTTCGGGATTACCGCTTCGCTTGTTTTTGCTGGCATCTGTTTTCAAATCATGGATATCCGCACCTTTTCCAAACACAGCGCGATCAGTTTGAAGAGCCGGAGGTAACATAAGCTATGGAACATTCTGTACTTGGGCTTCGACCCGGCAGCGTCCTTCAGGATACCTACGAGATCAAGTCTCTGTTGGGTGAAGGTGGTATGGGTGCCACATTCCGGGGTTTGAACCGGGCCAGCGGTCACGAAGTGGCAATCAAAGTAATGACACCTAGCTTTGCCAAGAACCAAAAAGCGGTTGACCTGTTCCGGCGCGAAGCGAATTTGCTGCGAACTGTCCGTAGCGAGGCGGTGGTCCGGTTCGAAACCTCCATGCTGGATAAGGACGGGCGCTTGTTTCTGGTCATGGAATTTGTACCGGGTCATCCTCTGTCGCATTATCTGAAAAAGGGCGCGCGACTTTCGTCCGATGACGTTCTAAAATTGGGGTTGCGACTGGCGCAGGGGCTGGAGGCAATCCATAAACTGGGCATCGTTCATCGAGATGTTGCACCCGACAATGTGATGATCTCGCATGAAGACATTAATCAAGCGAAGTTCATAGATTTCGGTTTGGCATCTGACAGCATCGGAACCGACAAATCGATAATCGGCGACAGTTTTGCAGGCAAGCTGCGCTATTGTGCTCCAGAACAGTTGGGTTTGTTTGGCAATAGTGTTTCAGCCGCGACCGATGCCTACGCATTGGGTCTTGTGTTGATGCGTACGACCGGGCTCGAGTTGCCAGGTGAAGGTAAAGGTTTTGCCGCGGTTGAAGACCGAAAGGTGGACATCAAGATAACCGATCCAAAGGTTGCGCCCGGTCTGAAATCTGTTTTGGAACACCTGCTGAAAGCCAACCCCAAAGACCGTCCCAGTGACCTGCCTGGCTTGTTTCGCACAGCAATGAGCGGTGCCAAGGCAGCACCGACTTCGGCGGCTGTACCCCGTCAGCCGACTGCCGCGCCCGACCAGGGTGGGGGCAGCAAACTACCTTTGATTGCGGCGGGTATCGTCGCTCTGATCGCAATTGCTGGAGGTGCATGGTATTTTCTGTCAGGAGCTGGTGGTTCGTCAGCCAAGGTCAATGAGTCTGTCGGGATTGCGCAGGAGGCCGTTGCTGCCGATAACCCACTGACAGCCGCACGAGACCTCTTGGCTGTGGGCGGGGCACAGAATCTGGATGCCGCTTTGGGCGCGCTGATTGCGATCAGCAACGATCAGGAGTTGTCCCAACAGGATCGGGCATCAGCCAATATCCTGATTGCTGAGATGTATGATCCTAAAACGCACAGCACCGTTACATCGCCTTTCCCGCGCCCTGACCCGTCGGCAGCACGGCGTTATTATCAGCGCGCAGCTGATCTTGGGTCGGACCCGGCGCGTCAGGCTTTGGATCGATTGGCTGAGTGAGGAGGTGAAGAAGATGTTGATACGAGTTATTTCCCTAGTTGCCTTGTTGGCCTCTATGGTCGGTCCGGCTACGGCGCAATCAAGATCTCCGCTTCCAATCGAAGGCAAAGAAAGCCTGTATCAAAGGGTTCTGATCCGTGAGCGGATCGACGCGAGGCCCGAGCCAGACAGCGAAAGTTCCGCGGCGTCTCTTTCTCCATTACAGGTGTTTTTTGTCTATGCTCGTGACGGCGACTGGATGCAAATCGGAGCGAGCGATCAAGGCGACGATCTTATGTGGATTCCGGAAGGGGCGGCTATTCCCTGGAATCAGAACATTGTTGCAACGTTGGAAGGCAGTGACAATGTCGGACGCGTTTTGTTTTTTAATGATATCGACCCGATCTATGACATCATCGAAAGCGAAAACCCCGCCGGTCTTGCAAAAAACGCCAGAGATGAAGCGCTGGCAGCTGAGCAGGGCGGCGAACCGTCAGAAAGCGTGATCGCCTTAGGCCCGCGCGAAACGATTGATCAGCGTCAAAACCTTTATGTAATGCCAATCCTGGCAACGGAAGAGGCTGTGTTCGACATCGGACCGTTCGTAAATCTGCTGCAAGTGGCCGTTGCCAGTGCCAACGCCCCGAACCGCCCGGCGCCATCGGGTAGTCAGAATTCGGGCGACTTAAAAACAGCAGTGGTCTTTGTCGTGGACACTACGATATCGATGGAGCCGTATATCCGCGCTACCCGTGCAGCACTGCAAGAGGTTTATCGAGAGGCCGCAGGATCAGCGGCAGCAGACGCGATCAGTTTCGGGCTTGTTGGCTATCGCGACAGCCTCGAGGCAGCTCCGGGCCTTGGGTATGACGTTCGGACATTCGTGGATCTTCAGCAGGGCCTTAACGTTGACAACTTCCTGAGTGGCATCGATCAGATGCAAGAAGCGGAATCCAGCAGTAAGAATTTTCGCGAAGACAGCTATCGCGGTATTGAATACGCATTGGAAGGCATGGACTGGAGCGACTTTGGGGGACGGTTTATCGTACTGGTTACAGATGCAGGTCCACGCGAATTCGATGATCAGTATTCTGCCACAGGGTTGAGCGCCGAAAGTCTGAACAGGATTGTCCGTGAGCGCATAGGTGGTGCGATGGCCGTCATGCATCTGCGTACCGCGCGAGGTGCCAAAGACCACCCTTCGGCTGAAGCGGCTTATAAGCAACTGACCGCCTTTCCGAATTCTGCTCCCTTGTATTTCCCGATCGAGAACGGTGACCCAGACGTCTACAAGGAAACCGCACGCACGTTGGGTGGGATTGTGGCAAAGCATACGTCTTCTTATCGTCGCAGCGGCGGCGACGAGATTTTGGACGAAGACGCCATTGCTGACAAAGGTGACAACAGGTTTTCCGGCCTGAGTACAGCAAGCCGGACTATGCAACTGGCCTACCTTGGAAAAACAGAAGGCGCGCGAGCGCCCGACTTGTTTGAAGCTTATGTGGCGGATCGGGATTTTGATCGACCAGGATTGAAACCTTTGTCTATCAGATTGCTCATCTCGAAGGCGGATCTGAGTAACCTGGAAGAAGCGTTGCGGATCATTGTCGACCAGGCCGAGCGGAACGTCGTGAACCCTGATCAGTTCTTTGCACAGGTTCTTGGAGTTGCCGCAGACATGAGCCGCAGACCTGATCAGGTATCACGCCAATCAGACCCCAGCCTTGCCGAAGCTGTGGCGTTGGACGAATACCTGTCTGACCTGCCCTATAAGTCTCAGATCATGACTATTACTGAAGATGATTGGGTGCGCCTTCCGATTTCAGAGCAGCAAACCATCGTCAACGGGCTATATGACAAGATCGAACGGTACCGGCGGTACAACGAGTCGACCGATCAATGGGTTGATTACCTTGGGGCCGGGCCGCAGGCAGGAAACTTGCTGTACCCGATGTTGCTGGATGATCTGCCATAACCCCAAAGGTGTTGTCGCAAATCTTCTGCGCGAGCCAAGCCGTCGAAAGCGGTTTCTAGATCATTTGACCATGCGCCAAGCGGGCGATGTGTTCCATCGGGTCACGTTTCTGGTCCCCGACCAACGTATACTGCCAGGGTCCGTCCTGCCAGAAGACGACAAGATACCCGTCCTCTTGTCGAAACCGAAATGATTGAGTTTGAGTTGTGTCGCCATGCGTGGCCATCAAACTTAACCGATCACCCTCTGCATTCTCGTACATAAATAAAGCTGAGGCTTGGTCTCCTGCGGGCAAAAGGCGTCCTCCAATCAGGGAAAACCCGGTTTCCCCAAGTTGCGGCGCGATAATGGCAGAGCCCAGACGATTGGAGAGCCAGGTTTGCAAGTGGTCTTTTTCCGCAGCGGCGACTTCTACAGGGTGAAGAACCTCAACGGCGAATAAAGAATGCGCCGCCTTTGCGTGTTGCGAAAACAATGCCAGATCGTCGGTTGTTCCACTGTTCCAAGGTTGCAAATAAGATCCCAAGCCGAATCCGACTGTAAAAACCGCGACCGAAGCAACCAGCCTCAAAGAGACTGGCGAGGGTGGCGTGGCCTGTTTCCGCAGACTTCGAAGATGTGCCGCAGAAGGTACAGGGACCGCCTTGTTTATCAGATCAGATTGACGCTGCATTGCACGAACGCGCGCTGCATCGTCCGGGTGACGGGCAAGGTGACGGTCAAGGCGTTCGCTCTCTTCCGGTGACAACTCACCGTCTATGCTACGCTGAACCAGGTCTTCGATGGATGGGGTGTGCGTCATTTCACGCTCCTGATCTTCACGGCGGTCGAAGCGTCCATTTCAGATTTGATTTTAGTACGCGCGCGCGAGATCCGCGACATCAGCGTACCCTTTGGAATGGACAAAGTTGTGGCCGCTTCGTCATAGCTTAACCCACCAATCACAACAGAAAGAAGGGCTTCTCGCTGATCTTGGGGAACAGAATCCAGCGCCTTCCAGACAGCCTTGAGTTCCAACCGTTCTTCGGCCGTGCTTGTCGTAGCTGCCAGCGTCGAAATGTTGTCGAGATCGACAGTGTTGAATTTGGTCTCTCGACGCCACCTGTCCCGGTAGAGGTTCAACAATATTTTAGTGAGCCATGGTTTCAACGGCCGTCCCGGAAGCCATAGCAATCGTTTGCGAAGGGCGCGTTCAACACAATCCTGCACCAGATCATCCGCCGCATCCGGATCACGGGTCAGCGACCAGGCATAACGCCAAAGATCGGGGAGGCAGTTTTCAAGCTGGTTTTCAAATGACTGAAGCATGTACGTAAGCCGGGAGAGGAAACCTTCCCCCGGCACCAAGGTTCAGGGGCGTGCGATATGCCAAACACCTTTTACACCGTCCCCTGTCATGTCCCCAGGGTTTTCGTCTTTGAACCATAGATAAAGCGGCTTTCCTTTGTAGGCGATCTGAACGCTGCCATCCATGCGTTCGATCAGGCTGTAGCCTTTTTTCAGTTCCATGTTGGCATCACCCATAAGCGGCGGCCATTTGGTGGCACAGTCATCATAGCAATTCGAAACGCCTGTTTCGTCCTTGTCAAAGGTATAGAGAGTCATCTTGTGCGCATCCATAAGGAAGGTTTCTCCGTTGAGCTTGCCAGTTACGGCTGGCGCACCGGTGTGACCATCCGCAAATGAACCGGTTGCAGTCGCAACCAGCGCGACACCAGAAAAAGTAAGGGACTTTAGGGACATTGTATTCTCCGACTGTTTCAGGTCTGCCGAATGGCAGACAATACAACTACGAAGGCACCTGGAAAAAATTCCCCAAAGTGAAACATTTTTTCGGCGGCGTGTGGGCATTGTTTTGATGGTAAAGCCAGAGTCCACGCCTATGGGAAAGGTCACGCATATCCAGTTTGGGTACGAAAAACCTGTATCTGTTCGACAAGTGGGACAAGCGCGTTAGGGCCCGAGGGGCAGGGTGCTTCGTCACCTGTCAGTATCTGAAGTAAGGACAATTAAGTGTTGGCACGGCTATCGCAAATCTTGCAAAACGAAAGCACAGGCGAGCTGATTGCATGCGCCTGGAACAATTATCTCTCAGAAACTTCTGTCTCCGAGCTATCCAATTTGAATTGGGACGCCGCCTAGGCTTAGACCTAGAATTTTCCGGGGAAAAGTCCGCATAAAAACCTTCGAACAAGGTTGACAGAGCGGCGGCGTGAAAATCCCTGCATATCGGTTAGGTAGTTCACCCACATCCCCTCCAGCAAGGCCAGCGTTCCGCTGGTTGCGTCATCTACCAGGTTCGGGTCGCCTCTGTTTTCCGAGGCTATCTCTGTGAACGCGGACCGCAAGGTTTCGACAAGTTTGTCATCCTGAGTGCTGCTGTAACGGGCGATACCTGGATGAGAGCTTGCGATACCCCGAAACGCATGCCAGATTTTAGTACTGCGGGGATTGAGCAGTGCTTCTGACAGGTCGGCCTCAATCACTGCCATAACACGGTCTTCGGGTCTTGCGCTCGGGCCCAGATCTGTCCTTCTGTCCATCTCGGCATAATACTCGGTGCTGAAATGCTGGGCGGCTGCGGTCAGTAAATTGTCCTTACCCCCGAAATGCAAATGGATCATTCCGCGTGACAGACCGGAGCGCTCGCAGATTCGGCTGACCGAGGTATCGGTCACCCCAATATCGGCAATCGTGTCCAGAGTCGCGTCGATCAGTAGCTGTTTATTGGCTTCCGGATCCCGCTTTGAACCGCGTTTTTGTTCCTTGACGCTTTGCGCTTTATTCAATGGTACCAACCGTTTGTGAATGTCTCATAGAGGTAGCTCACAGGAATATTGACACGAAAGGCCATTCTGGCGCAACATTTAATGGACGATCGTCCATTAGTGACTCGTGAATTGCGGGAAGGGAGGTTGGGTGATCTTTCGCAGCGAAGCGTCCCGGGGATATACCCTTAGCGCGCCAGCCACGGCTTACGTGGGCTTTCTGGTCGCGGCGCCATTGGTGATCCTGATTGCCTATTCATTCTGGACCCAAACCTATGTGACGCTCGACAAGACACCGACGCTGAAGAATTACAGCGATGCGTTTGCGGATCCGCTGGTCCGACACCTGATGCTTCGGTCGATCTGGATTGCCGGAGCGGTGACCATAGTCACCGTCGCGCTGGCCTATCCCATCGCGTATTTTATCGCGATGAAGGCCCAGAAAAAGACCATCTGGTTATTACTGATCACCATACCGTTTTGGTCCAGCTATTTGCTGCGCGTATTTGCCTGGAAGCTCATTCTGGGGTTCAATGGAGTGATGAACTCTGCGCTTCTTGCGCTGGGTTTGATCAGCGAACCTCTCGACTTCCTGCTCTACAACGAATTCGCAGTCGTGCTGACGCTCGCTCATGCCTGGGCACCATTTGCGATCCTGCCGATCTATGTCTCACTGCAAAAGATCGATCCGAGCCTTCTTGAGGCTGCAACAGATCTTGGGAACAGCCCCTTTCAACGTTTTATGCGGGTGACGCTGCCGCTGACGATCCCAGGTATCATTGCTGCTTGCCTGATCATCTTCATCCCTACAGTCGGTGATTATGTGACCCCGGCTCTGGTTGGTGGTTCAGATGGGAAGATGATCGCCAATCTTATTCAGGTGCAGTTCGGGGCCGCCAACAACTGGCCACTTGGGGCTACGCTATCGTTAATCGCAATGCTGTCGGTGGGCTTTGCGGCCATCGTGTTTGTCATGTCCGCCACACGGCTGGGGAGGCGGATCAGATGAGACGTCCTACGACCCTGACAGCCTATGCGTTCGTGTATCTGCTGTTTCTGTACCTGCCGGTTTTGTTCCTGCCTTTGTTCTCTTTCAACAGCGGCACAATCGTTGCGTTCCCGATTAAGGGCTGGACACTGGACTGGTATCGGAAGCTGGGCGAGCAGGACACGTTGATCCAGGCGCTTTGGAATTCGCTTGCTGTCGGCACTGTTGTTGCCCTTCTGTCGACCGCCATGGGATTGTTCGCCGCCCGTGCCTTCGTTCGGTACCGTTTTCGGGGTCAACGCGCGGCAGAAGGTCTGGTGATGCTGCCTTTGGTGATCCCAGGTATTATCGTCGCCTCTTCAATGCTGGTCCTGTTTCTGTTTCTTGGTCTCAAGCCGTCATTGCTGACCGTCATTCTGGGCCACACGTTTCTCGCGCTGCCGTTCTCTGTCTCGATCTTGAAATCAGCCTTTGATGACTTCGACGCATCACTGGAGGAAGCATCTTACGATCTGGGCGTCGGTGTGTTCGAAACCTTCCGCCGCGTGACGCTGCCGGTCGTCGCCCCCGGTATCGTAGCCAGTGTTTTGGTCACATTCACCGTCAGTTTCGATGAGTTCGTCCTTGCCTTTTTCCTGTCCGGCAACCAGCCAACCCTGCCGGTTTACATCTGGAGCCAGATCCGTTTCCCCGCCAAGCTTCCAAATGTGTTGGCGCTGGGGTCGATCCTGCTGCTGACTTCGGTTCTGCTTCTGGTTCTGGCCGAATACTTCCGCCGCCGTTCATCCGCATCAGAGGTCCGATGACACACAGAAACATCATAGAGCTCAGGGACGTCGAAAAGCGCTACGGAACATTTGTGGCCGCGAGCGGAATAAACCTTGACCTCAGAGAGGGCGAGTTCTTTTCGCTCCTCGGTCCTTCAGGGTGTGGTAAGACCACGGTTTTACGCATGATCGCGGGCTTTCAGGAACCCACCAGGGGGAAGGTGCTGATTGACGGTCAGGATATGGAAGGAGTGCCGGCCAACAACCGTCCAACGAACATGGTCTTCCAAAGCTACGCAATCTTCCCACACCTCAATGTCGGGAACAACGTAGCCTACGGGTTGCGGGGCAAAGCGCCCAAGGCCGAGATCGACCAGCGCGTCGCCGAAGCTTTGGAAATGGTCGAACTGGGTGGTCTTCAGGGTCGCGGCGCAAGCGAGTTGTCGGGCGGGCAGCGTCAAAGGGTGGCGCTTGCCCGCGCGCTGATCATGCGGCCAAAGGTGTTGCTTTTGGATGAACCCTTGTCAGCGCTTGACAAGAAGCTGCGCGAACAGATGCAGTTTGAAATGCGCAATCTGCAACAGTCGCTTGGCATTACCTTTGTGATGGTCACGCATGACCAGTACGAGGCGATGACCATGTCCGACCGTATCGGCGTGATGTTCAACGGACAACTCAAACAGGTTGACACGCCAACGACGCTTTATGCCCGTCCCTGTGATCAACAAGTGGCCAGCTTCATCGGTGAGATGAACATATTGCCGGCCCGGTTACTGAGCGAAAGCGGTGACACGTTGTCAATCGATGCGGCTGCCTTCGGGCGGATGGAAATCGAGAGAAATCCCAATGTGGCGACCAGCGCCAGAAACATGAACATCGGTATTCGACCGGAACAGTTGGAGATTGCTGCGGACCGGCCTGAAGACTACCCATCAACGGTTCAGGGCACTGTCAGCAACGTCGCCTTCTACGGTGAGAATATTCACTACCACATTCAGGTGGCTGGGGCCGAGAAACCAATCTCGGTCTCGGTTCCGAACTATTTCCACACGGTCGACTTTAAACGCGGCGATGTCGTTTGGCTGGGGCTTCAGGCGGCTAGCGTGATCGATCTTGGTACGATCTCGGAATAAAACAGAGGGAGGATAGAATGAAACTTCAGGGAATTGCGGCCTTCGCGTGTGCGACGGCAATAACGACAGGCAGTGCCAGTGCAGGTGGCGCTGATCTGACGGTTTTTGACTGGTCGGGATATGAAGATCCCGGATTCTTTGCCAGCTACATGGAAAAATACGGGGATGAAGCGCCAAGCTATTCCTATTTCGGAAGCCAGGAAGAAGCCTTTACCAAGCTGAGTTCCGGTTTTACCGCTGATCTGGCACATCCTTGTTCTGACGCGGTCAGAAAATGGGTCGCAGCTGATCTGATTCAGCCTTTGGATGAAAGCAAGCTGACCAATTGGGCGGATGTGCTGCCCGAGATCAAAGAGGTCGACGCCATCGTTCTGGACGGCCAGCTTTACATGCTGCCGTTCGAATGGGGGAACACAGGTCTTATCTATCGCACCGACAAGATATCAGGGGATGACATCTCACTGCAATTGATGGCGGACCCGGCCTATGCAGGCAAAATCGCCATCCCGGATGCTGCATCGTCTGCTTATGCCTTGGCCGCGCTGGCCACCGGAAACGCGGATGACTACACCAACCTGAGCGATGAGCAATTCAAGGAAGCATCGGATTTCCTGCGCTCGATCCACCCGAATATGCGTTTTTATTGGTCCGATGCGGGTCAGTTTGACCAGGCCATGACCAGTGGCGAGATCGAAATGGGGTGGGCCTGGAACCAGTCCGAACTGAACCTGATCTGGAACGAAGTGCCCGCGGCCATGATGCGCAACGTGGACAAGGGCATCGCGACCTGGGCGTGTGGCTATGTGCATCTGAAATCGTCCACGACACCGGTCGATCAGGTCTATGACCTTTTGAACGCGCTTACGGACCCTGCCAGTGGTCAGTACATCATCGACAACTGGGGCTACCCGCATTCCAACGCAAAAGCGTTCGAAATCGCCGATCAGGGCAGTATAGAAGCCTATGGTTTTTCCGATCCCAAAAGCTTCTTCGAAGGCAGTTTGTTCTTTGATGCTGTGAACCCCGAGCTTGAGGCGAAGATGCTGGCCGAATTCGAGCGGATCAAAGCCGGCTTCTAACATAACCCACTATCCGGAGCCTTTAGGCTCCGGAACTCAACTACAGGAAAACGCGTGATTATGTCGAACGCGAACCCATATGCTCTGCTTTTCGAACCGGTCCAGATCGGGCCCGTCACAGCCAGAAACCGCTTTTATCAGGTGCCGCATTGCACCGGGATGGGGCATCTCAGGCCGCGGGCGGACGCTGCCGTTCGGGGAATGAAAGCAGAAGGTGGCTGGGCCGTGGTGTCCAATCAGGAGACCGAGATTCACCCGACCTCGGACTTGTCCCCGTTCCCCGAAGGGCGATTGTGGGACGCACGCGATGTGCCTGCGCTGCGGCTGATGACAGATGCAGTGCATTCACATGGCGCGTTGGCGGCCATACAGCTGGTTCATAACGGCAACCACGCGCAAAACCTGCTGACCCGCGCTCCGGTTCTTGCACCGTCCGAGATGTCTGTGGATACGACGCAACCAAAGCACGCGCAGGCCATGGACAAGGCCGATATCCGGGAACTCCGCCGCTGGCACCGCGACGCGGCCCTGCGCGCGAAAGAGGCCGGCTTTGACATCGTTTATGTCTATGCCGGGCACAACATGACATTGGCGCAACATTTCATGCTAGCCCATATGAACCAGCGCAGCGATGAATATGGGGGGTCGCTTGAAAACCGTGTGCGGCTGACCCGTGAGTTGCTGGAAGACACCCACGATGCCATAGGCGACAGCTGTGCCGTTGCGTTCCGCTTTGCCATTGACGAGATGATGGGCGCCGACGGTATGCAGGCAGCAGAAGAAGGCCGCGCGGTTGTTGAGCTATTGGCCGATCTTCCCGACCTGTGGGACGTGAATGTCGCGGATTGGTCCAATGACAGCGCAACGACCCGTTTCCAGCCCGAAGATGGCTATCAGAACGCGTTTCTGTCCCACGTCAAACAGATCACCCGAAAACCTGTTGTTGGCGTGGGCCGACTGACGTCCCCGGACATGATGCTGTCGATGGTCAAAAAGGGAATTGTCGACCTCATCGGTGCCGCGCGGCCATCCATTGCGGACCCTTTCATTCCAAAAAAGATCGAGGAAGGCAGGATCGACGAAATCCGCGAATGCATCGGCTGCAATATCTGCGTGTCGTCGGACAATCTGGGTATTCCGATCCGTTGCACGCAAAACCCAACGATGGGCGAGGAATGGCGCCGTGGCTGGCACCCCGAGATCATCGCGCCGAAAAAAAGCGAGGCCGAAGTGCTGGTCATCGGCGGCGGACCTGCGGGGTTGGAATGCACGATGCAATTGGCACGGCGCGGGTATCAGGTGACTCTGGCCGAGGCCTCGGCCGAATTTGGTGGACGGGTAGGTATGGAAAGCAGACTTCCCGGCCTCGCCGCCTGGTCGCGCGTGGTTGACTATCGCCTGAACGATCTGAAACAGCGGGCCAATGTTCAGTTATTCACGGACAGCAAGCTCGAAGCCGGACAAGTCGCCGAGCTTGGCATCGAGCATGTCTTTGTTGCAACCGGCAGCCATTGGCGTGCCGATGGAGTGGGTCGCAATACGCAGCGCCGCCTGCCTAGGGTCACGCCGGATGCCAAGGTGTTGACGCCTGATGACATCATGAAAGGCGTTCTGCCCCCGGACGGCCCGGTGATGATCTATGATGATGATCACATCTATCTGGCTGGGGTGATTGCCGAGAAATTGGCGACTGCCGGATATCAGGTCATTTTTGCCACGCCTGAGAGTTTGGTTTCGGCCTACGCCGTTCACACATTGGAACAGTCCCGCATCCAGGCCCGCATGATCGAACTGGCGGTCGATATCCGCTGCAATCAGGTGCTTACGGCGGTTCAGAGCGACGCGGTGCGGATAGGCTGTGCCTTTACCGACCGCGAAACTGAAATCCCGTGCGCCTCAACGGTTCTGGTGACCGAGCGCCAGCGTGAAACCGCCCTTTTCGACAGCCTGAAGGGAGCCGGTTTGAAAACCCTTGACCTCATTGGTGATGCCGCGTCGCCGGGGCTGATCGCAGACGCAGTTTTTGCAGGTCATCGCGCCGCCCGCGATTTCGAACGCCCAAAGGCCGATGCAGACAAAGACTGGTTTCGCCGTGAGATTATTGATTTGGCAGAGGATGCAACATGAACAGCACCAATGAAGCACCCCGTTCACGTCGTCGCGGGGGCGGGGGGCGCGCAGCGCGTCTGAAGGTACAACAGACGACCACGGGTAACGAAGCCGTACGCGGGGGTCTGAGCGGCGGACGCTATAGACCGCTGACTCAGACCGATATGGAGAACATCCATCATGCAGCCTTGACCGTCCTGGAACAAACCGGAATTACCGACCATTTCCCGGAGTTGCTTGAGCTGGTGCTTCCCAAAGGTGCAGTGCTGAGTGACCTCAACCGGCTGTGCTTCCCACGCTCCCTGATGGAGGACATTCTGGCAGGTGCCGCCAAGGAGTTTTACGTCTATGCCCGAGGGGAGCGCGAAGGTAAGGACGACATGCATTGCACGGCAGAAAGCGTCTATTTTGCCAATTCCGGCACCGCCGTGACAACATTCGATTCCAAATCCAAAACCTATCGTCCGTCGGTTCTGCGTGATGTTTATGATTTCACCCGCCTGGTCGACCGTTTGGAAAACATCCACATGCTGGGCGACACGGTTCTGGCGACGGATGTGACCGATGACTTCACCCATGACATGAACACCATTTATGCCATGCTTGCGGGCAGCCAAAAACCCGCCTGCCTGACGTTCCGCGACCGCAGCCACATTCCACATGCCATTCGCATGTTTGATCTGGCTCAAGGGGGCGAGGGGGCTTTCCTGAAAAAGCCAAGCGTCATATTCGGCGGCTGCCCCATTGTTTCCCCCTTACGGATCGGCAAGGAAAATATGGAGATCCTGATTGATACCGCCAAACTTGGCCTGACTGTCGATCTGGCCGTGCCACCTCAAGCCGGGGCCACGGCACCTGCGACGCTTGCGGGAACGCTGGTTCAGACCGTGGCCGAAACACTTGCCTGCGTTGCCATCGTCAACCTGATCACGCCGGGTTGCCCCATCTGCTTTGCGGCCTGGCCCTTCATTACGGACTTGCGCAGCGGGTCTTTTACTGGCGGCAGCGGCGAACAGGCGCTGATCGGTGCCGCAGCAATTCAGATGGGCAACTTTTACGGCCTTCCTACCTCGGTGGGTGCAGGTATGACCGATGCAAAAATACCTGATGCGCAATACGGGTTGGAAAAGGCGCTGACCTTTACCCTTGCGGCGCATGCTGGTGCCAATCGCCTGTGCGAGTTTGGTGGCATGATCGGTAGCCTGATGGGATGCAGCTTTGAAAGCATGGTCATCGATGACGAAGCGGGCGGCATGATCCTGCGATCGTTGCGTGGGATAGAGGTTACTGATGAAACCATGGCGGTGGATGTGATTCACCAATGCGCCATAGATCCGGGTCATTTCCTCGGCAATCCGCACACGCTGAGCTATATGAACAGCGAATTTGTCTACCCACAGCTGATGGACCGCGAGCGTACGGACACTTGGGAGAATGAGGGGAAAACGGATCTGTTGGACCGCGCCCGCAACAAGGCGAATTCCATCCTCGACAGCCATTTTCCTAATTATTTTGGTGCTTTGGACGCTCGGGTGCGCGAAGAATTCCCTATTGTACTAAGCGCGGAAAGCATGGCCCGCCATGGATAACTCCAACGCCAAGCAATGGGACAACGACCACTTCCTGCACCCGTGGGAAGGGATGGAGGCTTTGGGTGAAAACGACCGCACCTTTATCGAAGGCGCCAGCGGCATCCATCTGATAAACGAAAAGGGTGCTCGCCTGATCGACGGTCCGGGGGGAATGTGGTGCACCCAGATTGGGTATGGGCGCACGGAAATGGCCGAAGCAATGGCCGAGCAAGCCCGGAACCTTGCCTATTTCTCACCCTTCAACAACACCAACTCGACTGCGGCACAGTTCGCCCGCGAAATCGCCAAACGTGCGCCCGGCGATCTGAATAATGTCTTCTTTACAACCGGCGGTTCCACTGCGGTTGATACAGCCATCCGGTTTGTCCATTTCCGCAACAACCTTATGGGTCGGCCAGAGAAAAAGAAAATCATTTCAAGGCAAAAAGCCTATCACGGAAGCACTTATCTGGCAGCCAGCGTCAGTGGAAAAGAACGTGACAGGCTTTGGCTCGACAAGGCCGACGACCTGGCGCATTTCCTGCCGGACGTGAACCCGCTTTACCGCGCGCCCGGTCAAAGCGATGAAAGCTTTCTGAACGAGAAAGCTGCCGATCTCGAAAACGCCATTGTGGCACTTGGCCCGGAAAATGTTGCCGCTTTTATCGCTGAACCGGTTTTGGCCTCGGGCGGTGTCATCGTGCCACCAATCGGATATCACGCACGCTGCCTGAACATCTGCAGGAAGTATGATGTCCTGTATATATCAGACGAGGTTGTCACGGCTTTCGGCCGATTGGGTCAATGGTTCGCCTCCGAGGCTGTCTTTGGCATTCAGCCCGACATAATCACCTGCGCCAAGGGGATGACATCCGGGTATGCGCCGATGGGGGCCGCGATTATCTCAGATCGGCTGATAGCGGATGTTGCGGGAAAAGATGCCACCTTTTCAAATGGCTACACCTATTCGGGCCATCCGGTCAGCGCGGCTGCCGGGTTGAAAAACATCGAGATTTTCGAGCGGGAAAATATACTCGAACACGTTCAAAAAGTCGGCCCGGTTTTTCAGGATCAATTACAGCAGTTGCGTCAGATTGACATTGTGGCCGATGCCCGTGGGATGGGATTGATGGGGTGTGTTCAGTGCTCAGTCGATGGCGATCCCCAGAGCGAGCTTGGGCGCGACTATGAGATTGGCAGTCGTATCGATATGGAATGCCAGAAACGCGGTCTGCTTGTACGACCCGTGATCAACATGTGTGTTCTTTCACCGCCCCTCATCATTACAAAAAGCGAAATCGAGCATATGTTTGCTATTCTGCGACAAGGGCTAGAAGCGACATCCGAGTGGCTCGGCAGGATCAGTGGCCGGTGACTGTTGCAGGCTGTCGCTGCGAAAACCTGGAGATCGGCTACCGTA
This sequence comes from Ruegeria sp. O6, assembly GCF_056535045.1. NCBI lineage: Bacteria > Pseudomonadati > Pseudomonadota > Alphaproteobacteria > Rhodobacterales > Roseobacteraceae > Ruegeria > Ruegeria sp. O6. The sequence goes on along the minus strand of NZ_JBQERM010000008.1, from coordinate 76,605 downwards.
GCGGCATTTAGATCTTAAGGATTGCCAAGTTCGTTTTCGTCAAGGAGTTGGCGTATTTGCACTGCCCGAGCGACTATGGCATCTACACGTTGGTTCCAGAGATGGAGTGTTTCGGATCATCAGTGTAGTCGTTTGATTCTGTCGTGCACGGCCATTACAGGACCGGCTATTTACGTCCAGAGAGATCCCAAACAAGGCCAGTAAACGAAGGACGAGTTCGTAGCGCGTCAAGACAGTGACTACCGTTTCAACCTCGGGACAGCGTAATCAAAAGGATTCCCAATGCGATCAGGCTTGCCCAGCCGATACGGTGCAGAAAACGGGATTCCTTCAAGATGATCGCCGCGAGGGTCACTGAAACCGGGATCGATGCTTGCCGTACCGCGCTGACTGTGGCGGCTTCGGCCCCAAGCTGGAATGCGGTCAGGATGAACAAGTAAGACAGATAGGACGCAATCCCGGCAAAAGCGATCCGCACCGGTGCCTGTGCCCAGCCACGCACGACCCCCAGAAACGGGGCTGACAAGTGGCGATCTTCCCAGGCTCTGATGCCAGCAAGCAGCGGTGTCACCAGAATATAGGTGAAAAACAGGAAAGGTGCCGGATTGGTCAGCTTCATCGCTTGGGCATCGCTTAGCGAATAAGCGGCCGATCCCAGCATCGCCATACTTGCCAGCGCGAATGCTTTGTGATCATGCAGCAGCCCGCCAGGCGACTTCTGAATCATCAGGCTGCCTAGCAGGACCAATGCGATCCCCAGCAGGGTGAACCACGAGTAATGCTGATCAAGGGCCAGCCAGCTGAAGGCGACAATGGCAATCGGCGACGAACGGATAATCGGATAATAAACCGACAGGTTCCCACGTCTCAGGGCCGACAATGTGCCGTAGTAGTAGAAGGTCAACCCAAGGGCTGAGATTGCGACAAAGGGCCAGGTCTCAAGTGGCAGGCTCAATTCCTGACCCATAACCAGCGTATGAACCGCCGCCAGGATCACCCAGGTCAGAGACACTCCGACATAGCACGACACCGGATGCGCAACCCCTTTCAGCGTAAGGTCGCGCAATGGGTGGGTTGCCGCCGAAACCAGAACCAATGCGATCCAATAGGCTTCCATACCTCAGGTCTGATGCAATGGGTTACGTTGCAGGAAAGTGTTGAAATGCACCGTCAGCTGATCCTCGGCGATCTGTACGACACCGTAAGCCGGAGGTTCGTCGCAGAACTCGCCATCGACACTGGCCGCATTCAACGGAATCTGATGGTTGAGACTGGGCAGGCTGGTAAATGGAATACCGCGCCAGTTCACATAGGTCATGCGGTGCACATGGCCATAAAACACATGCCGAATGTTGCGCCCGTGTTTGAGGGCGTCAGCAAAGGCGTCCGCCTCGACCAGCCTGATCTCGTCCACAAGGGGAATGCCAAGGTCAAAGGGCGGGTGGTGCAGGAACACATAGGTTGGCTTGTCCTCGGCCTGGGTCAGTTGCTGCCTGAGCCAGTCCAGCCGGGCAGGGCAAAGCTGCCCTTCATGCACATCGCGCCCGTCTTTGGTTGAATCGAGAAACAAGAAAACCCCCTCATCTGTTTCGAACCGATGCTGGACAAACCCGTTGGCATCCTTTGGATGATCCGGGAAGATCGATTGGAAAACAGTTCTGTCGTCGTGATTTCCAATCAGCAGAAAAGAGCGGAGCGGAAATGCGGCCAGTTTCGCCTTGAGCGCCCGATAGGCCTCATCCTCAGCAAATTCAGCCAAATCGCCAGAGATGACACAGAACGCCGCATCGGAATGCCACCGAAGGATATCGTCCAAACAGGCGTCCAGCCGCTGGGATGGAAAGCCGCCGTTTAGCGGGCCGGAGTCGCGGACGAGGTGTATGTCAGTGATGTGAATGAATTTCATCAGCCATTTTCCCCGAGTATTGCAAGAAACAAGGTATCGACGAAGTTTGCCGATCACACGGATTTAGTAAGAAATTCACTGGGTTCACTCGCTTATACGCGACAAGGTTTGCAGTCGAACACGACAGAGTTCGCGAAACTTCCCCCAAAATGATGTGAAGCCGTAGTCCCGATAATCCTGCCGTATTGCTGTCGCGGGTACGCAAGTCTGAAACGGGCGCGGTACCGTGCCTAAACGAACATGTGGAACCCGGGCAGTTTTGCTTAGCTGAGAAAATGGAGAACCAATGTCGCGCACGCCGAGGAGGTAGATACGCTTAGGTTTGCCCTCTGTATGCCGCCGTCTCACACAGTGCAGCCAGTGTCATCACACCGCCTGGCCTGACTGGGGTGCCGACTTGCGTCCTCAGCAGCAGCCTTACGGGCAAGCAGGCTGCCAATCTCTGCACCCAGCTGCAGCTCTGAGACCTGGCCAAAGTGATGTGCTGCAATCCGTCCTGACTGATCCAACAGAACAAGGCTGGGCGTGCCGCGCATTCCGTATGCCGCCATGGTTTCCGGCAAAGGCCCGGTGCCCTGTTTGTCGACCGCCACAGGAAATTTGATACGGTATTCGTGAAGAAAGGCTTTCAGTGATACCGGGGTCATCGCGTCATGATGTTCGAAAACGGTGTGCAAACCGATTACGGCGACGTGTTCGCTGGAAAAATACTCCCGCACAGCTTGTGCCAGAGGAATGCCATGGAGGACGCAGCCTGGGCACAGCATCTGGAAAGCCTCAATCAGGACAACCTTACCCTGGAAATCCGAAAGCTTTAAATTCTTGTCAGTGTTGAACCATTCACTGACCTGTAGTTCAGGTGCTTGCATATTGGTCTCTCTTGTTCAAGGGCCGGGCGCCTGCGTGAAGCGACCGGCTGATACCGTTACTGAAGCTTGCCCGGTAGGCTCAGGTCGCCCGACGCAATGTCGAAAACATCCGTGACGCACAATAGCGGAGCGTGAATGTTGGCGTTTACCCGCAGAGCAGAGGTTACGCCATCATAAGCGATGCCTTCCAACTGAACGTCGTTGGAAAATCCGGCTTTGACTTGAATTTCCGGACCATCGAACAGCGGTGTGAACCCTGGGCTGTCCAGGAAGATTGGGAATCCAGGCCAGGTTGCAGGAAGCTTTGGCGTCGTCCCTTCAGGGATATCGCGCACTGCAAGGGCGCCTGGGCCGCAAGTTTCGGTCGGGGCGAGAACAACCCAGTGGCTGTGCCATTCGATTCCGTCGTTGGCTGGGTCGCCATCGCCGTTTTCATCAAACAGCGGGGTGTCGTCAAAATCCGGGTGGCTGGTTGCAGCCATTGCCAAGATGCCGGCGCCGCCTTCGAAACCTACTGCAGACGTATCCAGGGATGTAGGCCACACATAGGACCAGACGTCTGACCCTCCTACTGCCCCGGTTTCTGCCGGCACCGATGCCCCGGCAGTACCATTGGTGGTCATGTGGAACGTAATGGTATTGCCGTTGCGATGCGCATGCGCTGCAAGGATGTCAAAGTCGGCCACCTTGGCGACATCAGCGGGAGAGACAACAGCCCCCTCCTGATGTATCGCGTGATCGCCTTCTGCGACGGCGGACGAAGCTCCGATCACAACTGCAGCAAGTGATTTCCAGGTGAGTGTCATTTCTTATCTCCGGTAAAGTGATATCGACTCGCTACCAAACGGAGAAACATATTGCAACTTTAATTTCGACTCGCTACTTGTTGGGCATGAGAACCGCCCACAGTATTCGTATCCTTATCAACCGTCTTGCCCGGATAGATTCCGCTGCGGGCTGGACGGGCGACCTGAACCCGACACAAAGGGCGGCGCTGGAGTACCTTTCCGAGGCGAATCAGTTTTCCCGTTCACCGTCACATGTCGCTGAGTACCTTGGGACAACCCGCGGAACGATGTCCCAGACACTGAAAGCGCTTGTGCGCAAGGGATACGCTGCCGAGCACCGACAAAAATCTGACCAGCGGTCGATCTCGTACGAACTGTCCAAGGCGGGCGCCTCTGTTTTGACAGAGGCCAATCCGATTGCTGACGCCATCGGCAATCTGCCCTCCAGCGTTCAGGTGTCTCTCAAGGATGGTCTGCTTCAGAGCTTGATGTTGGCATTGGCAGCGAACGGTGGTCACTCGTTCGGGAAATGCATGACCTGCGCCTATCATAAGAAAGGTCAGAAAAATGGCTTCTGCAGCTTGCTGGAAGTGAGCCTCGAGCGTGGCGAAGAAGAAAAGATATGTATTGAACACAAAGAGGCCTGAATGACCCTTCCTGAACTATCGACAGTAATAGGTGGCATTTTCCTGGGTTGTGTCACGAACCGCTGGGAGGCAAAGCCGCCCTCTGCCATTCAGAAGGATCGGGTGTCTGGCCGTCAGGTCATTTCGCTTACTGGATTTTCAGATGATGCACAGGCGGACCTGACCGTGCATGGCGGTGCAGAAAAAGCCATTCACCATTATGCGCAGGATCACTATGCGGATTGGCAGAGAGAAGGGCAGCTGCCCCCCGGCGCAGAGCCCGCAGCATTTGGTGAAAACATCTCAACAACCGGTTTGACCGAGGAAAATCTGTGCATTGGCGACATCCTGAGGCTGGGCACGGCAATCGTTCAAATCAGCCAGGGCCGTCAGCCCTGCTGGAAACTGGGACTGCACACCGGAAATGAAAGGATGCCCTACCTGTTTCAGAAAACGGGTCGCACTGGGTGGTACTACCGTGTTCTGGAAACCGGCGAGGTCGAAGCAGGAGATCGAATAACGTTGATTGAAAGGCGCAATCCGGACTGGAGCGTGCAGCACGTGACCCGCGCCCGACTGACACGACGAGTTTCCCGCAAGGATGCCGAAGCCCTCGCAAATCTGACGGACCTCGCCCCTGGCTGGCGGCAAGCCTTTGCGCGCATGGCGATGGGCGACGTAAAAGAAGATACGCGCGCGAGATTGGGGAGCATGTCGAACACATCGCCTTAAGGCCCCACTGCGAGACTTCAGCATGTTTGTTGGAAGACATGGGCAGGTCGCCAGCGCGGTGCACATCGGCACGTCAAGGGGCTATATGAATTTCTGGCGGTTGATCAGCCAGGAAGTTTCCAGTGAACGTTCCGCTTTCGCAGTTAGGATATCAGTTCCGGTTGTCGGAAGGAGGGTCCGCATGCGGCGGACCAGGTCTTTTGCGCGCCATCTCAGAGATGGCAATCAAAGTTCCTTTGCCCTTCATCGGGCGGTCGCTATCTCCGAGATGAGCGCGCGGAGCCATTGGTGGCGAGGTGACGCTGCCTGGCGCATGTGCCAGATCTGCGCAATTCTATCGGGTGGCAGGTCGACGGGTGGGCTGCAATGAGCAAAGCCGGCAAAGATATTGTCCTTTAACCGCGCAGGCATAGTCGCAATAGTATTGGTCCCGCGAATAAGAGAGGCGATTGCCGAGAAACCGGGCAGCGTCACTGAGATGCGGCGATGCCTTTCCAGGTGGCTGAGCGCCAAATCGATAGCGGTAAGTTCGTGTTGCCCGGGCATCATGACCGCGTGGGGCAACGCGCAATAAGCCGCGATTGTATCAGGAGCAGTCACGTGGTCAGGGTCGAAATAGCAAAGATCATTGTCGGTCAGGATCAGTTTCTGCATCAAGTCGGCTTCGGTTCCGGTAAGCTCGGGCGCCAGCACCAGATCGACCTGCCCGTTGCGTAGTAGTTCGGCCCAGTCTTGTTGCGACTGCGCGCGCCAAATGCGCAGTTGTACCTTCGGTGCGCGGTGTCGCAACGCGTGAAATAAGGGTTTCAGCACGATTTCGGTCTCATAATCATTGGCGGCGATCACAAACTGGCCGCTGTCATCACGAGGCTCGTATTGCGCGGGTTCTGTAAATGCGTCCACTGCCTCCAGAATATGTTGCGCTTGTGCAAACAACTGGGCTGCGCGCGGCGTAGGAGAGATACCGCGCCCCATAGGGACAAACAGCTCATCTTTCACAATTCCGCGTAGCCGGTTCAATCCATGGCTGACAGTGGATTGTGTGACCTCCAGACGTCTGGCCGCCGCCGTGATCGAACCTGTGTCATAGACCGCGGCAAACATGCGTATCAAACGGACGCCGAGTTCCTTGTTATCGTTTTTCTTCATGAGTTGTATGGTTATTCTTTCTGTTATTTTCATCAATGAAAATCTCTATCTGGTCGCCACATGCAACCGAAAAGGTAAACCCATGCCGTTTAGAAGATCCGTCCTCTTTGCTGCAACCGCTGTGGTTATGGCGCTTTCCACTCCGCTCCATGCTGATAAGCTAAGCATTGACGCACAAACCCAGGCCTCGATCAAACTGGCCGAAGGGTTCTATCGGGATGTTTTGGTTTACCGGAACCTCAACAATTTCGGGAAGTACATCGGCGATACCTATGTTCAGCATGCCACCGCATATGGCGACGGGCCGGTTGAGTTGATCAAGGCCGTTGCCAGTGAACTGACTGCCGATCCTGATGTGCAGGTGGATCTCTACCGTGTGCTTGCCGAGGGTTCCTATGTTGCAATCCATTCTGTCTGGACCGGCAGTAACGGGGACCAGTACGTCTATGTTGATGTCTGGCGCGCCGAGGACGGAAAACTGGTCGAACACTGGGACCACTACCAGCAGGTCCCCGAAAGCGCGGCGAATGAAAACACCATGTTTCAGGGACCAAACGCAGATGTTTATTCCGATCAGAATATCGAGCAGAACCGTGAACGTGCTATCGCCGTTCTGAAAAGCTTTGAAAACCCAAGTGATCTATCAGCGGTCGAAGCGTATATCTCCTCCGAGAACTATATACAGCACAACCCGAGCGTGCCGGATGGGCGCGATGCTCTGGCAGAATACTTGACCGGACTAGCTGCTGATAACGTGCGCCTAAAAACAGAAATTGCCAAGACTATTGCGATGGGCGACATGGTGCTGGTTCATTCGAAGCAGACCAACCTCGACATTGAGGGCGATCTGGGCATCGGATTTTTCGATATCTTCCGCTTTGATGACAATGGTTTCATCGTAGAGCATTGGGACATCGAAGAAGCGCAGACCGGAGAATCTGCAAACACCAACGGCGTGTTCGAGTATTGAGGATCAGGAGAAACCCCATGACCATCAAACCCGGCAATGTGCACAGGCGAGGATTTCTAAACAGGATGGCCGGAGGTTTGACTGCCGCCGGTACAGCGATGATCGCTGATATGCTGGCAACGCGGGCCTACGCCAGCGCGGTTGATGGGAAGGGGGTTTCGAAACTCAGAAAAGGAGCCTATGGCATGAGAAGCAGCGAAGCCCCCGTGTCAATCGGCCGTGTGGCACTGATTGTGAACAATCTGGACACTGTTGGGACCTTTTACCAACAAGTGCTTGGCCTTGAGGAATTGGCGCGGGATGGCGAAACCCTGAAACTGGGCGCAGGAAACAACGTTCTGCTCGAGTTGCGCCAAGACCGTGCTGCGCGGCGCTATCCGCATGCGGCGGGTCTTTTCCATACAGCTTTTCTGATGCCGGACCACGATTACCTGGGACGCTGGCTGATCTATGCTGCACAAAACCGCATCCCTTTGACCGGGGCGGCGGATCACGACGTCAGCGAGGCGCTGTATCTAAACGATCCAGAAGGCAATGGGATCGAAATCTACGCCGACCGGCCTGTTGAAACATGGCAGATGGATGGAGAGTATATCCGCATGGGCTCGCATCATCTGGACCTGGAGGCCATTGCAGGTGCGGCCCGTCAAGACTGGTCCGGGGCTCCGGAAAATATGGTGGTCGGACATGTCCACCTACAGGTCGGGGATATCAATGCGGTCGACGAATTCATGACACGACATCTAGCGCAGGATCGCATGCTGCACGAAGGTTCAGCAGGGTTCTACAGTTCGGGTGGGTACCACCATCACTTTGCAGGCAACGTCTGGAACAGCAATGGTGCAAAAGCTCGTCCAACTGACAGCAGCGGCTTGGATGAGATCGTGCTGTTGACGGATGGGACTGTATTGCAACCGCAAGAGCTGACAGACCCTTGGGGAACGCGGTTCACTGTCGAAAGGAAGTGAACCTGCATGATTGGCCAAGAACAAAGGCGTATCTTGCAGGCCGGACAGCGGTAAACTCCTGCGGCGTGGCCGGAAGGTGGAAGCCGGGCGCGGCTTCCACCAAGGGGGAATACCACGCCGGGTCATTTCCGCAAGTCAGTTGCTATCATTCATGATCCGGTCGAAAACATGCGGATCTGTGACGCCCTCTGACCCGATCAACATCACTCGGGATCGCGGCGTAATTTGAAATTGTTTTCGCAAGTCGGTGCGCATCGACGCGCAGATCAAGCCAATCAGACCGGCCACGGCGCTTTCTCCGGCTTCGATTGGCTCATCTCCGAAAGCGCCGTTTGCCAATAGGCGGACGGCCGGTGCCACAAGCTGGTCAGGGATTTTCATGAAACCGCTGGCGGCCTCTTCCAAAACGTTCCATGCCAATTCGGACGGCGCGCCGCAGGATAGCCCAGCCATTATGGTTTCTTCGCCTACTTCGACGGCTGTAGGCCGATTTGCCTGGGCGCTTGCAAAAAGGCAGGGGGCCAATTCAGGTTCGACCACGATGACGCGCGGCGCATTCTGCTCCCATTCGTGGAGGAATACCGCGGTGACGGCAGCCGCTAAGCCTCCAACGCCGCCTTGAAGGAAGACATGAGTGGGTGGCAAAGCCAAATCCTGCACGATCTCGCGCGCCATGACCCCGTAACCAGCCATGACATCAAGAGGTGCCTGAGTGTAACCGGGCCAGGAAGTATCTGAAACAATCAACCAACCGTGTGCCGCTGCATCGGTCCGGGTCTGTGCCACGGAAGCGTCGTAATCTCCATCAACCCTGATCACTTCGGCCCCCAGCTGGCGCATTGCGTCGGCGCGGAATGCGCTTACTTCTTTGTGAATGTAAATTCGGCATGGCGCGCCGAAGCGCTGGGCACCCCAAGCCACTGAACGACCGTGATTGCCATCTGTCGCCGAAATGACGGTTATGTCTGCAATTCCGGCAGTATGGGTGCCGTTTCGGATCTCATCGGCAGTGACTTCACGGCCTGTCTTTTTGGTTAATTCGCGCTGTAATACTCGCAGAACCGCATAAGCGCCGCCAAGTGCTTTGAAACTGCCCAAGCCAAATCTTAACCCTTCATGCTTGTAATAGACTGCGCCCAGATCCAGTGCTTCGGCTAGACCTTGAAGAGACGGCATTGGCGCTCTTTCGTACCCACTCCAGCTTTGAATTTCCCTCTGTGCGAGGTCAAATCCCTCGCGGGGTAAGGTGGCTGTGGCGGCATGGCCAAAGCCTGGCTTGGCTGTATGGCTTTCAATTCCGACTGTCTCAAAGTTTGCGAGCATTTGTGGTCCTTCCATTGTTGGTGCAAATATAATTCAATGTCAGTGATGTTTTCGCTCTGAATTGCTGGTAATTTTGAAGCAAACTTGCATGAGGTCGCCGTGAAACAAAAATATTTATCAGGAAGTCTGGATAGCTTCGATCTCGCGATTCTTAGGGTGTTGCAGCAGGACAATACGGTGCCGCACCGTCAAATCGGTGAAAGCGTGAATCTGTCTGCGCCCAGCGTGCAGCGGAGGATCAAACGCATGGAGGCGGAGGGCGTCATTGCCGCGCAGTCAGCGCATATTGATCCGGCAGCCGTGGGATTGCCGCTGACCATTTTCGTCGAAGTCGAACTAAAAACCGAGACTGGCGGAAAAATCGATGAAATCAAGAAAAGCTTCTATGATGCCCCTGAGGTTCAGCAATGCTACTATGTTACTGGTGAAGTGGATTTTGTTCTGATCGTTATCGTTCGAGATATGTCCGAATATGAAAAGCTTACCCAACGGTTGTTCTTTTCGAACAAGAACATCCGAAAGTTCAGAACATTCGTTGCAATGGACCGAACAAAGTCATCCATGCAGTTGAACATCTGACTTGTGCCTCTCCAGAGCATGTAGTCTGGCGGGGTATTTGACTTTTGCGCGGCGAGAACTGGAAACAAAGTGCTTGTGCATTCCAAATCTGCCAGAAACCTGGTGATCTGGGCGGTAAATCCTGCCGAGATACCTCTCGGTTTACCTGGAAAATAACCACGTTTCCTGAGGTATTGAGGTTGGGACACATTTGCCCCAACCTCATCCAGGTAACAGGAGTTTGTGTTATGATTTGATACGGTCCATTTTGGGATCGTAAAGCGGTTGAAGTGTCACGTCGCAGGAGACACGTTGGGTCGCAACCTCCAACTCATACGTGCCGGACGTAACAAAATCTGCATCGACGCCGAACTGATTTCGGACATAGCCGTAACCGATGGATTTACCGGTTGTATAGCCATAGCCTCCCGACGTTAGCCAACCCACCCGTTCTCCATCCCGGTATATCGTTTCGCGGCCCAACAGCACCACATCGGGGTCGACGGTGAAGCAGGCCAGCATCTTTTTGACGCCCTCGGCCTTTTGCTTCTCGCTTGCCGCGCGACCCTTGAAGTTTATGTTCTTGCGCAGTTTCACAGCCCATCCCAGACCGCTTTCAAACGGCGTGTGATCGGGCCCGATGTCAGACCCCCAGGCGCGGTAACCCTTTTCTAGCCGAAGAGATTCAATTGCGCGGTAGCCCGCATTAACCAGCCCTTGCGGTTGCCCTGCTTCCATCAGCGCGGAATAGACTGTTTGCGCGTATTCGACAGGCAAGTGCAGTTCCCAGCCAAGCTCGCCCACGTATGTCACCCGCAGCGCCTTGACCGGGCAACCCGCGATGCCGATTGTCCGGATCGTGCCAAACCTGAACCCGTCATTCGAGACATCATCACGGGTAACTGCCGCCAGAATATCTCGTGCTTTTGGCCCCATCAGCGACAACACTGCGTTCGAGGAGGTGATATCGAACAGCTGGCAGTTCAGCCCGTCCGGAATATTTCGGCTGATCCAGTCAAAATCGTGGGTGGCATAGCCGGTACCAGTGACAATGTAGAATTCATCATGTGCTACACGGCCCACGGTCAGGTCGCATTCAATTCCGCCCTTGTCATTGAGCATCTGGGTATAGACCAGCGCACCCACCGGTTTGTCCACATCATTGGCACAAATCCAGTTCATCGCCGCCAAGGCGTCCGGGCCTTTCAGCGCGAATTTGGCAAATGATGTTTGATCGAACAGCACTGCCGCTTCTCGGGCCGCTTTGTGTTCACGGCCAACAGCAGCGAACCAGTTCTGGCGACCAAAGCTGTATTCGTCCTTGGGCGTTTCACCCAGCGATGCGTCGGCAAACCAGTTTGGACGCTCCCAACCCAGTTTTTCACCAAAGCAAGCGCCCTGATCCATAAGCGTATCGTACAGCGGTGACTTGCGGCAGGGGCGGCCGGACTCGTGTTCTTCATGAGGCCAGGCCATAGTGTAGTGTTTGCCATATGCTTCGACTGTTCGGGTGCGAACCCAATCGGTGTCGAAATGCGGGCGGCCAAAACGGCGAATGTCGGCGGACCACAGGTCAAAGGGCGGCTCGCCCTTGGCGGCCCATTCTGCCAGCACCATTCCGGCGCCACCGCCAGAAGCAATGCCAAAGGCGTTGAAACCAGCACCAACAAAGAAATTCTTCAGCTCTGGTGCTTCACCTACAATGAAGTTGCCATCCGGAGTGAAGCTTTCGGGACCATTGGTTAGGGTCTTGATCCCTGCGGTCTCCAACGCTGGCACCCGGCCCAGCGACAGCTCTATGATCTGTTCGAAATGGTCGAAGTTACTGTCGAGCAAGGTGTAGTGGAAATCTTTAGGTATGCCATTCACCGCCCATGGGACTGGGTTCGGCTCATAACCGCCCATGACGAGCCCACCAACTTCTTCCTTGTAATAGGTCAGCCGATCGGGATCCCGCAGGGTAGGCAGATCACCGGGTACACCAAATGGTTCTGTGACCATGTACTGATGTTCCATTGGCACCAGCGGCACATTCACACCGAACTTGGCGGCAAAGTCGCGCGTCCACTGACCGGCACACACGATCACCTTTTCACATTCGATACGGCCATGTTCAGTGATTACGGCGCGGATCTTGCCGTTCTCGATTTCAAGATCGGTGGCCTTGGTATCCTCGAATATCTTCGCGCCTGCCATGCGCGCTCCCTTGGCCAGCGCCTGGGTAATGTCCGAGGGGTTTGCTTGCCCATCGGTGGGCAGGAACGCCGCGCCGATGACGTCACCGATATCCATCAGCGGCCAAAGATCCTGCGCTTCCTTCGGGGTTAGCAGCTGCATGTCCAGACCAAAGGAATGGGCTGTGGTGGCCTGCCGTTTGACCTCGGTCCAGCGTTCCTCGTTGCAGGCGAGACGCAAACCGCCATTCATTTTCCAACCCGTTCCCAGACCGGTTTCTTCTTCAATCTTGTTGTACAGATCGACTGAATATCCCAGCAGCTGAGTGATATTGGCGTTCGAACGCAGCTGCCCCACCAGACCCGCAGCATGGAATGTGGTGCCCGAAGTCAGCTTTTTGCGCTCCAGCAGCACCGTGTCGGTCCAACCGAGCTTGGCAAGGTGATAGGCGGTCGAGCAGCCGATGATGCCGCCGCCGATGATGACGGCTTTGGCTGTATTTGGAAGGTCGGTCATATCTGTCCTCAGGTGTTTTTGTAATCGGTCAGGGCCGTGCGAAACCGCGCGAGATTTTCACTTGTGTAGGCTGCATAGTCGAAGTCGATATCCGAGGTGATCTCGGACACCATGCTCCACATGGTTTCACGAAGCAGCGAGGCGCATTTCATCGCCGTATAGCGATGACGCAATTGGTTGGTGACGGGTGCCTGAAAGTAGGTTTCCAGAACCCAGTCCTCTTGTTCATTGGAAAGAGAGTTGTTCGAGGCCAGCCCACCCAAATCAAACAATGGCGAGTTGAAGCCCGCGTAGTCGAAATCGATCAGCCACAGGCGGGTGCCATCGTCCAGAAAGTTGCCGCAAAGCAGGTCGTTATGGCCAAACACGATTTCGTACGGCCCGGCCTCGGCTTCCAGATCATTTCCAATTTGCACAAGTTCAGGGATCAGGCCTTTATGCGAACTTCCATGATCGGTGAGGGTGGCGGCATAGTCGCGGATGACATGAAAGACCCAGAACACCAGCGACGGGCCGCGCAGGTGCTTGGGCACCTCAAGGTGGCAGGCTTTCACGAGCTCCAGCACTCGAGGCAGCATACTGGGGTCGCGTACGTCTTCTTCGATCAGAGTGCGGCTTTCGACGAATTCCAGCACTGTTAATTCGTTGGACGAAAACACTACAGCGGGTGACAGACCTGCAGCATGGGCGGCCTTACTGGCAGCCAGTTCGTTGAAGCGCATCACCTGGTGCAAAGGGATGTCGTCACCGACACGCACCACATAGGATCCACTGCTGTCAGTGACCTTGTAGTTCACATTTGTAATCCCACCCGTCAACGGGGTGGCTTTGATCTCGCCCTGCCAGATCGGTAGCTTGCGAATGCGGGTCATCAGGTCGGATTGGGTCATATCAACTCTCCATTCCAAAGCGGATGCGTGCCTGACGAGCGCTTGCGTTGATCAGCCTATCAGCGATGATGGCAATGAATGCGATGGACAGCCCTGCCACCAGACCTCGACCAGTGTCAGCCTTTGTCAGGGCAATGTAGACTTCCTGCCCCAGATCGCGGGTGCCAACGAGGGCGGTGATAACCAGCATGGACAGCGCCAGCATGATGGTCTGGTTAATACCCAAAAGGATTTCGGGCAGGGCCATGGGCAAGCGAATATGGCGCAGAAGTTGCGTGCGTGTGCACCCAGAGACCAATCCGGCCTCGATCAATTCCTCACTGACCGAGCGCACGCCATGTGCCGCATAACGTACGGCCGGGGCCAGCGCGTAAAGGACTATGGCAATCAGCGCAGTGAAATCGCCGACGCGAAACAGCATCACAACCGGGATCAGATAAACAAAGCTGGGCAAAGTCTGCAACGTATCAATCAACAGGTTGATCACCGTCCCGGCGCGTTTGTTCAGAGCAGCCACAACGCCCAGCGGAACACCGATCAGGGTAGCAAGAAACACAGAGGCTCCGCAGAGATAAACTGTCACCATTGCCTTGGCCCACAGTCCTGAAATGAGGATCAGAGACGCCAGTCCTCCGCACAACAGTGCCAGCCGCCAGCCCCCTGCGTGCCAACCCAGCAAGGTCAGCATGGCAATGGCCCAAGGCCATGGAATTCCCAGCAGGACCGTTTTGATCGGGATCATGAACCACGTCAGGAAGAAGATCTTGATCGCCTCGAACGTGTCGAAATAGTTGATGTTCAGGTATTTGACCGTGTCATCCCAGAACCCGCCAGTGGTGATCGTCTGACTTTCAGGATATTCCAGCAACAGGGGTGAGAACTGCCCCAGAACCCAGGTCAAAATCAGCAGGATCAATACCAGAATTGTCCGGCGATGGCGGGTGACCCACGAGCCGGGGAGCTCGTGATGTACCTGCCCCATACGCTCGGCAAAAGCCTGACTTAGGCGATCGACGGCAATGGCCAGAACTACAATGGCAATACCGGCCTCGAACCCAGCGCCGATGTCCAGCCGGCGCAGCGCGGCAAGGACGTCAAACCCTAATCCTCCGGCCCCGATCATCGAGGCAATGATGACCATGTTCAGCGTCAGCATGATCACCTGATTGACGCCTACCATCAGACTGTGGCTGGCGGAAGGAACCAAAACGCGCCACATCAACTGCTTTTGCGTCGTGCCTGCCATGCGCCCGAAGTCCAAAATCTCGGGGTCGACGGCTCTCAAGGCAAGCGTGGTGATCCGCACCATGGGTGGTGTCGCATAGATGATAGTTGCAACAAGCGCCGAAATCGGTCCAAAGCCGAACATGAACAGAATTGGTACTAGATAGGCAAAGATCGGGATTGTCTGCATCAGGTCCAGAATGGGCGAGATGATGCGATCGAAAGTCAGGTGGCGATAGGCCAATATCCCCAACAACAGCCCGCCGCCCGCGCCAATCGGCACCGCAATCAGGACCGAGGCAAGCGTTACCATCGCGCTGTCCCACTGGCCAAAAACAGCCAGATAGGTAAAGCAGCCGCCGACCAACGCCGCCAACCCCCAGTCCCGGCAATACTGTCCCAAAGCTACTACGGCGGTGATAACCACAATCCAGCTGATCGCAGGTAGGATGACTTGCGCATCATTGCCTTGCCCGGTGACAAAACCTTCGGCCAGCAGGGACAAGACAAGGTCATAGGGCTGTTCTATCAACCAAGCAGCAGCGCGGGTAACGTCGGTGAACGAAACTGGGCCGATTGCAGCATCCTCGATCAGCCAGGACATTGCAGATGAGATATAAGTTTTGAACGGGACGACCCAAGCCGACGGGAATTTGGTGATCCAGCGCGCATCGAGCGCTTTTCCCAGGTTGCTGCCGAAATACCCCAGCAGGATCGTGAGTCCGACAAGCAGCAGAATGATGAGCTGACTGCGGGACAAGCGGCTCATACCGCGTCCCCTTCACCGAATAGCACATGGGCCACAGCCTTGCGATCAATGGCGCCAATAACCAGACCATTGCTGTCTGTCACCGGAATTGGTGCATCTGCGGTGATGATCCGTTCCGCCACGGTCGAGACGCGGGTCGATTGCACAATGGGCTCACCTTCACCTGCAGCGCCGACGGTCATTACACCACCAACCGTCAAAACCTTGGAGCGCGGAATATGGCGCGTGAATTCAGCCACATATTCTGTCGCTGGATTCATCACCAGTTCTTCCGGGGTGGCGATCTGGATGACTTCACCATCCTTCATAATGGCGATGCGGTCGGCCAAGCGAACGGCTTCTTCAAAGTCGTGCGTGATAAAGACAATAGTCTTATGCAACCGTTCCTGGAGTCGCAGAAATTCATCCTGCATTTCGCGCCGGATCAGCGGATCGAGGGCCGAAAAAGGCTCGTCCAGAAACCAAAGATCGGGCTCTGTCACCAACGATCGAGCAATGCCCACACGCTGTTGCTGACCACCCGAGAGCTCTCGTGGATAGTAGTCCTCGCGCCCCTTCAGGCCGACCAGTTCCACCACGTCTCTCGCCTTTGCGTCGGCTTCGTGTTTGGGCGTAGCCTGAATAGTCAGGGGGAACATCACATTCTGCAATACGGTCAGGTGCGGCAGCAGGGCAAAATGCTGAAACACCATGCCCATCTTGTGCCGACGGATTTCAATCATTTCTTTCTCGCTGGCGCGCAGCAGGTCGGCGTCGTCGAACAGAACCTCACCGCTTGTAGGTTCGATCAACCTGGACAGACAACGAACCAGGGTTGATTTGCCTGAACCGGACAGGCCCATAATGATGAAGATTTCACCTTCAACGATTTCAATATTGGCGTTGCGTACCGCTCCGATCACACCCGCATTTCGAATGTCATCTGCCGATGGGTTCGGATTTTGCGCCAGAAGGGTCTCGGCGTTTGGACCGTAAAGCTTCCAAACGTTTCGGCAGGACAGTTTTGTTGTGGGGGTCATCAGTGGTGTCCGGGACTAAGACGGAAAAAGACCGAAGCGGTAGAGGAGAGCGGGGTAACCGCTTCGGCCAAGCAGATTATTTAGAGATCCAGCCAGACCAACGGTCCTTGTTCGTCTCCATCCAATCCGCGACAACTGCATCAATATCCACACCGTCCAGATCGGCTTTGCCGACCATGGCGCTCATCTCGTCGTTATTGATGTTATAGGCTTCGATGATGTCATACGCGCCCGGCCACTTTTCTTGCAGGCCAGACCAAGCAGCCTTCCAGATCGGACCGCGCGGTTTTCCGCAATCATAGGCCAAGGCCGGGTTCACACCGACGGACGGGTCGCTGTAGCACTCGGCCGAGTATGGCGGAAACTCCACGAATTCACCGTCATATTTGGCCGGGGCCCAGTGCGGAACATAGACCCACAGCATGATCGGATCTTCGCGCTGATATGCGGATTCCAGCTCTGCAAAAAGCGCAGCATCCGTGCCTGCGTGGACAACTTCAAACTCCAGCTCTAACGCTTCGACGCGTTCTTCGTCGAAACCGCCCCAGGTCACGGGTCCGCCGACATAGCGCCCATTTGGCGAGGTTTCAGCCGTGGCAAATTCCCCTGCGCAGTCTTTCAGAGCTTCCCAGTTTGGCAAGCCAGGGCAGCGGTCTTTCATGTAAGTCGGGTACCACCATTCTTCGATCGCCATCAGACCGGTTTCACCAACGTTCACCACATTTCCAGAGGCGGTGGCTTCGTCCAGCGCTTCACGCCCGGTGGTTTCCCAGATTTCCATTGCCAGATGTAGATCACCTGTCTTCAGGCCCGCAAACTGAGCGATATAGTCTGCCTGTACATACTCAACGTTGTATCCGGCCTCTTGCAGGATTGATCCCATTATCTTGGTGTTGATCAGCTGCCCTGACCAATCATGCAACGTCAGTTTGATTGGGTCCGTCGATTCGGCGGCCCAAGAAGCCGAAGCAGTTACGCCAGCGACTAATGCCATTGCGTGTAGTGCATTGAATTTCCTGATCATGTTGTGCTCCCTGAATGTGGCTTTTTGAGTGTTTTTCGTTTATTACACTTCCATGCTGCGCCAATCTGACAACTACGTCAATAAAAACCACACTTAGCCACGAATATTCGTTATAATTCACACAAAAAGCCCCGAACGGCACTGTATTGGACGTAATATTGTTTTATTGGGATGACTGCCGTATCCCCCTTTCAGGAGGTCGCATGTTAAAGCCACGAAAAACCACAAATCAGCGCGAAGAAGAAATCCTTCGCGAGCTGCAACATGCGGGCGGGTCGTGCAGGGTCAGCCTCCTGGCTCAAAAACTGAATGTTTCCAATGAAACGATCCGGCGCAACGTCAAGGCGCTGGAAGAGCGCAAGATCGTGCGGAAGGTGCATGGCGGCGTACATCTTAGCGAAGACGCCATAGAGCCACCCTTTGAAAACCGTTTGGGAACGCAAGCACATGCGAAAGAAGCAATAGCCCGGGCAGTCGCAAATACAATTAGCGACGGGGATTCCCTATTTCTGGATATCGGTTCGACGACCGCCTACGTCGCGCTCGCGCTACGGAAACACAAAGACCTGTTTGTAGTTACAAATTCGGTTTTCGTCGCTTACACGTTGTCAAAGCACAACAACAACCGGGTGTTTCTGGCGGGCGGAGAACTGCGCGCCCATGATGGGGGCGCTTTCGGTGCAGAGGCATTAGATCTTGTGAAGCGTTTCAACGTACAGCTGGCAGTGTTCTCGGTTGGAGCCGTGAATGGCGATTTGGGCTTCATGCTTCATGATCTTGAAGAGGCCAATATCGCGCGTGCTGCGGCTGAAAATGCGCAGGTGCGCATCGTCGTAGCTGACAGCGGAAAATTCAACAAGCGGGCCCCGATATCTCTCCATAACATGGCCGGAATTGATGTTTTGTATACGGACCGCGTTCCTCCTGCCAACATCCTGGCCATGCTCGACAAAAATGAAATCGAAGTTGTTATCGCAGGGTCGGACTAGTGTCAGAACTGATAGATGTACCCAGCGTACAAAACTGCATCTTTGAGGAGATGGCAGCCTTTTAATGAGATCATGTTGAAATCTGTTAACGAACTATTCGACAGGAAAAACGTCAAATCGCGCATGTTCGTCAACCGGGCCTCATAGTTTGCGACACATCCGTTCTGAATGTGCAAACAAGTTGGCAATGCCGACTATTATACTGACACTGGACCTGTTGTTCCTCTAACAACACAATCCAGCTCGCAGCAAATTTTAAAATGTTCCGACTCATCTGACGTAATGTAATCGGTGAACTTGTCACCTGCGAGTTTACCGATGGCTTCGGCGGGGATTCGAATGGTGGTGAGCCCCGGCTCAACATCAGCTGATCCCTTGAAATCTCCGATGCCCATTATTGAAAGATCGCCGGGAACGTTCAACCCCAGTTTCTGGGCCGCAAACAAAGCGCCCTGCGCTATGACGTCATTTCCACATAACAAAGCCGTAAGTCGAGATGTTTCCGCCAAAAGGTTCAGCGCAGCCTGCTTGGCCTGCGAAACGCTGTAAGGAGCTTCAGATTCGTGCTCGCCCGGAACGGAGACACCCATATTTTGTAGCGCTTCGTGCACAGCGGAAAGTCGATGTTGCGCGCGGTCATTACCATTGGTCTTTGGAAAGATCAGCCCAATGTCACGATGCCCTAGGGCCAGCAGATGCTCTGTTGCGAGACGGCCGGCCAACTGGTTGTCGGCCCCGACACAAGGAAGATCCGAATCCTTTGAGTAGTTCCAAATCGCAAGTGCAGGTATTTTCTGCTGCGTGATCAAGCGATTGGTGGCATCGGAATGCTCCAAGCCAACCAATGCCACGCCGTCCACGCGATGTTCAAGAAACTTGCGCACCATCGCGTATTCCCGATCTAGATCATACCCGTGCGACGCCAGTAGAAGGCTGAATCCTGCCTTGTCGATAGAGTCGGAAAAAGCCTGAATGACCTCAGCGAAGATGGCATGGTTGATAGTTGGTACGACCAGGCCAATCGTTCCTGACCGTTTGCCATGCATTGTTTGAGCGGCACGATTGCGGATATACCCGAGCCGCTGCACTGCCCTGTTGATCTTTTTGCGAGTCGCAGGGCTGACCAGATCAGGGTGATTGAAGGTACGAGAAACCGTAGACGGTGAAACCTTCGCGGCCTTTGCGACTGCCACGATATCGACTTTACCATGCTGAAAATTAGACATAATTTCGTCCTGTCCGGTCGATTTTATGAAAACATTTGCAATACTATTTTCATCCCCTAACCTGATTTGTCAACAAACCAAAAGTGCAGACAAACGGGTTGGGAGGCACTGGATGGAATTCATTTACTACTTCGGGGATGTGTTCACACCGATGTCGTTCTTGCTGCTTTTGGGCGGCACGATCGGAGGGCTGATCCTGGGCGCGACACCAGGCTTGTCACCAACGATGGCGGTTGCCCTTTTGATTCCGTTCACCTTCCAGCTTGAGGCCGCACAGGGGCTGATCTTGCTGGGAGCCGCCTATACCTCGACCGTTGCTGGTGGCGCGGTGAGTGCAATTTTACTGAAAATCCCAGGCGCTCCAGCCAATATTGCCACCACTCTGGACGGCCACACCATGGCCAAGCAGGGACAAGGGGCGCGGGCGCTGCAACTGTCGTTTCTGGCCTCGGCGGTTGGCGGCATCTTCGGTGTGCTCCTATTGATCTTTCTGACACCGGTTTTGGCCAAATGGGCGCTGGCGTTTGGCCCCTCACACCTGTTCTGGCTGGCCATTTTAGGGGTGACTGTGATCGGCACGCTAGATTCTGCATCCGTGGTCAAAGGTTTGCTATCGGGTTGTATCGGATTGTGGCTGGCGACAGTCGGTTTCGACGACATTATGGGCGCGCAACGCTTTATCTTTCACCCTGCACTGGGCGGCGGCATCAACATTATCGCGGCACTGATCGGTCTGTTCGCGATCCCTCAGGTGCTGACGATGTTTGCAAAGGGACGCCACGACACGGGTGCTGAAGTCATCGAAGTACAGCGCCATTCGATCATGGCCGCATTGCGAGAATTGTTCAGCCGTACCCGAGCACTAAGCATCGGCACACTGACAGGTTCCATCATTGGCCTGATCCCAGGCGTTGGCGGGCAAATTGCCGGGCTGGTTGCCTATGATCAGAGTAAGAAGTTTTCAGCCGAGAAGGACAAGTTCGGCACGGGTCATTCCGAGGGCGTAATTGCCGCGGAGTCCGCCAACAATGCGATGGTGGGCCCATCTCTGGTACCGTTGTTGACCTTGTCGATCCCGGGTAGCCCAACCGCAGCCGTTTTGCTGGGCGGGCTGCTGATTCACGGAATTTTCCCGGGCTCGGATCTGTTCGACAACCACCCGGACGTGGCGTGGACGTTCATAAACTCCATGCTGATCGGCCAGGTCCTGATGTGCGTCTTCGGCCTATACATTGCCGGTCTGGCCGCGCGTGTCGCGCAGGTGCCGCAATCGGTCATGGCGGCCATTGTTCTGGCCCTTTCGGTCTTCGGCGCCTACTCGGTTCAGAGTTCGATGGGGGATGTTTACGTCATGGCGTGCCTTGGCATCGGGATGTTCTTTCTGGAACGATTTGGATTCTCGGCTGCTCCGTTGGTTCTGGGATTGATCCTTGGTCCGATTGCCGAAGCCAACTTCATTCAGGGCGGAATGATCGCGGACGCGACCGTCGGCAAAGCCTCTTACTTCTTGACGGGCGGATTGAATCTTCTGCTGATCGCCGTTGTACTGGCCTCAATTGCCTACTCGGTTTGGATGGAACTTCGCCACCGGCGCTATACCACCAAAGAGGAGGCACAGGCATGAACCGCACACAACACATAATCGGGTCGGGTTTGGTTTTTGCTGTAGGACTTTGGGTAACCTGGGTCAGCTTTACTCAGCAACCGGTCGAGGCATTTCTATTTCCGCGTCTTATCGCTTCGGTCTTTGTGGTTTTGGCAGGGTGGACCTTCGGCAAAGCGCTGATGGGATTGTCCAAGGTAGGCAACGGCGTGACCCGCATGATGTTCATCAACATGCTGCCGGGCCTGTTCGTCACCCTTATCTATGTCTTCTGGGCGTCCAAATCGCTGGGGTTCTACACAGCAACGGCAATCGCGTTTTTCATTCTGCTGTCGATTTACGATCCAGACCCACATTCCGAAGCCAAAACCTGGGTCAAGCGCGGTGTCATCACAGCGATCTTTGTGGCGGTGATGTACGGGCTCTTTGCCATGCTTCTGCAAGTCTACACACCAAGAGAATTTCTGTTCTGACCGCAAGGGATGCGGATGAACCAAAATAGGGAGGAAACGCAAATGAAACGGTTGATTACAGGGGCGGCACTGGCCCTCACGAGCCTGGCGGGCGCGGCGGTTGCCGAGGAGTATCCCGAACGCCCAATCATGATGATGGTCAGTTACGGCGCTGGTGGCGCAACCGACTTTCAGGCGCGGATTGTCACCATGACATCCGGGAATGAAGACGCGCTGGGAATGCCAATCGCCATCATAAACAAACCGGGCGCCGGAGGGCGTGTGGGTTGGAACTGGTTCGCAACCCAGGCCGACGCCGATGGCTACACGCTTGCTGCCTACAATGTTCCACATTTCATCGCCCAATCTATTAAGGGTGGGGTCGAGTATTCGGTCGACAGCTTTGAGCCCATCGCCAACTGGGGCGCCGACCCGGCTGTCTTCGTGGTTGGTGCGGACAGCCCGTTCAACTCGATGGAAGGTGTTGTCGCATATGCCAAGGAAAACCCCGGCAAGCTGACCGTGTCCGGGGCTGGGCTTTTTGTTGGTCACCACATTGCGGCTCTTCAAATCGACAAGGCTGCAGGAACAACGATGGCCTATATCCCGACCAAAGGTGGTGGCGCGGCGGCCATGAAAGCGGTAATTGCTGGCGAAGTCATGGGTGGTATAAACAACCTGTCGGATGCGTTCCGCGCAAAAGAGGCGGGCAACGTCAAAATCCTGGGTGTCGCAGATCTTGAGCGAAACGCGTTCCTGCCCGACGTGCCGACCATGATGGAACAGGGGCTCGATGTCGACAACTCGTCGGTCAATTTCCGGGGCGTGATGGTACCCAAGGGAACGCCGCCCGAGGTGATCGAGAAACTTGCGGAAACGGTTCCCGAGATGTTCGCCAACGATCGTGTGGTGAAAAAGATGGAAGCCGGCGGATCGCCCATGCACATCATGACACGCGATGAAGTGATCAAGATGTGGGAGAAACGTCAGCAAACACTGAACGAATTGTTGGCTGGGCTCTGAACCAGTCAACTCCCTACGGGGCGGAGTGGGTCCGCCCCGATCAAACAATCGAGGACCGAGATGAACGCTCAGGAAGGGGTTTCCCCCGAGATCGACGAAGTTGATCGCATAGTAGCGCATGCGCGCAAGGCCCAAGCGACCTTTGAAGAAAGCGGCAGTCAGGCGCTGTACGACAAGGCGGCGCTGGCGGCGGGATGGGCAATCATGGAGCCAACACGCAATCGGGCACTGGCGGAAATCGCTGTTGCGACCACCGGTCTGGGTAATGTTCCGGACAAGATTACAAAGAACCACCGCAAGACTCTGGGCTTGTTGCGCGATATCGCTGACGTGAAAACCCACGGCATCATTAGCGACAATCCAGCAACCGGCATGACCGAGATTGCACGTCCAATCGGTGTAATCGGTGCTGTGGTTCCATCGACCAACCCCGCTGCGACGCCGGCGAACAATATCATCAATGCGCTCAAAGGAGGCAACTCCATCGTGGTGGCACCATCCCCCAAAGGAGTCGCTTCCTGCGAGATGCTGATCGCTTTTATCCATTCAGAGTTTGACAAGCTCGGCCTCGATTGCGATCTGGTCCAGATGATCCCTGCGCCCGGATCCAAGGCCAAGACACAAAGGTTGATGGAAGCCGTAGATCGCGTGATCTGTACCGGCAGCCAGAACAACGTCCAACGCGCGCAATCCTGTGGAACGCCAGCAGTGGCGGTTGGTGCGGGCAATGTGACGGTGATTGTGGACGAAACCGCAGATTTGGCCGCAGCTGCTTCCAAGATCACGGCATCGAAATGCTTCGACAACGCGACGTCCTGCTCGTCTGAAAATGCGCTGGTTGTTGTAGATGCGGTCTATGACGCCTTTGTCGCCGCGATCGCCGTTGAAGGCGGTGCCTTGGTGCCATCTTCCGAGGCTGGAAACATCATCGCACGGCTGTGGCCCGATGGGCATCTCAACCGATCTGTAATCGCGCAGGACGCTGGCAAGATGCTTGAAGCACTGGATATGGCGGATAAGGTCCCCGAGGGGACCAAGTTCCTAGCCGTGGAAACTGACGGAATTGGCCCGGATCATCCTTTGTCGGGGGAAAAGCTCAGCCGGGTTCTGGCGCTTTATCGAGCGGCAAATTTTGAAGAAGCCAAGGTAATCGCGGCTCGTATTCTGGAACACCAGGGCGCGGGGCATTCTGTCGGAATCCATACCAGCGACGACGCGCGCGCGGTTGGGTTGGGTCGTGACCTGCCCACCTGCCGGGTCATTGTAAACCAGGCGCATACCTTTGCCACTGGTGGCAGCTTCACCAACTGCATGCCCTTTTCGCTGTCAATGGGCTGCGGCAGTTGGGGAGGCAATTCCATCGACACCAATCTGCATTGGCGGCATTTCGTACAAACGACAAAGATCATCCGTGAAACGCCGCCGCGCGAGCCCGAATTGGAAGCGATATTTGGCGGCTATTGGTCGGAGGCGGGGCAATGATCGAACCACCCAAGGGAACCGTCCGGGACTGGCTTGACCGTCGGGCAAGCCGCGGGGGAACCGGGTTCGTTTTCCCGGACGGGGCGCGGGACCTGAATTGGGGTGAATTGCGTGACTCAGCTCGCCGCATCGCAAGCATGTTGACCGAACGGGGTGTGGCGAAGGGAGAAAGCGTCGCCATCCTCTACCCCAATTGCCGGGAAGCGCTTGAGGTCCTTTTTGGCGTTCTCTATGGCGGGTTTCGGGCCACGATGATCAATCTTGTCGCGGGTGACAGCGCCGTTGCCTACGCGCTGGAACACAGCGGCGCATGCTATGGATTTGTACATTCCGATCAAACGGACCTGTTCAGGCGAACGGCCAATCCTGCGAAAATCAAACAGTTGAAGGTGGCAGATGCCGTTGAGTCCGGCAGCAACCTGCATAGCCTCTCGCCTCATAGCCACGCGTTGTTGATGTATACATCCGGAACAACCGGTCGCCCCAAGGGGGTGGTCCACACACATTCCAGCCTGTTGGCAGGGGGTTGGACGACCAAAATTGCCCATGAATTGTCCGAGGCTGATCGCGGGTTTTGCGTCTTGCCGATCTATCATATTAACGGGCTCTGCGTGACGGTGATGGGAACACTGGTCTCAGGCGGATCGTTGGCCGTGTGCGAACGATTTTCTTCCAGCAAGTTCTGGGACAATCTTGGAAAGGCCGAGGCAACGTGGTTCTCGGTCGTTCCGACCATTATCTCGCACCTGCTGCACTCTGAGACTAGTCCGGATGCGCAAACCCGGCAACGCGTGCGTTTCGGGCGCTCTGCGTCGTCAGCCTTGGCGCCGGACGTGCAGCGTGGCTTTGAGGATCGTTTCGAAATCCCAATCGTGGAAACCATGGGCTTGACGGAAACTGCCGCTCAGATTCTGTCAAACCCGCTGCCCCCCGGCGTTCGGAAGATTGGTTCACCCGGCATTGCATATGGAAATGAGGTTGCAATTCTGGACGCGGAACTTCGGCCTGTACCTACCGGAACAGAAGGTGAGTTGGTCATACGCGGTCCGAATGTGATGCTGGAGTACCTCAATGACCCGGATGCTACTGCGGGCACATTTACTTCGGATGGCTGGTTGCTGACCGGAGATCTCGCCCGCATGGATCAGGACGGGTATGTTTATGTGACCGGTCGATTGAAAGAACTGATCATTAAGGGAGGGGAGAATATAGCCCCTCGTGAGATTGACGAGGCGCTTTATTCACACCCCGACGTTGTTGAAGCTGCGGCCTTTGCCCGCCCTTGCAAAAGCTACGGTGAAACCGTCGAGGCAGCGGTCAAAATTCGAGAAGGTTCTGAATTGACGCCGCAAGCTTTGTCAAAGATCTGTGAGTCCCAGCTAGGCCGTTTCAAGTCTCCTGACAAAGTTCATATTCTGATTGATCTTCCAAAGGGCCCTTCGGGAAAGATCCAGAGAAACAGGATCCTACAAATCGTTAGCGAGGAGGCGAGCGACTTGAAAATGTAGATGGCAATGCCGGTCCGACTCTACCTGAAAAATAAATGCCAAAACAACAGCGGGAATAGCCACAAAAGCAATTCACGTCGCCAGCTTCAGCAGTGCCGAAAGCCTTTCAATCGTCATGATAAGCGTGTTTACATCAACGGTTCCAGGCACCCGTTGTGGCAGATGCCTGAACGCCTCTCCTCTTTCGGAGCGATCTTACTCAACCGCCACCGTCACCGAGATTACCTTGCAGGTAAAACGCAAAGCTGCTTCGGCGCCGTTCGCTTTGGCCACCGGTGTGGAAAGGTCGAAGCCAACGTCTGCTGTTTCGTCCGCCGAAAAGATGATGGCCTGCATCTGGTCGGTCCTGCCCTGTGCCACCTGCATCTCGTCAACAAAGAGGGTGCCGTCCCACCTTTGTCAGGGCTTCCACCGTCATAATCTAAATCGAGGACGATTTCATGAGTACCTTCGGTCACAGATTCGGACGCCGAAACGGTAAGTATC
This sequence comes from Ruegeria sp. O6, assembly GCF_056535045.1. Classification (NCBI taxonomy): domain Bacteria; kingdom Pseudomonadati; phylum Pseudomonadota; class Alphaproteobacteria; order Rhodobacterales; family Roseobacteraceae; genus Ruegeria; species Ruegeria sp. O6. Next base: position 50,330 of record NZ_JBQERM010000008.1, on the reverse strand, counting down.
TCGATCCCCAACCAGTTGTAGGCATAGGCTGGAACGCCATTTTCAACATAAAACGACCAGCCGCCAAAGCGGCCCGCTTGTGCGATAATAGCCGGGTGGTCTCCGTTAGAAGGTTCTTCGATATGTTCTGCAATGCGTTAGGAGAGGTTCTGGATATTCGGGGTCATGCCGGTCATGCCACTGCAATCGCCGAAGCTGCGTGTCGACGGAAAGGCCCATGCGATCACCCGAACTACTCGGCGCGCTCGACTCTGTGCAACAGAGCCTGACAAAGCTCAGTGATCTGACCCGTGGTATTCTGAACCGTGTGATACATGTAATGGACCACAGGCTTGCTGAAATGACGTCACTGATTCGCGTATTTTTTGGTTTGTCCGAGGCCAGAATGCTGTCGCCATTCGGGCACGAAGGATTGTTCGGATTTCGCGTGGCTTCACGAAAATGTCACGAAGACCGAGCTGATCCTCAGAAAATTGCCAGCGATAGGTCGTCGGAGATATTTCTGCTTGTGGTTGCCTAAAATTTCATCAAGGCTTTATCCCAGAGCCAAAAGATGTCACGGTTCAACGCAGTGAAAGACAACTTTCGCAACTTCTTTACCGACAGAAACCAAGAAAGCTGCGACGCAGTGTTCCTTGCGAATTGGCAAAACCAAAATCGAAATGGACGAAGTCCCAGCGGGCGTCGGTCTAATCCGGCTGCTGCGTGCGACCCCGATCAAGTGGGGCCGCGCGGCGACGAACATATGGGAGAGAAATCATGAACAGATACATTCGGAACTCAGTGGCGGGGCTTTTGTCGTCGACCATGATCACAGGTGCCGCGTTTGCCGCTGGCACGCATCCTGAAACCGGCGAAGCGCTGGCGGACGATCAAACCTTTACCTACCGCATTCTGGACGAGCACAGCTCGGTCGATCCGCAGGTTGTCGAAGACGTTTCCGGTGCTGAAATTGTACGCGACCTGTTTGAAGGGCTGATGAACCAGGATGAGGATGGCAATCTGGTTCCGGGCGTTGCCACAGGTTACACCGTCGATGACAGCAAGAAAGTCTATACCTTCACACTGCGCGGCGATGCTAAATGGTCGAATGGCGACCCGGTAACCGCCGGAGATTTCGTTTTCGCATGGAAACGCGCGGTTGATCCGGCGCTGTCCTCTCCTTACGCGTGGTTCATGGAGCTGATGTCGATCGAAAACGCATCAGCGATCATCGCAGGCGAAAAGCCGGTTGATGATCTGGGTGTCAAAGCCATCGATGACACGACCCTGGAAGTCACGCTGAGCGCGCCGCTGCCGTATTTCCCGCAGATGACAACGCATTCGACGACCTTCCCGGCACCTCAGAAGGTGATCGCGGAATTTGGCGATGAATGGACCAAGCCCGGAAACATCGTGTCGAATGGCGCGTATGTTTTGACCGAGCACCTGCCGCAGGAACGTTCGGTACGTGAGCGCAACGAGATGTACTGGGACAATGACAACACCATCATCGACAAGGTTGTGGCACTGGTCATCAATGACGAAAACGTAGCCCTGACCCGCTATCTGGCCGGTGAACTGGACCGGACCGAAGTTCCCGCCGGTCAATTCCCGCGTCTGCAGGAAGAGCATCCGGGCGAGGCTATCAGCTTCCCGCGCCTGTGCAACTACTACTACACGTTTAACGTGTCGGACAGCGGCCCTGAAGAATTCAAGGATCCCAAAGTTCGTCAGGCCCTGTCGCTAGCCGTTGACCGGGACATCATTACCAAGAATATCAAGGCCGGTGGCGAGCCGCCCGCGTATACATTCGTGCCAGAAGCAACCGCAGGTTTTACTGTCCCGGTCGTTGAAATGGCATCGATGAGCCAGGCTGAGCGCGATGAACTGGCCAAGGAACTGCTGGCCGAGGCCGGCTTCGGCGCGGATAACCCTCTGACCTTCTCGATGGTCTACAACACTTCGGAAGCCCACAAGAAAGTTGCCGTCGCGCTGAGCCAGATGTGGAAGCAAAAACTGGGCGCCAATGTTGAACTGGCCAACATGGAATGGAAAGTCTTCCTGGAAGAGCGGGGCAACCAGAACTTTGATCTGGCCCGCGGCGCGTGGTGTGGTGACTATAACGAAGCCTCGACCTTCCTTGACCTGTTGCAGTCGGATTCGGGCTACAACGACGGCAAGTATAACAATGCCCGTGTGGACGAGTTGCTGGCCGAAGCCAAAACTTCGGACGATCCGGCTCCGCTGTACACCGAGGTCGAGCGTATTATCGCTCAGGAAACCCCCGTTATCCCGATCTATCACTATGCTGGTGTCTACATGATGGATAGCGATGTCGGAAACTGGCCAGTCAAAAACGTAGAGCAAAACTGGTACTCCAAGAACCTCTACAAAATCGCCGAGTAATCATCTTCTGACCATGACCTGCCCCGAAGTTTTCTTCGGGGCAGCGCCATCTATTGGGGGCATTGAATGCTTGCCTATGTCATTCGGCGGGTCCTGACCGCCATACCGACGATCCTGCTGCTGATCGTCGCCTGTTTCTTCTTGATGCACTATGCGCCCGGTGGGCCCTTTACCTCGGAACGGACGTTGCCGCCGCAGGTTTTGGCCAATATCGAGGCGCGGTATGGTCTGGACCAGCCGTTGTGGAAGCAACTCTGGGACTATCTGTACAATATCGTTGTGCATTTCGATTTTGGACCGTCCTTCAAGTTCAAGGACCGCGATGTGAACGACATCATCGCGCAGGGCTTTCCGATCTCGCTGACCTATGGGTCGCTGTCCTTTCTGGTCGCTACGGTGGTGGGCATCGGACTGGGGATTGCCGCCGCAATCCGGCACAACAGCTGGATCGACTACTTTGCGGTTGGGCTGGGGATTGCAGCGCAGGCGCTGCCCAACTTCATCATGGGTCCGATCCTGATCCTGACCTTCACCCTGTGGCTGGGATGGTTGCCCGGCGGTGGGTGGAATGGTGGTCAATGGCCCTATCTGATCATGCCGGTTATCGCCCTTGCGACATCTTACATGGGATCGATTGCACGGATCACCCGGTCTTCAATGCTGGAGGTTCTGAATTCGAACTTCATCAGAACCGCCCGTGCCAAGGGCCTGCCGACAAGAACCGTGATCTGGCGCCATGCGATGAAGCCGACCTTGCTGCCGGTCGTATCTTATCTGGGGCCGGTGTTTGTGTATGTGCTGACCGGATCCGTCTTTGTTGACATCTACTTCTCGACCGGTGGTCTGGGGCAGGCTTATGTCGGCTCGGCCTTGTCACGCGACTATGCTGTGCTGCTTGGGGTTACGATCCTCTATGGCGTTCTGACCGTTCTGGTAAACCTGCTGACCGATCTGGCCTATGCCTGGTTCGATCCGAAGATCCGCTATTGAGGGGCTGGATATGCTAGGAAAATCACAAAAAGCTGCGCATCTGGCCGAAGAAATCACCGATTATACAGCCGTTCAGGGGCGTTCGCTCTGGCAGGACGCGCGCATGCGCTTTGTACGAAACAAAGCAGCAATGGCCAGTGTGTTCATTTTGCTGCTTATCGTGTTGTTCACAATCCTTGGCCCGTATTTTGCGGTCTGGAGCAATGAAGAGATCGACTGGAATGTCATGGGCGATGTCCGGGGCATGGGAATGCCGTCGATGGAAACGGGTCACTATTTCGGTGTCGATGATCTGGGGCGCGATCTGTACAGCCGCGTCATTCAGGCTACCACGACGTCCCTGCTTGTGGGGTTGATCGGGGCGGCGACCGCTCTGATCGTTGGTACGTGTTATGGCATTACTGCCGGTTACTTTGGGGGTCGGACGGATGGCGCCATGATGCGTTTTGTCGACATCCTTCTGGCTATCCCGACAACTCTGATCATCATTCTTCTGCTGGTTGTTGCCGGGCGGTCCTTCTTCACGCTTTTCATCGCATTGGGTGCGGTTGGTTGGCTGACCATGTCACGTATCGTGCGCGGGCAGACGCTTGCCCTGAAGAACCGTGAATTCATCGAGGCCGCCCGAGCGGCGGGCGTCAGTGAATTTACGATCATGTATCGCCATATCCTGCCCAATCTGTTGGGTGTCGTGATCGTCTATGCCTCGCTTCTGGTGCCCGAGATGATCCTGACCGAAAGCTTCATCTCATTCCTGGGTCTGGGGATTTCCGAACCCTACACGTCACTGGGAAGACTGATAGCAGAAGGGGCGGGAACCATGGGCTATGGAACGCTGTGGCAATTGATGTTCCCGCTGACATTCTATGTCGCCATCATCATCACGATGTTCTTCATCGGCGATGGTCTGCGTGACGCTTTGGACCCGAAGGACCGCTGATATGAGTCTGTTTTCCGTAAAGAACCTGAGCGTCCGGTTTGACACCCCCGATGGTGTCGTTGAGGCGGTCAAGGATATCAGTTTTGATATTAATCCGGGCGAATGCCTTGGTATCGTCGGTGAAAGTGGATCTGGCAAAAGCCAGACCTTCATGGCGGCAATGGGTTTGCTGCCCCCTGCCGGACATGCCAGCGGGTCAGCCAAGCTGAACGGTCAGGAGATTTTGAACCTGCCGGTGAACAAGCTGAACCAGATCCGCGGCGACGATGTGGGCATGATCTTTCAGGATCCTCTGACTGCATTAACGCCACATCTGAAGATTGGGCAACAGATGCGTGAAGTGCTGCAGGTCCACGAGGGCCTGAAGGGGTCAGCCGCGCGCGCGCGCTGTCTGGAGTGGTTGGACAGGGTGCGAATTCCCGAAGCGGGCCGCCGTCTGGACCAGTTCCCGCACGAATTATCCGGTGGAATGCGACAGCGTGTGATGATTGCGATGTCGATGCTGTGCAGTCCCAAACTGCTTATTGCGGACGAGCCGACGACGGCGCTGGATGTTACTGTTCAGGCAGACATCCTTGATCTGATGGTTCATCTGCAAAAGGATGAAGGCACCGCAATTGCACTGATCACGCATGACATGGGCGTCGTTGCGCGCATGTGCGACCGGGTTCAGGTCATGCGGATGGGCGAATTCGTCGAAGACGGTGAAACGCGCGGGCTGTTCCGAAATCCGCAACATGAATACACGCGGGCCCTGCTGGAGGCGATGCCCCGGATTGATGCCGGCGACGCGCCGCGCGCTTTGGAAAAGGCCGAAGAACCCCTTCTCAAGGTCGATGACGTCAAAGTTCATTTCCCCATTCATGTCTCTGGCGGGTTGTTCGGGCGCAAGGTTCCGCTGAAGGCTGTCGATGGTGTCAGCTTTGATATTCGCAAGGGCGAAACTCTGGGTGTCGTGGGCGAATCCGGTTGCGGAAAATCGACACTGGCGCGCGCGGTTTTGCAACTGATCGAACCCAGCGCGGGGGGCGTCAGCTGGTTGGGCCATCCGATCGTCGGCTTGAAGCGATCCGAGCTGAACAAGTACCGCAAGGACCTGCAGATCGTGTTCCAAGACCCGTTGGCCAGTCTTGATCCACGCATGACGATTTCAGCGTCGATTGCTGAGCCGCTGAAAACCTACCGCCCCGATCTGACCGACCGGGAACGCAAGCAGATGGTCGCCGCGATGATGGAACGGGTTGGTCTGCAGGCCAACATGATCAACCGTTACCCGCATGAGCTGTCCGGAGGGCAGAACCAGCGCGTCGGCATTGCGCGGGCGATGATCAACAAGCCCAGGCTGATTATCTGCGACGAGGCGGTTTCAGCGCTCGACGTTTCCATTCAGGCCCAGATTGTCGAGCTGCTAAAGGAACTTCAGCAGGAATTTGGCCTGTCGATGATTTTCATCAGCCATGACTTGTCCGTGGTGCGCGCGGTATCGAACCGGATCATGGTCCTGTATCTCGGGCGAATTGTGGAAATGGGTGATGGTGAGGTGATCTGTTCGGAACCGATCCATCCCTATACCAAATCACTGATCTCGGCCGTGCCGATACCAGACCCGGATGTAGAGCGGACGCGGCAGCGCCTCAAACTGCCGGGTGAACTGCCATCGCCGCTGGACCCCAAAGCCGCGTTGCGTTTTTTGCCCAGCCGACTGGTTAACGGTCACAGTGATTATGTTCCAAAGCTGCAGGAAGTCGCACCAGACCATTTTGTAGCGGAACACGACACACTGGATTCCATCATGGCCAATGGCTGAGAGAAGGGTCTGCTGCAGGTTTTCGGTGCTTGAAGCATGCGCCGAAAACCTGCGCAGGGACTGTACGAAGAAACCGTAGCGTGTGGTGGGGCTTAACGCTCGGGAATGAAAGACAATCCTGACACAAGCTGTCGCAGGCCAAGAGCTGCTCCGGCAAAGATCGCCGCAAAGGTTATAGGCGCGCTATAGGCCAGCAGAGAAAAAGCGGAGATGCCTTGCCCGACGCTGCATCCAACCGCAATTATTGCTCCGGGTCCCATTATTGCCGCTCCCAGCATCTGCCGCTTAAGCTCACGTGGATCTTCGCAGGCTTCCCAGCGGAAATGACCTTTTGACCATGATCCGAGGAAAGCCCCAATCAGAACCCCTGAAACCGAACCGACCGCAAACGAGAGCGTGTTGCCTGAGGCGGTCATGAGATAGAACACGGTATCACCCAAAGGCGCGGCAAACGTGTGAGTTTGCAAGGTCTCACCGTCAAACCCGTGTGTGGCTACCCAATTGGTGCCAAGCCAGCCTGAAACGACTGCCAATCCGACCGCCGCACCCCAAAAAACCTGCGCAGGTGATTTACGAAAACGGTCATTTGTCAGGGCAAATACTACTATGGCAGAGCCGACAAGCGTTCCTGTAACCCATGCCGGTGTCGACGTCAGCCGTTCGGCAAGGAAGCTGACGCTTTGAGGATTACCGAGATCCATGGCTTCGGGGAAAAGCCAGATCCTGACGTAGGCCAGAGGGCCGGACATGACCACATATGCGGAAAGGCCCACGATCAGGACAATGACGAATGACCGAAGGTCGCCGCCGCCAAGGCGTGCAAGCGCGCCATAGCCGCAGTTTCCGCTGATGGCCATGCCATATCCGAACATCAATCCGCCAATGACCGATCCGATCGGATTCCATGTCTGCGCAATATAGGTCGTGCTGAGCGGATCAATCCACCCTAACGCCATGCCCAAATGGCTGCCGACAATCGCAACACCTATCGCAACGGCCCACATACGCAGGCGCCGGTCGTCATTTGCATAAAGATAATCTTCAATCGCACCCAAGGTGCAGAACCGCCCAATGCGCGCGGCAAGACCAAGTACAATGCCGCCAACCAGACCGATCAGCGCAACTGTATTGGCGTCTCCCAGAAGTTCGAACATGGCCAGTCTCCTCCCAAAGCTGGCGGTGTTTCTCGCGGGCTTCTATTTGTCCCGACAGAAAAGATTGTAGACGACTTCCAGAATCTGAGTCGACCGGTCGTCCGCCAATCTGTAGTAGATCGTTTTGCCTTCGCGTCGTGTCTTGACCAGCCCTTCAAAGCGCAAGCGGGACAATTGCTGGGAAACGGCAGCCTGTCTGGCCGACAACATTTCCTCCATCTGCGTGACGGATTTTTCCCCTGATGACAAATAGCACAGAATCATCAGCCGCCCCTCATGGCTGATCGCCTTGAGGAAATTGGACGCCGTCTGGGCGTTATCCATCATCCTATCCAAGTCCTCGTTGCACATGTCCTTGGTGAACACGGGCAGTTTCGACGGTTTGTCCAACACGATCATCTCGCTTTCGTGGCTTCACGTATTCAAAACAGTATATGTAAATCCCGAGGATTTAACCAGAGCTCTCGATCTTAACTCCGGCGTCACGTAGTAAAACACCCAATAGCCCCCAGAAAAAGTCTTCGCCAGGATAACCCTCGATCCGGCCGATTTCGTGACCGTCCTCCAGCAATACAAAGGTCGGCGTATAAAAAAGCGGCCGGTCCAGAGTAATCCCTTCGGGCGTGGTTGCGTGGATGTCCGTTCGTTGCAGTGGGGCAGCTTTTCCTTCGGTTGTCAGCGGGTAGATCTCGGAAATTTCGGCGTCCCAGCGGGCGCACCACATACACCCGTCTTCTTCGGCCATCAGCAACACCATTTCGGCCCGCAACGTAGCAGGCCAGATCAGCAATGTGATGACGAGCAATGTATGTATTACGTGACGCATCAAAAGCTCCGATTGACCTGGGTGGTACACCTTTATTATTTTGAATGTGTGAATAGTAACCTGTCTGGACGGATTTGACCATGCTCGACATCACGTTTGCAGGGGCTCTGATCGCGGGGCTTTTGTCGTTCCTGTCCCCCTGCATTCTGCCCATTGTCCCGTTCTACCTCAGCTATCTTGCAGGCGTCGGGATGGAGCAGATTTCGGCCGGTTCGACGATCACCCCGGATGTTCGCCGTCGGGCGACCCTGTCAGCGATTGCTTTTGCTGCAGGGATCATCACGGTCTTCATGGCGCTTGGGGCCACGGCGTCGATCTTTGGTCAGCTGGTTCGCGCGTATTTCGACATTCTGCGATGGATCGCTGCGCTCATCATCATCGCGATGGGCCTGCATTTTCTGGGTCTTTTCCGCATCGGGTTCCTGTATCGACAGTTTCGTGCAGATATCGGCGAGACGACAAATGTAAGCGTGATCGGGGCATATGTTCTGGGGCTGGCTTTTGCCTTTGGCTGGACGCCTTGCGTCGGGCCGGTTCTGGCGGCGATCCTGTTCACGGCGGCCGGAACCGAGACCGCCTGGCGTGGCGCCGTGCTTTTGTTCGTCTATGGGGTTGGCATGACAGCGCCGTTTGTTCTGGCAGCCTTTCTGGTTCGGCCCTTCATGCAATGGATGGCACGTTTCCGGAAACATCTGGGAATGATTGAAAAGGCGATGGGTGTCTTACTGATTCTTTTTGGCATCCTGATCGCGACCAATTCCATAAATCTAATCGCACAATGGATGCTGGATCACATGCCTTGGCTGGCGGCCATTGGCTAATTCGGGAGAACACCATGAAACGGATAGTATTGTTCTTGATTGCAGGGCTGTTTGCTGGGGCGGTTTCCGCGGCTGAACTGGGGGATGACGGTCTGCATAAAACGCCGTGGATGCGGGACACGTTCAAAGACCTTCGTGAAGACCTTGAAGAGGCGACGGGGGAAGGCAAGCGGCTGGTTCTGTTCATCGAACAACAGGGCTGCATCTACTGCAAAAAGATGCATGAAGAGGTTTTCCCCCAACCCGACCTGTCTGCGTATATCGAGGAAAACTTCTTTGTCGTTCAGCTGGACCTACACGGAAGTACGATGGCCATCGATTTTGACGGAGAAGAAGCCGAGCAAAGATCACTGATGCGCAAATGGGGGATTCTGTTCACCCCTACTTTGGTTTTCCTGCCGGAGGACGTATCAGAGGATGCCACAGCAATCGAGGCGGCCGTTGCGGTCATGCCCGGGGCGTTCTCCAAGGGAACGACCCTCGATCTTTTTACCTGGGTCAATGAAGAACGGTACGAGCTTGATAATGGGGAAGATTTTCAACGGTATCATGCGCGCCGCATTCAAGAACGAAACAATGTTTCGCAAGATTGACGCGGTGCAGTATAAATAAAAAAATTCATTAAGATGAATTTAATGTTGCGATGAACCCTGCCCGTCGACTACGGTACACAGAGGCTTTGGGTCGCAAAGCGCCATCGGCGCGGTAGCAAATGGGAGGGATCATGAAGCTGAGACACTTGACTTTGGCTTGTATCATAACAGGCAGTGCCGCCATCGCGGCAGAAACAGGACCAAAAGAGGTACAGTTCGACGATTATGGCGCGGTGGAGGCTTCATTGACCGGCGTCGCTGGCGATGCGGCAAACGGTGCGGTCATCGTGGGCGAGAAATCCAAGGGCAACTGTGTGGCCTGTCATCAGGTCACGGCTTTGGCGGATATTCCGTTCCATGGCGAAGTCGGTCCGCTGCTGGATGGGGCCGGGGACCGGTGGTCCGAGGCGGAGCTTCGAGGACTGGTCGCAAATGCCAAGATGACGTTTGACGGAACGGTCATGCCGGCTTTCTACAAGGATGACGGCTATATCCGCCCGGGCGACGCCTATACGGGCAAAGCCCCGTCAGGGCCTTTGACGTCAATCCTGACTGCACAGGAAATCGAGGACGTCGTCGCGTTCCTCGCAACCCTAAAAGAACAATAATCACGCTTTCAGGCGTGAATTCGTGAGGATCCAAAGGAGATTGAAAATGGAATTTTCTCGTCGCGAGACTCTGGCTCTTGGTCTGGGCGCTGCGGTCCTGACCCTGATGCCGTTCCGCGCAAATGCGGCTGCAGAAGACGCGATAGCCGCGTTTACGGGCGGTGCAGACATGGCTGACGGCGGTGTGACACTGACGGCGCCGGAAATTGCCGAGAACGGAAATACCGTTCCGATCGAAGTCAGCGCGCCGGGTGCGGCTGCAATCCTGATCGTAGCGGCCGGAAACCCCGAGCCCGGCGTTGCCACGTTCAACTTTGGCCCGCTGGCTGCTGCACAGGCGGCTTCGACCCGCATTCGTCTTGCAGGAACGCAAGATGTCATTGCTGTGGCCAAAATGGCTGATGGTAGCTTTGCCAAGGCTTCGGCAACCGTAAAAGTGACAATTGGCGGCTGCGGCGGCTGATCGCCACGCGCCCTGAAGAACAGGAGAACAACCAATGGCATCCGGTGTAAAACCCCGCGTCAAGGTTCCAAAAACAGCCGCTGCTGGCGAAGCAATCACGATCAAAACACTGATCAGCCACAATATGGAAAGTGGCCAGCGTAAGGATAAGGAAGGCAACGTCATTCCGCGCTCGATCATCAATCGGTTCACCTGCGAGTTTAACGGAGAGCTGGTGATAGACGTGACGATGGAGCCGGCGATTTCGACAAACCCGTACTTTCAGTTCGATGCAACCGTGCCTGAAGCCGGGGAATTCGTTTTCACGTGGTATGACGATGACGGGTCCGTTTACGACACAAAAAAACCGATCGAGATCGCCTGACGGCTCGACCGTAACGGCAGATCAGCGCCGGTGCTTAAAACCTGCGCTGATCACCCAAGGGAGGAACGCAATGAATAAAAAAGCACTCACGGCGATCGCGGCAGTTCTGGCTTTCCCGGTTTCAGTGGCAGCTGGACCTGACGAAGACAAGCTGGTGATCAACGAAGAGCTGGAAATGGTTTCGGTGACCGAGGCCCCGGCCCATGTCGAGAACTTCGATACGATCTACTCGGGGTGGCATTTCAGAACCGATGAAACGCAGGCGTTGCAGATCGACGATTTCGACAACCCGGCTATGATTTTTGTCGACCAGGCGGCTGATCTTTATGAGGCTGTCGATGGCGCGGCTGGCAAAAGTTGCTCTTCGTGCCACGATGATGTGGAAAGCTTCAAAGGGCTGCAGGCGTCCATGCCGAAGGTCGATGCGGATACCGGCAAGCTGGTTGTGATGGAAGATCTGATCAACAAGTGCCGTACGGAACGCATGGAAGCAGATGCGTGGAAATGGTCTGGTGCCGATATGCAGGGCATGGTCGCGCTGATTGCCTTTCAGTCACGAGGGCTGCCCATGAATGTCGCCATTGATGGCGATGCTGCCCCATATTGGGAGCAGGGCAAGGAAATGTACTACACCCGATATGGTCAGCTGGAGCTGAGCTGCGCCAACTGTCATGAAGACAACTGGGGCAACATGATCCGAGCCGACCATCTGAGCCAGGGGATGGTTAACGGTTTCCCGACTTATCGTCTGAAACAGGCCAAGCTGATCTCGCGCCACAACCGTTTCCGCGGCTGTATTCGTGATACACGCGCTGAAACCTTTGCCGAAGGTTCCGACGAATTCCGGGCACTGGAGCTTTATGTAGCATCGCGCGGCAACGGGCTTTCGGTCGAAACGCCGGCCGTGCGTCAGTAACAACGAACCCGCGCCGGGATTTCCGGGCGCGGGATTTTCATTTCTGCCACATTCACACATTTATATGTGAAATAGGAAAGCCAACAGATGATATCGCGACGTGATTTTCTACAGGTCTCCATGGCGGCCTCAGCGCTGTACGGGGCATCCGGTTTCGGGAACTGGGCAAGGCTGGCGGCCCAGCAAAGCCTGACCCAGGACCAGTTGCTGGAATTTGAGACCTTTGGAAATATCAGCCTGATTCATATCACGGATATCCACGCGCAGCTCAAACCGATTTACTTCCGCGAGCCCGAGGTCAACCTGGGCATCGGAGACGCGCGCGGGCAAATGCCGCATGTGACGGGGGCCGCATTTCGCAAGGCTTACGGGATCGAAGATGGCAGCCCGTCCGCCTATGCACTGACCTACAATGACTTTGCTTCATTGGCGAAGACCTATGGCCGCGTCGGAGGGCTTGACCGGGTTTCGACCGTTATCAACGCCATCCGTGCCGACCGGCCAGATGCGCTGTTGCTGGATGGGGGCGATACCTGGCATGGCTCGTATACCTGCTATCAGACGGCGGGTCAGGACATGGTCAACGTGATGAATGCACTCAAGCCCGATGCGATGACATTCCATTGGGAGTTCACGTTGGGCAGCGAGCGGGTCAACGAGATCGTTGAAGGTTTGCCTTTTGATGCGCTGGGTCAGAATATTTTTGACGCGGAATGGGATGAACCTGCGGAGCTTTTCAAGCCCTACAAGTTCTTCGAACGCGGCGGGGCCAAGGTTGCCGTTATCGGGCAGGCTTTCCCGTATATGCCAATTGCCAACCCCAGTTGGATGTTCCCGGAATACTCGTTCGGGATCCGGGATGAGAACATGCAGGCCATGGTGGACGAGGTGCGCGACGCAGGTGCCGATGTTGTCGTCGTCCTCAGCCATAACGGCTTTGACGTGGACAAAAAGATGGCGAGCCGCGTTCAGGGGATTGATGTAATCCTGAGCGGTCACACCCATGACGCTTTGCCTGAACCGGTTCTAGTCGAAAAGACGCATATCATCGCGTCTGGCTCGAACGGCAAATTCGTCAGCCGCGTTGACCTGGATGTGCGGGATGGCCAGATGATGGGGCTGAAGCACAAGCTGATCCCGATCTTTTCAGACGTCATCGCGCCTGATCCGGCAATCACGGCCCTGATCAACGAACAGCGCACACCATATGATGCGGCACTAGGCGAAGTGATCGGCAAGACGGACTCGCTGCTGTATCGGCGCGGAAACTTCAATGGCACGTGGGACGATCTGATCTGCGATGCACTGATCAGCGAGCGCGAGGCGGATATTGCCATGTCGCCGGGTGTGCGCTGGGGTCCTTCGATCCTGCCCGGTCAGGAGATCACGCGTGAGGATATCTGGAATGTCACTTCGATGTCCTATCCGAATGCGTATCGTACGGAAATGACGGGTGAATTCATTCACGTGATCCTCGAGGATGTTGGCGACAACCTGTTCAACCCCGATCCCTATTACCAGCAGGGTGGCGACATGGTGCGTGTCGGCGGCCTTGGATACCGTATCGATGTCACCAAACCGCAAGGGCAGCGGATCAGCGACATGACCCTGCTCAAGACAGGTGAGGCGATTGATCCGGCGAAATCCTATGTTGTGGCCGGTTGGGCCAGCGTCAACGAGGGCACCGAAGGCCCGCCCATCTGGGATGTCGTAGAAAACCACATTCGCAGTCAGGGCACCGTAACCGTCGAGCCGAATACCTCGGTCGAGGTGATCGGAGCCTGACAGCGCGAACCGAATGTCAAACATTGAATACAAGATTTGCTGATCGAAAGACGGAGGCAAACAAAATGAGCGAGAACCCAAGGGCAAAAGCCCCATCGCGTCGCCAGTTTCTAAGCGGTGCCGCCGCGGTTGGCGTAGGTGCGGTCGGCGCCTCAGCGGCGCGCGCCGCAGGCCCTGACCCGCTGATCACTCAGGTTCAGGAATGGGCACAGGCAACGGGCGAAGGCGTGGATGCAACCCCCTACGGCATGCCAATCCAATTCGAGAGTGATGTCGTGCGGCGCAACGTCGAGTGGTTGACCGCAGACACGATCAGTTCGATCAATTTCACGCCGATCCACGCGCTGGACGGCACGATCACCCCGCAGGGATGCGCGTTCGAGCGGCACCATTCGGGTGCCATCGAGCTGAGCAAGGCGGACTACCGTCTGATGATCAACGGTCTGGTCGAAACTCCGCTGATCTTCACATATGAAGATCTGGAACGTTTCCCGCGCGAAAACCGCATCTATTTTTGCGAATGCGCTGCCAATACCGGTATGGAATGGGCCGGTGCGCAGCTCAACGGCGCGCAGTTCACGCACGGAATGATCCACAACATGGAATATTCCGGTGTTCCGCTGCGCACCCTGCTGGAAGAGGCGGGGGTAAAGACTGAAGGCAAATGGGTTTACGTCGAAGGCGCGGATGCATCCTCGAATGGTCGCTCGATCCCACTGGAAAAGGCGATGGACGACGTACTTGTTGCGTTCAAAGCCAATGGCGAGGCTTTGCGCAAAGAACACGGATATCCCGTTCGTCTTGTCGTTCCCGGCTGGGAAGGCAACATGTGGGTCAAGTGGCTGCGCCGGGTCGAGGTCACCGAGATGGCTATCGAAAGCCGCGAAGAGACATCCAAGTATACGGATACTCTCGAAGACGGAACATCACGCAAGTGGACATGGGTCATGGACGCCAAATCGGTCGTCACATCGCCCAGCCCGCAAGCGCCGATCACGCATGGGCCGGGGCCGTTGGTGATCACCGGGTTGGCCTGGTCCGGGCGGGGCTCGATTACCGGCGTCGACGTGTCGGTGGATGGTGGCAAGAACTGGGTTCCGGCACGTCTGGCGGCCCCCGGGACAGACAAGGCGCTGACCCGGTTTTATCTGGACTATAACTGGGACGGTTCAGAGATGCTGTTACAGGCCCGCGCGAAGGATTCGACCGGTTACGTCCAACCCAGCAAAGCTCAACTGCGGGACGTGCGGGGCGAGAACTCGATCTACCACAACAATTGTATCCAGACCTGGTGGATCAAGGAAAACGGAGAGGCGGAAAATGTCGAAGTATCGTAAGCTATTGGTCGCCTCGGCCCTTGGGTTGAGCGTGGCGGTTCCAGCCCATGCAGACAAGCTAGGACTTGGGCGCCCTGCGTTGCCCGAAGAAATCGCGGCGTGGGACCACGACATTGCACCTGACGGAACCGGATTGCCCGAAGGTTCTGGCGACGTGTTCACCGGCGAAGAGGTCTTTGCCGAACGGTGCGCGATCTGTCATGGCGATTTTGCTGAAGGTGTGGACAACTGGCCGAAACTGGCGGGCGGCGAGGGCACGCTTGCAGATA
Source organism: Ruegeria sp. O6 (assembly GCF_056535045.1). NCBI lineage: Bacteria > Pseudomonadati > Pseudomonadota > Alphaproteobacteria > Rhodobacterales > Roseobacteraceae > Ruegeria > Ruegeria sp. O6. The sequence continues at coordinate 35,069 of NZ_JBQERM010000008.1, read as the reverse complement.
AAGACCCGCTGAAAACAGTGGGCTCTTACTGGCCGCACCTTTCGACGGTATGGGATTATGTGAACCGTTCGATGCCGTTTGGAGATGCACAATCGCTGGAGCCTGACGACGTTTACGCGATTGTCGCCTATATCCTGTATTCCAATGACATCGTTGATGATGAGTTCACGCTGTCGCACGAAAATTTCCTTGAAGTGGAAATGCCGAATGCCGGGGGTTTCATCGTGGATGACCGCGAAACAGCCGAGGCGCATTTCTGGACGGATGAGCCATGCATGACGGATTGCAAAGAAGGCGTGGAAATCACCAAGCGCGCCGCCGTTCTGGATGTAACGCCTGACGAAGCCGGGGCTGACAGTCCGGACCAGGCGGCTGTTTCCGAAGAAGCATCCGTCGAAGTCGATGAACCTGCTGAGGACATAGCGGCACTTGATCCTGAGATGATCGAAAATGGCGAAAAAGTTTTCAAGAAGTGCAAGTCCTGCCATCAGGTCGGGGACGGGGCCAAGCATCGCACCGGTCCGGCACTGAACGGTGTCGCCGGTGCCAATGCGGCTGGTGCCGAAGGCTTTAAGTACTCTCAGGCGATGAAAGCTGCTGCCGAGGATGGGTTGGTTTGGACAGATGAAGAAATGGCCGCGTTTCTGGCTAAGCCTAAAGCCTATATGAAGGGGACACGTATGTCCTTTGCCGGCCTCAAGAAACAGGATGATATCGACGCGGTCATCGTTTACCTGAAATCTTTCGGCAGCTGATCATGCGGTGGCGGGGGGCAACAGGTGTCATATTTGCTGCGAGTATTCTGGCAACAGCTGCTGCCGCGACTGAGGACCTTGGCGATGCAGCAGCTGGCAAACTTGTGTTTGCCCAATGCGAAGGATGTCATCAGGTCGGCGCGGGCGCTGAAAACAGGATCGGTCCGCACCTGAATGGTATTTTTGGCCGCCGGGCTGCCGGGCTTGAGGAGTTCACCTATTCCAAAAGCCTGATCCGTGCGGGGACTTCGGGGCTGGAATGGCACGCCGACACATTGTCGGCTTACATTGAAAACCCCCGCGCATTCGCATCCGGCACCAGAATGAGCTTTCGCGGGCTCGAGAACCCGGAAGACCGGGCCAATGTAATTGCCTATTTGCGTGTGTTTTCCGACAACCCGCAAGACATCCCCGAAGCCGACCCAACGGCAAAGGGAACGGACCATTCCGTCAACCCCGAAATCCTCGCGATTCAGGGCGATCCCGAATATGGCGAATACCTGAGCAGCGAATGCACGACGTGCCACCAGATAGAGGGTGGCGATGATGGGATTCCTTCGATCGTTTACTGGCCCGACCAGGATTTTGTTGTCGCCATGCACGCCTACAAGGATAAGCAGCGGCCTCATCCCGTCATGCAAATGATCGCGGGCCGCCTGAGCAGTGATGAGATCGCGGCATTGGCCGCTTACTTCAACAATCCACAGTGACAATGCCTAAGGGGAGGAAACGCGATGACACTCGACAGACGGACATTTCTGGGAACCGCAGGGGTACTTGCTGCCGGGCTGTCGGCCCCGATGGTGCTGGCGCAGGGCAAGCCCCGTGTCGTGGTGATCGGGGGCGGGGCAGGCGGCGCAACCGCGGCGCGCTATATCGCCAAAGACAGCAAGGGTGAGATTGATGTCATTCTGATCGAGCCGTCCAAAACATATTACACCTGTTTTTTCTCGAACCTGTATCTGGGCGGGTTTCAAGAGCTTTCGGACATTGCGCACAGCTATGGCACGCTTGCCGCAAAATACGGTATCAACGTGGTTCACGATTGGGCCGTGGGTGTCGACCGCGACGCCAAAACTGTCTCATTGGCGGGTGGCGGATCTATTCCTTATGACAAATTGATCCTGAGCCCGGGTATCGACTTTGTCGATGGCGCGGTCGAGGGGTGGGATGTAACTGCACAGAACAAGATGCCGCATGCGTATAAGGCGGGCTCTCAAACCGAGCTGTTGAAGGCGCAGGTTATGGCGATGCCCGAGGGTGGAACCTTTGCGATGGTCGCACCTCCGAACCCGTACCGTTGCCCGCCCGGACCTTATGAGCGGGTTTCGATGGTTGCGCATGTGCTGAAGGCGAACAATCCGACAGCGAAAATCATCATTGCTGATCCGAAGGCCAAATTCTCCAAGATGTCTTTGTTCCAGGAAGGTTGGGCCGACCATTACGAAGGCATGATCGACTGGATCGGAGAGGATTTTGGCGGCGGCAATGTATCGGTCAATCCGGATGCCATGACGGTGACCATCGACGGTGAAGAAACCAAGGTCGACGTCTGCAACGTGATCCCGGCCATGAAAGCCGGGCGCATTGCGGAAATGGCCGGTGTAACCGATGGCACCTGGGCACCGGTGAACGCGGTGGACATGTCATCGAAAGCTGACCCTGACATCTATGTTCTTGGTGATGCCAGCCAGCAAGGCGACATGCCGAAATCCGGTTTTTCGGCCAACAGCCAGGCGAAAGTCTGTGCCAATGCGGTTCGTGGCGCATTGACCGGATCAAAGATCTTCCCGGCCAAGTTTTCGAACACGTGCTGGTCTCTCATTGATACGGATGACGGGGTCAAGGTCGGTGCGACTTATGAGGCGACGTCTGAAAAAATTGCCAAGGTGGACGGCTTTATTAGCCAGACCGGCGAGGATTCCGACCTGAGAAAAGCAACCTACCAAGAGTCGCTGGGTTGGTATGCTGGTATCACATCGGACATGTTCGGCTAAGAAACGCCAAGGCTTTGACCGGTGTCAAAGTCTTGGCGGTGAAATCTGAAGAAATGTGGTTCAGGAGGAGGAACATCATCATGAAACACTTTATCGCATCAGCCGCACTTTCAGTTGTATTGGCAAACCCGGTTATTGCTGAGGAGGTCATTGCCGTTCCCTTTGACGGGAGCTTTGATGATGCAACCTTTGCCGTTGAATCAGCAATTGTTGGGCAGGGGCTGGTTATCGATTATGTGAGCCATGTTGGTGACATGCTGAATCGGACGGGGGCGGATGTCGGAAGCGACAAGCAAATCTTCACAGCCGCTGAAATATTTATCTTCTGTTCCGCAAAGCTCTCGCGCGAGATGATGGAGGCCGACCCGATGAATATCGGCTATTGCCCCTACGGGATCTTTGTGGCCGAGGACGAAGGCGGTGTCAAAGTGGGCTACCGAAGCTATCCTGACGGACCGATGGAGAAAGTCGAAGCCCTGTTGGCCGGTATTGTAGAAGAAGCCGTTGGAAACTGACATGGACTACCAACAGTATTTTCGTGACCAGCTGAGGCAATTGCAGGACGAAGGAAATTACCGGGTCTTCGCCGAGCTTGAGCGTCATTGCGGAGCATTTCCAACTGCACACAACCACGCAGAAAACGGACCTGAGAAAGTTATGGTCTGGTGCTCGAACGATTATCTGGGAATGGGTCAGCATCCAAAGGTCCTGGCGGCCATGCACCGGGCGATTGATGGCTGTGGCGCAGGGGCTGGCGGGACCCGGAATATTTCGGGGACCACCCATGAACATGTTCTGCTCGAGCAGGAGCTTGCAGATCTGCATGGCAAGGAAGCAGCGCTGCTTTTTACGTCCGGGTATGTTTCAAATTGGGCTGCATTGGGAACTCTGGCCTCGCGAATTCCCGGTATCACGGTTCTGTCCGACGAATTGAACCACGCATCGATGATCGAGGGTATCCGCCACAGTCGTTGCGCAAAGCGGGTCTGGAAGCATAACGATTTGAAGGACCTTGAACGACATCTCATGGACCTGCCGTCCAACGCGCCAAAACTGATCGCGTTTGAAAGTGTTTATTCGATGGATGGCGATATAGCACCAATCGCCGAAATCTGCGATCTGGCGGATCGGTACGGCGCGATGACCTATCTGGACGAGGTTCATGCAGTAGGGCTGTATGGGCCGCGTGGTGGTGGCATCGCCGAACGCGAAGGGGTGATGGATCGCCTGACGGTCATCGAAGGCACGTTGGGCAAAGCGTTCGGCGTGGTTGGTGGATACATCGCGGCGTCAAAGGAACTTGTCGACTTTGTCCGTTCTTTTGCCAGCGGATTTATCTTTACCACCGCATTGCCCCCGGCCGTCGCCGCTGGTGCCGCAGCATCCGTACGGCACCTCAAACAAAGCAATGAGGAGAGGTTTCTGCATCAGCAACGCGTATTCGAGGTTCGAGGCCGGCTGGACGCTTTGGGCATTCCGCACACGCCCAACCCAAGCCACATAATCCCGGTCATGGTCGGCGATCCGGTTAAGTGCCGCTTTATCTCGGATGTCTTGATGCGCGACTACGGGATTTATATCCAGCCGATAAACTATCCCACTGTCCCAAAAGGCACCGAACGTCTTCGGATTACGCCTTCACCTGTACATTCGTCAGAAGATGTAACCCTGTTGGTCGAGGCATTGGGTGCGTTGTGGACACAGTGCCAGCTTGCGCGCAAACCGATGGCCGCACAGTGAGAACTTGACGGAAGGCAAAGACGGACACGTAAAGAGGTGAGAGTTTTTGTCTATGGAACGCCTCATCGATCTGCTGGGAGATTCGGGCACATTGGCTGTCGCCGGTTTGCTTGTTGGCATCCTGTTCGGAGTTACCGCTCAGAAATCTCATTTCTGCTTGCGGGCATCCACTGTTGAAGTCGCCGAGGGCGAACTTGGGCCCCGTCTGGCCGTCTGGCTGATCGCATTCACGTCGGCGTTGATGCTGGTACAGGGGTTCGTCTCGATTGAATGGCTGGATTTGTCCGGGGCGCGTTCAATTGCGTCAACAGGCAGCCTGAGTGGGGCGGTGATCGGCGGTCTGATGTTTGGCGCCGGAATGATTTTGGCGCGCGGATGCGCGTCGCGCCTGTTGGTGCTGGCCTCATGCGGCAATCTGCGGGCAATGGTGACAGGGTTGGTTCTGACGTTGGTCGCGCAAGCGGCTTACACGGGTGTGCTCAGCCCCGCGCGCGAGGCGCTGTCCGGTATTTGGACGATCACAGGTGGCAATGCGCGCGACCTTTCGGCACTACTTGGGTTTTCACCCATAGCGTACACAGTCTTTGCCGCAGGGACCTTTGTTCTGGCCGTCGTGTTTGCAGTGCGCCAGCAGGTGACAGTGACAAAGATTGTCACGGCCGCCGGAGTTGGTGTCGCCGTGGCGCTTGGCTGGTTGATGACATTTGCGATTGCACAAGCCTCCTTCGAAGTCGTGCCGGTGTCTTCGGTCACGTTCACCGGCCCGGCAACGGATACATTGATGGCGCTGGTGGCCGAGCGGAACATTGCGCTGTCCTTTGGCATTGGTCTGGTTCCGGGCGTTGCAATTGGCGCCGCTGTTTCTGCAGTTCTTTCCGGCGAATGGAAAATCGAACAGTTCGGCCCGGATACTCCGATGGAGCGTTACCTTGTCGGGGCTGTCTTGATGGGATTTGGTGCGATGTTGGCAGGTGGCTGCGCCGTTGGTGCCGGATTGTCCGGGGGATCGGCCTTGTCGCTGACTGCGTGGCTTGCCGTCTTCTCGATGTGGGTTGGGGCCGTCGCCACCCATCGGATGATGATGCGAATGCCCGTTCTTCGGCGGTCCTGACTTATTCGAATTCCATCTGTTCGTAGACCCGACCCGCGTTTTTCGTGGCCAATTCTTCGAACGTGTCCAAATGGGCATAAGGGCTTTGGTCGACGTAATAGGCCTCGGCCAGATCCCCGCCTGCATCCATATGTTCCTGGATCATTGCGCGCAGGTAGACAAGATAGTCGCGTGTATACCGGCGCACCTGATCCATGTTCGTAGGATGACCGTGCCCGGGGATCACATATGTGGCTTCCAGTGCCTCGAACTCATTGTCCCAGGTCTCAAGCCAATCTGCGGTGTAGGTGTCCTGAAAGATCGGCAGCATACGTTCGTGAAATGCCATGTCACCGGCGATGACAAGGCTTTGATTGGGCAACCAGATCGAAATGTCGCCGGGGCTGTGCGCAGGTCCAAGATGTTTGGCCTCCATGCGAAAATCGCCGAGTTCGACAACGTATTCATCGTCAAACGTTTCTGTCGGACCGGCCAAAAACGTTCCTTTTGCCTTGTCCTTGTTATATGCCTGCATCCCTTCAAGGATTTGTGGCCCATATTCTTCGAATTCAGCCGCAGCATCTGAATGAGCGACGATGGGCACCCCAAGTTCCGACCAGTAGGCATTCCCCAGCATAGCGTGCCCCTGACCGTTTTCGTTGAAGACAAGCTTCACGGGCTGATCCGTGAGCGCTTGAATCTCCTTATGAAGCGCTTCGGCAAGCACATAGGCCGCGCCACCGTTGATGACGACAACACCCTCTCCGGTCACGATGAAGCTGAGGTTATTGTTGTGGCCCGAATTCTCATAAGTCGGGGGTGCGGTTGCACCGATGGCGGAAAAGACGCCGGGAATAAATTCGACAGGTTTCGAGTAAAGAACGCTCTGCGGGTACTGGTCTGCGATATCCTCGCTGGCCCACGTTTGCGTGGCCAGGGTACAGGCAATCAACAAAGCGCGCATCATGCAGGCTCTCCAATAAATCGATAGGTTGAACCGGCCTTTTCAACACGGCCAATTCCGCCATTTGGCAAATGGAACCCAATAATCTTCATTTGGGCATGAGAAATCTGATCCAGCAGCGATTTCCGGGCACTTGCCGCGGCGTCGGGGTCCTGATCCGTACCGCTGCGCCAGTCCGGACGCTCGAACGCGACGTGCGGATTGCCGAGCGCATCGCCGACGACCATCACCGCGTCACTGCCTCTGCGAATTTCGAACGCCATATGTCCGGGCGTGTGCCCGAAACTAGCGCGTGCTGCGATACCGGGAAGGATTTCCTGCCCATCATCAAAGAACGCAACCATGTCTTCGATGGCTTCCATGCGCCGCTTTGCGCCCACCGCGAATGCCGTGCGGTCGGCTCCTATCGTGTCAACGGTTGCGGGGTTCCACCAATAGTCCCATTCCTTGCGGCCAAGATGATATCTGGCATTGGGAAAGAGGTGATCTCCGAAGTCGTCCAGCACACCCCAGATGTGATCCGGATGAGCATGGGTGAAGATCACTTGCGTGACCTCATCCGGAGATAACCCTACGGCGTCCAGAGTTTCCGGAAGTTTGCCAGCGGTTTGCATGAAATCCGGCCCGGCCCCAACGTCGAACAGTACGGTATTCTGGTCATCGCGGTAGAGCACAATGTTGCACTCGGGCTCGTATCTGGTCAGATCTGTTTGATGGCGGTTCAGAAGTTCTGTCAGCTCTGCCTCGGGCATTGCCCCAAAGACCATTTCGGGCGGCAATGACAGGTAGCCATCCGACAAAGTTGAAATCCTTGCCGATTGACCAAGTGTCATTTCCGCAATCGCAAAGCTGGGTCGCAGGCAGAGTGCCGCCAGACATGCGCCTTGGGACAGGAAGGTCCGCCGGGAGAAATTTGGGTCTCTGCTCATACATAATCATTAAGATGAATGTTTATATTTGTAAATGATGAATGGCGCAGTCGGCACATTCTATCTGGGGCTTTTCACCACCTGCGTTAGAACGTTCGCAGCAACGAGTCGCATATCTGGCCCATCCCAAAGAACCTTTGTCACGTCTTGGCGAAACAATTCCGGAAAGAACTACCTAGAGCGGCGGTGAAAACCTGAACATCGCGGCGCAGGACGTCCTGTTGCAGGTATAGGGCAACCGCCACGACTTGCCGGAGATTTCAACGCAAAGCGACCTACTAAGACGCTAAAATTGTGACGTCACCCAGCCAGTGCATGCGGCAGGTGTTCAACCAGAGCCCGTTGCACGACCGCAAATCTTGGCGTGTGTGCGATTTCCTCTAGCGTCGCGACCCAAAGTGGAACCTCGATTCCGGGATCAATGTCGTTCAACCTGTGAAGCCGGGGATCAGCGTCGCCAATAAAAGCAGGTAAGAAAGCTCGCCCCACACCGGATGCAACCATCTGCTGAAGCACCAGAAAACTGTCTGCTCCGTTTGTCATGTCATCGGCGCGAACATGTTCAGCCAACCATTTGGCCGGGAGTGAACGGCTGAGAGCCCCATCAAGCCGAATCCATTTTTGGTCACGGGTACCGTCACTATAAACCCCAAAGTGCAACGTTCCTGCGCGCTCTCCGGTCAACCCTTCACCAAGTTGAACCGAAGGGCGGACAACTATATCCGCAGTTAACCTGGTCAGATCATGGTGACTGTTACCGCTGAGGATCGTCAGTTCGAGGCTCGGATAGAGGGCGGAAATTGAGTTTAGTACCTGCGGCAGGACAAACTGGCAAAGGCTGTCCGTGGACGCGATACGCACATGACCCGCTGGCGAACGATTTGCGCCCACAACGGCGCGTTCTACCGAAAGCACGGCGTCTTCAACGCTTTCCATGGCGGACAGAATTGTTCTGGCTTCGGGAAGTACTGAATACCCTGACGGGTCTTTCCGAAAAACAACACAGCCATATCGGTGTTCGAAGGCGGCAACTCTGCGCAGGACGGTTGCATGTGCAACGCCCAGGGCTGTCGCCGCCGCATTCAACGAGCCGTGTTTGCTGACGGCGAGGGCATACCGAATATCGTCCCAATTGTCGTTGTTCATAAATGAACAGGTGAGGCCGAATAACAAACAATTACAAGAAAAATCGTTCAAGCTATCATATGGCACATTAAACAGGGAGCCACACCATGATTAAGAAGTCTTCGATCTTTGCGGCAGGTCTTTTGTCCTTGGCCGTAGTTGGAACTGCAATTGCTCAAGATAGCGAAAACCCGGCTGTAAAAGCGCGGACTTCGATTATGCAGCTTTACGCTTTCAACCTTGGCACGCTGGGCGCCATGGCCAAGGGAGAGGCAGAATATGATGCCGAAGCGGCTACGCGAGCCGCAAATAATATTGTCGTTGTGTCGCAGATCGACCAGTCCGCGATGTGGCCAGCCGGATCGGATAATGTGTCAGACCCGTCAACCCGCGCCTTGCCCGCTATTTGGGAAAACTTCGCAGATGTCGGGGCCAAAGGGCAGGCACTGGCCGATGCCGCTGTTGCGATGCAGGCTGCGGCAGGTCAGGACGTTGAAGCTCTGAAAGGGGCGATGGGCCAACTTGGCGGAGCCTGCTCGGCCTGTCACAAAGCATACAGAGCACCGGAAAATTAAAGGAGTATTGATCAGTGCGGCGCATTCTACTTTTCGCCGTTCTAGTCATGCTTTTGGTCGGGTTGGCCGGTTTGCTGCTGACCCGACCGCAAAGGGTTGATCCAGCCCGGTTGGCCGGTCTGACCCCCGACGTGACCAGAGGGGCGTCTGTCTTCTATTCAGCAGGATGCGCCTCGTGCCACTCGGCCCCGGATGCCAGCGAGGAAGGAAAGCTTGTTCTAGCAGGCGGGCGCCGGTTTGAAACGGATTTCGGTACGTTTGTAGCTCCAAACATCTCCAGTGATCCAGACACCGGAATTGGATCATGGTCCGTGCTGGATCTGGCCAATGCCCTGAAACACGGAACAGGACCAAAGGGACAACATTATTACCCGGCCTTTCCCTATACCTCTTATGCCAAGATGACGGTCGAGGACGTCGCGGCGCTTCATGCGTTTTTGAACACCCTGCCTGCATCTGATGCGGCAAGTATCCCGCATGACGTTGGTTTCCCTTTCAATATCCGGCGCGGGCTGGGGTTGTGGAAATTTGTGTTTTCAGGCTCGGGCTGGGTGGTTGAAGGTGATTTGACCGACCAGCAAATCCGGGGGCGGTATCTGGTGGAAGCTTTGGGGCACTGCACGGAATGCCATACACCGCGAAACGGACTGGGAGGGTTGAAGCGGGATCTCTGGCTGACCGGAGCGCCAAATCCGAATGGCAAGGGGCGCATCCCCGGTTTGACCACCGCCCAGCTTGACTGGTCCGAGGCTGACATCGCTGAATATCTGAAATCCGGTTTCACACCGGATTATGACAGCGCTGGTGGCGAAATGGTCGAAGTCATCGAGAACACCTCGAAACTAAGCGATGAAGACCGATTGGCCATTGCTGCTTACCTGAAATCCGTTCCCGTTCAGTGAATTGACTAATGGTTGCAGAAACTCAGGATTTTGTCAGCGCAGGTCTTATGACGCTGGTTCAAACCAGCACGTCTACGTTGCTCAGATCTCTGGCAATGCGGATCAGCGGGCATTGTTTTCCTATGGTTAAGCGCCCCGCGTCGGATAATCCCATTACTTCGGCGGGTATACGCGTCGCGGATGCCAATGCGACTTCCAGCGGCACTTCGGCTTGCGTGGTCAGAACACGCAGCGCTGTGGTCAAATCTAGATCAGCCCCTGCCAAAGTACCATCGGCCAGTGTCAAACGCCCGTCTTTGCGGGAAATGCGGCGGCCTTCCAGTTCGAACATGCGCTGGTCCGTGCCAGCCGGCGCCATCGCATCGCTGACCAGAAATATCCGGCCTGGGCCCCGCTTGGCGGCCCAGGCTGTGCGCATGGCTTCAGGGTGAACGTGAATACCGTCGGCGATTAGCCCGGCGTTTAATCGACCCGCGGCCAGAACCGCCCCGACAAGCCCGGGAGATCGATTGCCCAGTTGACTCATGGCGTTGAACAGATGCGTGACGCAGGACGCACCGGCCTCGGCATAAGACAGGCAGGTATCATAATCCGCATCACTGTGGCCCAGCGAAACAACGGCACCTGCTGAGACCAGCGCTTTCACCTGCGCAATTGACACGTTTTCTGGCGCAACCGTCAGCATCAATGCGGGTAGCGCTTGTGCTGCCGCGACAAGCGTTGTCAGGTCCTCGTCATCCATGGGGCGGATCAGGGCTGCATCATGGGCACCTTTCCGAGCCACCGAAAGATGTGGTCCCTCAAGATGCAGGCCAGCGATCCCCGCAATACCCGCAGCTACCGCCGCCTTGGCCGCTTCGATGGCGGCGCGGGTCTTGGCTGCGGTATCCGTGATCAGGGTGGGAAGGATCGAGGTTGCCCCAAGCGTCCGGTGCGCCTTGGCGATGCGTGCCAGTGTATCGACAGACGGGGCGGCGTTGAACATCACTCCGCCACCGCCATTCACTTGCAGGTCAACATAGCCGGGGGCCAGAATATCGCCTTGCAGATCGACAAGCTTGCCAGCGCTTGTCTTCACGTCAACGCCAATATCGGTGATGCGGCCAGCCTCCAGCCGCAGCGCGGCACCGTCATGCAAACTGGTGCCGTCATAAACAAGCCCGCCGTGGTAGATGGTCGCCTGGCCGCTCATACCGTTTCCGTCACTTTCCGCAGGTGACGTGGCGCATCCGGGTTGATCCCGCGCTGTACTGCGACCTGCTCGACCATTGAATAAAAGGACACGATAGCTGCCACCGGGTCCGTCAGCCAATGATCCGTGCGGACATGAGGCAGCACCTCGGCCTTTGTGACCATTGGGCTGGTGGCAAATACCTGTGCCCCTTTGGCCGCGAGCGTGTCGGCAACCTCGGCCAACAGCGGCTCTGCGGGATCATTGGCGGCAAAGGCAATAACCGGAAATCCGCCTTCCACGATCGAGACAGGGCCATGCAGCACCTCGGCCGAGGAATAACTTTCGGCATGGATCTGGCAGGTTTCCTTGAATTTCAGCGCGGCCTCGTTCGAGATCGCTACGCTTGGTCCGCGACCAAGCGTATAAAGCGAGCTTTGGGTGACGGCAGCCGCCGCTTTGCCCCAGTCACACCGTGTGGCGGCATCAAGGTGCTTTGGCAGGCCACGCAGCGCAGCCAGAAGATCTTTGTCGCCTTTCAGTTCCGCCAGTAGCCAAAGCCCGGCAACCAGCGAGGTCACGAATGTCTTTGTCGCCGCTACACTAAGCTCGGGGCCTGCGTGCAGCGGCAAAGCCGCCTCAGCCGCCAGTGCAAGGGGGGAAGATGGGTCATTTGTGATTGCTACGGTGCTGGCCCCGGCCTTTCGGGCATTTTTCGTAAGCTGCACGATATCCGGGCTTTTTCCTGATTGTGAAACAGAAAGGCAAAGCGCCCCGGCCACATGCAGGTCAGCGCCATACACTGACGCGACCGATGGGCCGACGGATGCCATAGGCAAGCCAAGAAGCAATTCGCTTGCGTATTTCAGAAAAGTACAGGCGTGGTCGGAAGAGCCGCGCGCCGCCGAAATCATGAACTTCAGCCCGCCGTTCCGGGCGACGTCCGCGGCTGTGCTCAGGGCATCTCCGCCATTGCTGAGCAATCGCTCGACGGCAACAGGGATCTCTTCGATTTCCTGACGCATCAGGGTCGTTTTCGGGGTCATCGGGGCAGCCTTTCCATCAGAATCGCAGATCATGGAGTAAGTCGCAGCTCAGCCACAAAGTCATAGGCATCGCCGCGATAGTTGGATTTTGTGAACTCGGCGACGCGCCCGCCTTCCAGATGGGAAATCCGCTGGATGCTTAACCCCGCCGCGCCTTCGGCGACACCAAGCAGAGCTGCATCTTCAGCCTCAAGATTAACGGCGGAAATCTTCTGGATGGCGCGAACAGGTCGGCAGCCGTTTTCTTCCAGAAGATCATAGAGTGAGTCGCGCACGGCAAGCGGGTTTGGCAGAATGTCCAATGGCAACGAGGCACGTTCGACTGCCATGGGGCGCCCGCCAGCCTCTCGCAGGCGGCAAATGCGGGCCACCTGTCCGTCAGCGGGCAGCCCGAGCACCGCCGTTTCCTCGGGTGATGGTAGAAAAACGCCCCGTTCCAACCACTTGGAGGTTGATTCCATACCGCGCAGGCGCATGTCCTCACTGAAAGACGTTAGATGCGAAAGCGATTGTTCCAATTTCGGCGCGGCGTTCCGTACGAAAGACCCGGAACCCTGCCGCTGTACGATTGCGCCCTGTTTCACCAGTTCCTGAATGGCCTTGCGCACGGTGACCCTGGACAGGCCGGTGATCTCGGCGATCTCGCGCTCGGGCGGTAATGAGGAATTCGGGGGAAGGACTCCAGCGTCGATGCCTTCTTCCAGCCGCTGGCGCAGCCGGACATAGCGCGGCCCGCCGCCGTTCTCGAGCCAGTCGTCAGAAGCCAGAAAAGATGCCGCGTTCATGCCGAATGCTCCACTTGGAAAGCCCGGGCCAACGCGATGGCCCCGTCGATAGGCGCACCATTGGGCTCTGTTACTGCGCCACGCGCACGATCCGGCAGATACGCCTCATAGTGAGGGCCAATACCCCCGGTCAGGCATAATGGCATGGCCGGGGTCCAGCCCATTGCTTCCAGTGCTTGCAAAAGATGCGCAGCACCTTCGTGCATAAGCGAAACCGCCCGTTCGTCCCCTGACCTCGCTGCCGCTGTCACCTGTCGCGCGATCTGGCCGAATTCATGTGGTCGTGCCGCGGCCGCGAAAGCGACAATACCGCTTGTACTGCCAAATGCGTTCAGCAAGCCCTCAGTCAGGTTGGATTTTGGCACCAGCCCGTCCCATGCATCCAGCGTAACGGAAAGCGCTCTGCGCCCAATCCACTGAGCAGAGGCCTCATCCCCCAGAACAGAGCCCCAGCCACCGGCAAAGCGTCGGCCGGCTTGCGATTGCAGGGCCAGAAACGAACCCGTTCCGCAATGGGCGATTGCACCGTCGGTTGCTTGATGCGCACCCGCCAGCGCAGGGTGGCGATCATCCTCGACCAGTATACTGTCCAACGGCAAATCCGCCGCCACCCGCTGGGCGATCTGATCACCTGTAACTCCCGCAAGTCCAAAATACGCCGGTATCGGCTTCAGGGTCTCGGGCTGAACACTGAGCTTGGTCGCAAGCATCTTCAGGCCGTCTTTCAGCCGTACAATCGCGCCGTCATAATCGCTGGCGACGTTGGCGGGGCCAACCTCGACCACCAGTCGCTGCTGGCCATCGTCATAGGCGATCCGACAGTTCGTTCCGCCGCCGTCTGCTGCGATGATAGGGTTGTTTTTCGAACTAAGCATGATGATACCTATATAATGCCTATGTTGAACTGTAAATGCCAAAGTAAATCCAATAAGGGCGGAAAGATCGAAAATACGTTGAATTATAAGGCCAATAGCGGCTGAAAAAAAATTAGTGGACAAATGGTATTGTATAGGTATGCTTTCTGGCAACGAGGAGAAACACGTGCTGCCACACATCACCGAACAACTCCACCCGGACGCATACGATTTGGGTAACCGACCGCTGGAAGAGGCGGCGCTGGCCCTGTCCAGGGGTCAGCAGGAAGCGGCCGGTGCCCCGCAGGGTGCCCTGCGTGCGATTTGCGACGGTGCCGACGCCATGGCCCGCAGTCTGGCATCAGGTGGTTCATTGTATTACGCGGCGGCGGGGTCTTCGGGGCTGATGGCTGCGGCTGATGCAATGGAACTGGGCGGTACTTTCGGCATCGACGAAAACCAAGTCCATATCCTGATGGCCGGAGGGTTGCCGCAATCCGCGCATATGCCCGGTGGAACCGAGGATGACACCGACGGGCTGGTCGAAGGGCTGGCCGGGCTTATGCGCAGCGACACGGTCATTGCTGTCTCTGCCAGTGGCACCACCCCCTATACACTTGAGGCCGCGCGACTTGCGCGTGCTGCGGGTGCCAGCACGATCGGGATAGCCAACAACCCGGGCAGCCCGCTGTTGGCGCAATGCGATCACGCGATTCTGCTTGCCACCCCGCCTGAACTGATTTCAGGCTCAACCCGAATGGGCGCCGGTACAGCCCAGAAAATCGCGCTGAACATGCTGTCCAGCCTTATGGCAATCAAGTTGGGTCATGTTCACGAGGGCATGATGGTCAACCTGCGAGCAGACAACGCAAAGCTGCGGGCGCGTGCGACCGGCATCGTCGCCCGGATCGCCGGAGTTGATGCAGGCACCGCCCAAAACGCCTTGGCTGAAGCGCAAGGAGACACCAAATCCGCCATTCTCATCGCCGCTCGCGGCGTTTCACTGGCGGCAGCCAATGTGCGCCTGAAAGAAACGGGCGGAGTTCTGAGCGCGGCACTGACACCTGATAAATAACTGCAAACCAAATGGGAGAGTACAATGAAACGTAATAGCCTGAAACTGGCCTTGCTTGGTGGGACGCTGTTAGCCTCTGCCGCCTATGCCGAGGACGTCACGCTGACTATCGAAAGCTGGCGTAACGATGACCTGACACTGTGGCAGGACCAGATCATCCCGGCCTTTGAAGCAAAGCATCCTGGCATCAAAGTCCAGTTCACGCCGTCTGCCCCGGCAGAATACAACGCGGTTTTGAACTCGAAACTTGATGCGGGGTCTGCCGGTGACCTGATTACCTGCCGCCCCTTCGATGCTTCGCTGGCGCTTTATGAGGCCGGTCACCTGACCGATCTGTCCTCGGTCGAGGCGATGAACAACTTCTCGGACGTTGCAAAGTCTGCCTGGCAGACGGATGACGGTTCGGCCAGCTTCTGCGTGCCGATGGCATCGGTTATTCACGGCTTCATCTACAACAAGGACGCTTTTGCCGAGTTGGGCCTCGAAGTGCCGACCACAGAAGACGAGTTCTTTGCCGCTTTGGACAAGATCAAGGAAGACGGCACTTACATCCCAATGGCGATGGGTACCAACGACCAATGGGAAGCTGCCACGATGGGTTACAATAACATCGGGCCGAACTACTGGAAGGGTGAAGAAGGTCGTCAGGCGTTGATCGCAGGTGAACAGAAGCTGACCGATGAAGCCTGGACAGCCCCTTATGCAACGCTGGCCCGCTGGGGTGCGTATCTGGGTGACGGGTACGAAGCACAGACCTATCCCGACAGCCAGAACATCTTCACTTTGGGCCGCGCAGCCATCTATCCTGCGGGATCATGGGAGATTTCCGGCTTCAACGCACAAGCCGATTTCGAAATGGGCGCTTTCAAGCCGCCGGTTCAGAACGCAGGTGACACCTGCTATATCTCGGACCACACGGATATTGGCATCGGCATGAACGCGGCCACAAAGAATCCTGAGGCCGCTGAAACATTCCTGACCTGGGTCGCAAGCCCCGAGTTTGCTGAAATCTTCGGCAACGCTCTTCCCGGCTTCTTCCCGCTGTCGAGCACTCCGGTCGAGTTGCAGGACCCGCTGGCCAAGGAAATTGTCGGCTGGCGTGAAGAATGTGAATCGACCATCCGCTCGACCTATCAAATCCTGTCGCGCGGCACACCAAACCTCGAGAACGAGACCTGGGGCGCATCCGTTGCCGCGATCAAAGGTGCCAAGTCGCCTGAAGAGCTGGGTGCAAAACTACAGGCGGGCCTCGCCTCGTGGTATGCACCACATCAGTAAGCTGAACCATACCCGGGCAGCATGAGTTGCCCGGGTACGCCTGGCATTCCATTGAAAGCGCTCCCCATGACCCGCCCCCGCATCCGCTGGCATATCGTCGTGTTTCTGGCACCAGCCGTGCTTGTCTACACAGCGGTGATGATCTTTCCCCTGTTCAACACGCTCCGTCTGGCCCTTTACTCTGAGGTCGACCAGAGCCGCGTTTTTGTTGGACTGCAGAACTTTCAAACGCTGTTTTTCGATCCGATCTGGTCGGAACAGTTCTGGAATGCGCTGGGCAACAATTTCTGGTTCTTTCTGATTCACATGCTGGTGCAGAACCCCATCGGCATCGCGCTGGCAGCGCTGCTCAGCCATCCGCGCCTGCGATTTGCGGTGCTCTATCGGTCGGCGATCTTCATTCCGACAATCCTGAGCTTTGTGATCGTCGGATTTGCATGGAAACTGATCCTGTCGCCCATCTGGGGCATCGCTCCTTCGATGCTGGATGCGGTTGGGTTGAAATCCCTCTTTGCCCCGTGGTTGGGAAAGGAGGAATACGCTTTGACCACTCTGGCGCTGATTTCGGTCTGGCAGTTTGTCGGTATCCCAATGATGCTGATTTACGCGGCCTTGCTATCGATCCCTGAGGAAATCCTGGAAGCCGGGGAAGTGGATGGCATCACCGGTACAAGTGCCTTTTGGAAAATCAAGCTGCCGCTGATCCTGCCCTCGATCGGGATCATCTCAATTCTGACATTTGTCGGCAATTTCAACGCCTTCGATCTGATCTATGCTGCACAGGGCGCTCTGGCGGGGCCTGACTTCTCGACCGATATTCTTGGCACCTTCATGTATCGCACATTCTTTGGCTTCCAGCTGCAATTGGGTGATCCGCATATGGGTTCGGCCATCGCTGGTGCGATGTTTGCAATCATCCTGCTGGGTGTCTGTGTCTACCTTTTCGGCATCCAGACCCGGATGCGCCGGTACCAGCTGTAAGGAGCAGATGACATGAACAAGGCCCGCTCCAACCCGCTAAACACCTTCGCGATGCATGGTGCACTGATCTTCTATACGCTGATCGCACTGTTTCCGGTTTTCGTGATCCTGATCAACAGCTTCAAGACCCGCAAGGCGATCTTTCGCGAACCGCTGGCGCTGCCCGATGCCGACAGTTTTTCGATGATCGGGTATCAGACAGTGATGAAACAGGGGGATTTCTTCCTTTATTTCCAAAACTCTCTGATTGTGACCGTTGCATCCCTGACTTTGGTCCTGCTGTTTGGCGCAATGGCGGCTTATGCGCTGAGTGAGTACCGGTTCAAGGGCAACATGCTTATGGGTCTGTACCTGGCGCTTGGAATCATGATCCCGATCCGCATCGGCACTGTGGCCATCCTGGAAATGATGGTGGCGACCGGGCTGGTGAACACCCTGTGGGCGCTGATCCTTGTCTATACGGCGCAGGGCCTGCCCTTGGCGGTGTTCATCCTCAGTGAGTTCATGAAACAGGTGAGTGACGACCTCAAGAATGCGGGCCGCATTGACGGCCTTAGTGAATACACAATCTTCTTTCGGCTTGTGTTGCCGCTGGTGCGTCCGGCAATGGCAACGGTTGCCGTATTCAACATGATCCCGATCTGGAACGATCTGTGGTTTCCGCTGATCTTGGCCCCCGCGGAAGAGACCAAGACACTGACGCTGGGAAGCCAGGTCTTCATCGGTCAGTTTGTGACAGACTGGAACGCGGTCCTGTCAGCCCTTTCAATGGCGATCCTGCCGGTGCTGATCCTCTATGTGATCTTCTCGCGACAGCTCATTCGCGGCATCACGTCAGGAGCGGTGAAATGACCCGCGTCCTGATCGCAGGCCTTGGGAACATGGGGCTGAGCCATGCGTTGGCACATCTCCATCACCCGGACGCGCAGATTGTCGGGTTGGTGAACCGATCCGGCCGCGTAGATCACCCTGATCTGACGCGCTATCCGGTGTATTCAAGTTTTGAGGCCGCTCTGACCGAAACCAAACCCGATCTGGTTGTGATTGCGACCTACTCGGACAGTCACGCGGATTACGCCTGCGCCGCGATGGAGGCGGGTGCGCATGTGTTTGTCGAAAAACCGCTCGCCACCAACGTTGCCGATGCGCAGCGTGTGGTCGAAACAGCAACGCGGCTAAACCGTAAGCTGGTGGTGGGCTATATCCTGCGCCACCACCCATCCTGGATGCGTCTGATCGCCGAGGCTCGCACTCTGGGTGGCCCCTATGTGTTCCGTCTGAACCTGAATCAACAATCCTCGGGCTCTGAGTGGGAGACGCACAAGGCCCTGATGCAGACCACGTCGCCCATCGTGGATTGCGGTGTGCACTATGTCGATGTGATGTGCCAGATCACCGACGCAAACCCCCTTCGCGTTCATGGCATGGGTCTGCGCCTGTCGGATGAAATCGCGCCTGACATGTACAATTACGGCCAGTTTCAGGTCGTGTTCGACGACGGTTCGGTCGGGTGGTACGAGGCTGGTTGGGGTCCGATGATGTCCGAAACCGCGTTTTTCGTGAAGGACATCGTGTCGCCCAACGGGTCTGTTTCGATTACCGACGGAAACAAGGGCGCGTCAGCGGACATCGATGGTCACACCAAGGTTGGTGGCCTTCTGGTTCACACGCCGCAGGGCGACAGGATTATCGACATGCCTGATGAGCCCGGCCATCAGGAACTGTGCGATGCTGAACAAGCCTATATGCTGCGCGCCATCGCCGAGGATATCGACCTGACCCGCCATATGTCCGACGCCGTACAATCCCTTGCCATCTGCCTGGCCGCTGATCAGAGCATCCGCACTGGCCAACCCGTTTCTCTTGAGGAGACCCGCCAATGACCGCCCTTTCACTGAAAAACATTCACAAATCCTTTGGCAATGTAGAGGTCCTGAAGGACATCAATCTTGAGGTTGAGGACGGCGAGTTTGTGGTTTTTGTCGGTCCCTCCGGATGCGGTAAGTCCACTCTTCTGCGCGTTATTGCAGGGCTTGAAGACGCGACATCGGGTGAGATCAGAATTGCTGGCGAGCAGGTCAATCTGACCCCGCCCTCGAAACGTGGCATCGCCATGGTGTTCCAGAGTTACGCGCTTTATCCGCACCTGAATGTACGCGGCAACCTGACCCTTGCCCTGAAACAGGAACGCCAGCCGAAAGCCGTGATCGACGAGCGGGTCGCGGAGGCGAGCCGGATGCTGGGGTTGGAGCCCTATCTTGACCGCTACCCATCCGAACTGTCGGGGGGGCAGCGCCAGCGTGTTGCCATCGGTCGCGCCATCGTGCGCCAACCCAAGCTGTTCCTGTTCGACGAACCGCTCTCCAATCTTGATGCTGCTTTGCGCATGAACACCCGGATCGAGATCGCAAATCTGCACAGGCAACTCTCGGCCTCGATGATTTATGTCACGCACGATCAGACAGAAGCGATGACACTGGCCGACAAGATTGTGGTGCTGCGCGACGGACGGGTGGAACAGGTCGGCAGCCCGATGGAGCTGTACAACAACCCGGCAAACCGCTTTGTCGCGGGCTTTCTTGGTTCACCGTCCATGAATTTTCTGCCTGCGGACAACCTGACCCCGGGCGATGCGCGCGAACTGGGGTTGCGCCCGGAGGACATCCGCCTGGAAAGCGGCGGACCGATCGCCGGCACCGTTTCGCATGTTGAGCAGTTGGGCGGTGATACCAATGTCATTCTGCAAACCAGCAATGTGCCAATCACGGTCCGATTGTTTGGCCAGCACGCAATTGCCCCAGGTGACGATGTACAATTCGGATTTGATCCCAACCGTGCATATTACTTCGGGAATGACGGGCAGAGATTACAGTAACGATAATTTTCAGCCCGTCTTGCATCAGTTTGTTCCGGTGTGAGCGTGACCCAAAGAGGGCAAGCGCCGGAAAACGTGACTGGTTAACCAAGATTGTGGCGTGTGAACATAAATTGCCCGGATGGTAGGTTCGACCGGAAGTCAGCGGCACGACCGGGCAGCGCCCTGTAGAACTGACGCAAGCCGGGCTCGATGTCTTCAGCCAGATTTTCGCACTGTAGGCACAAGGTCTTGACCAAGCTGTTTGGATGTCGATTTGTGATCGCCAAAATCAGCTCCGCATGTGCAGCCCTGAGATCCTGGAATGCCGCTGTTTGCAACAGGGCCTGATCGCCCACCAAAACAAAGACGGGTTCCGGGTTGGCTTTGCCTTTCAGATCAACATGCCCGGCCTCTAACATGGCCAGCTCCCCATTCGTGATTTCATGGACACCGTTGGAAACGACGATGTCATAGTCGACTGTTCGACAGCATTGTTCGATCCGTGCTGAGACATTCACGACGTCACCGATAACCGTGTAGTTGAACCGTTTCTGCGAGCCGATATTGCCGACGCAGGCCTGCCCGGTGGCAAGCCCCGTTGCCAGCGCGATAGGGGGGCGGTTTCGCATGATGTCGGATTCATTGAACTCTGCCAAAGCTCGCCGCATTTTCAGCGCGGCTAATGAAGCCCGGCACGGGTGGTCAGCGACAGGCAGAGGCGCATTCCAGAACGCCATAACGGCGTCGCCGATAAACTTGTCGATGGTTCCCCGTTCAGCCAGTATCTGATCGCCGATACTGGAAAAAAGCGCATTCAGCAGTGAGACCAGCTCGGTGGCAGATGCGGATTCAGACAGAGGTGTGAAACCCCGGATGTCGGAAAACATCACCGTGATATCCTGCGTCTCTCCTCCCAAATGCAGCTGATGCCCGGTGGCTTCCATCTCATCAAGGATTTCCGGGGCGACGTAATGAGAGAAGACTTTCCGGATTTTGCGCTTTTCCCGTTCGGTAGACAGGAAAAGATATCCTGCCAGCAGCCCGAAATTTGCTATGCCACCGACAAGCGGAAATGTGGCGTCGAACAGTACCGACTGGTTTTGAAAAACCAGCCAACTGATTGTCAGAACGGCAGCGGCGGCGACACCGCCTGCAATGAAAGATGCAACCGCACCAAAACTGGACATGACGGCAATCACGACAAGCCCGAGAAAGGCGAAGGCAAGCATTTCCTGCGCTGCGGTCACGTCCGAACGGCTTAGCATTTCGTTGGTCAGGACCTGTTCCAGCACCTGAGCATGAATTGAAACGCCGGGAACGCTCTCTCCAAGCGCTGTCTGATGCATATCGAATAAACCGGCGGCCGACGTTCCGATCAGGATGATCCGCCCCTCAACTTCCGCCCGAACATCCGCATCATCCGAGCTTTTGAGGATATCGCTGGCCGAGATGTACAGTTCGGGCGCATCCTGCCGGTATCTCAGCCAAATCTCGCCGTTTTCTGTCGTTGGTATACGGTATCCCCCGACCTCAACCGCCAACATGATGCCTGTTTCGTCTTGCGCACCTTCGGCTACGATATTGGTTTCACCCAAGGCAACTCTCAGGGCTTCAATTGACAGACCCGGCAACAGCCCGTCCGGCCCGCGCCAAAGAACCGGCACACGGCGCATGATACCGGTTCCGCCGATGGGCGAGACGTTGACCCCACCAATACCCGCAGCGGTCCGGTCCAAAGGGGGCGCGATTGGCGTCCAATGAGGAACTGAAATTAGACCCGCGGCGGGATTTTCCCCGAACTCAATGATACCTGCTTTTGCAGTGATGGGGTTTCCTTCCGCCGACAATCGTGCGGCAGTCCCAAGAACGACTGGCCAATAGGCGATTTCCATCCCAAGCAAGACATCGTTATCGAGCTTCTGAGCGTGGCGTTCCACTGTGAGGACCCCTGCCAAAGATGGATCGTTCAGAAGACGCGAGGGCGAAAACCGGTCAGGTTCAGCGAACAACATATCAAACGCGATGGCCGCAGCACCGTATTCACCCAGATTTTGAACCATCTGCGCCACCAGTGTTCGGGGCCAGGGCCATTGCCCCCAATTGGCCAGAGAGGCTTCGTCGATATCTACAACCCGGATGGGGAGGTCAGGATTGAACTCTCGCGGAGACGACCTTTGCAGAACGTCGAAATAGATCAGACGGGTCATTCGCACAGGATAAGGATCCATGACTCGGATGAAACAACCCACCAGGATCAGACACAATCCGACAAGGCGGAACGCCCATTTCCCTGTCCTGGTTTTGCGCTTTTCGTCGCTCATGTCGTTCCCCGGACAAGTGAGTCCATTTCCGCTTTTTCGACATCGCTACCGGAACAGCTCACTATTTGATTCTTGCTGCTCTGGATCTTCCTGACCTGGTTCCTCTCGATCAGGTTCTTCGGGTTCCGGTTCAGGCTCTTCCGGATCAGGCTCTTCCGGTTCCGGTTCCGGTTCCGGTTCTTCTGGCTCCGGTTCCGGTTCTGGTTCTGGTTCTTCCAGCTCCGGTTCTGGTTCTACTTCTGGCTCTGGGTTTGACGGAGGTGCTGGCGGCGCTGCGACGCTGACTGGGCGCGGCTGGGGCGCAGTTCTGCGAAAATCGGCCCTGTCGACTTTGGCCTGCTGCACGGGCGCGCCTTCGCCAGAACATCCCTCAACCCGTACCTGCAAAGGAGGCAGAAGGCCTTCCTGCGACTGAATAAATGGGAATCCCTCTTTCAGTGCTTGATCGTACTGTGCCTGATCAGCGGGCCGCCCGACTGTTCCGCCTCCACCGGTGGCATACATGCTGCACACGCGGCCTGTGGACCTGCAAGACCCTTGTGCACTGCACATTTGAACAGTTCCGTGCAGGACAAGCATTGCGCTTTGGGTTTGTGATACGACCCACATATCGAAGGTTGTGCCACGAACTGCCATTGTCGCTGTCGGGGTCTTGATCGAATAGGCTCTTTTTCTGCTTTTGCCTGAAATGAATCGAAAGCTGCCGCCCAAGGCCTGCACGGCAAAGCTTTTGGCCTTTCGGTTGCCGCGCAGCATGGTCACATCCAAAACCATATGCGCATTGGGGCCTACGGCAATTTTGGTTTCATCCACAAATACGATCTGCACCAAACCGCTGTGGTCTGTAGAAATCGTATCGCCCGACACCACATCCATTCCTGAAATGACAGGCTGTGCGTTTCCGGCGCGAATGATCTGAGCGCCTTGCTTGGCGCTGATAACTGTCCCGATGTTGGCAAGGGCTTGCGCTGGCATGAGCGCAACAACAAATACAACCAACACAATCTTTAACCAAGTCAAACCAGAGCCCCTTCCCCCCACGGGTCTAAGTAAGCGCGAAGCGCGCCAAGCTCGATTTTTGCCCCCAAGAAATGTGTTATTCTTATTCAAATAGTCAAAAATGCTAACAATAAATATGCATTATGGCATGTATTTGTAGCAAGAGATTTTTTGATCGTGAATTTCTGCGTTAAGGCCGACGTGAGCCTCCCCACTTAACAGGCCAAAGTGTAGCCTCCATCAAATGAGAGCATTGGGCACCCGGCTCATCGCTTGCCCCGCGATGAGCCATGACGTTTTGGGTGTGTTTAGCCGAAAATTCAGAGGAACTGTTCTGGCAACAATGCGTCCGGCATGTTCTGGTAACACACGGGTCTTAAAAACCGCCGGATTGACAATGTGCCGACAGAGGTAGCACCGAAATTGGTCGAAGCGGGGTAGGGGCCGCCATGCACCATACTGTCGCAGACCTCGACGCCCGTGGGAAAGCCATTGGCCAGCACACGCCCGGCCTTGCGCTCGAGGATCGGCATCAGGGAACGCGCGGTGTCCATGTCCGCATCATCCATATGCAGGGTGCAGGTCAGCTGACCTTGCAGACTGTGCGCGACGGCCCGCATTTCTTCAGGCGTTTCGGCAGTTACGATAACCCCCAACGGGCCAAAAACCTCTTCACCAAGGGTTTCGTTTGCCAGCCAGTTCACAGCATTGGTGCGATACAGGTAAGGGGACGCGGTGCGTTGATCACACATCGAGCTCAGAACCTCCTGCACATCTGCTATATTGGCGATCCTTGCCTGACCGGCTCGATAAGCGTCGGCGATGCCGTCGGTCAGCATGGTTTGCGCGGGTGTCTCTGACAGGGCGGTTCGCGCGGTCTCAGCGAAGCGGTCCGCTGCTGCACCCGCCAGCATTACGGCGACCCCGGGGTTGGTACAGAACTGGCCTGCGCCCATGGTCAGCGACCCAGCCCAGTTCTGAGCAATGTTGTCGCCCCGGTTCGTCAGCGCAGCATCGAGAATGAACATCGGGTTGACCGAGCCAAGTTCACCGAAAAACGGGATTGGTTCAGGACGCGCGGCACACAGATCGAACAGTGCCCGACCACCAGCCAATGAGCCAGTGAACCCGACAGCCCTGATCAGCGGGTGTTGCACCAAAGCGGAACCTACTGTCCGGTCACCCCCCTGAATCAGACTGAAAACACCGGGATGAATTTTGCAGCGTTCGATGGCAGAATGTATGGCCTCGGCTATGATCTCACCGGTGCCCGGATGGGCGCTGTGCCCTTTTACGACAACGGGGCACCCAGCAGCCAAGGCGGCCGCGGTGTCACCGCCTGCGGTTGAAAAGGCCAAAGGGAAATTCGAAGCACCGAATACGGCGACAGGGCCAATAGGGCGCTGGATCATTTTCAGATCCGGGCGCGGCAGCGGCGAGCGGTCTGGCAACGGGCTGTCGTGGCGCCGATCCAGATACTCACCACTCAGAATATGAGTGGCAAACAAGCGAAGTTGGCCCGATGTGCGACCCCGCTCTCCTTGCAGACGGGCCTCGGGCAGGCCGGTTTCCTGCGAACCGATTTCAGTAATCGCCTCGGCGCGGGCTTCGATCTCATCCGCGATGGTATTCAGAAATGCCGCGCGGTCTTCCCGGGTCGAAAAACCATAGCTCCAGAACGCTTCTTCGGCAGCTTCCGCAGCCGCATCAACATCCTGAAGGCGCCCCACCGAAAAACTGTGTGACGGTCCAAAAGCGGGCTGTGACTGAAAAAACGTGTCACCTGAAAGCCAGTTTCCAGCGATGAGGTGCTTACCATGGGGGGAGCAGGTCATGAAGGTTCCATATTTACGATTCTGAAGCTATGGATAATGTATCCAATTAAGAGAGACAATCAAGCGCCCTGTTAGGTCTCCTCCATGGCGCGTTTTGCTACGATCATCTCCAGCAGCTGTTCCTTTGTTCGCCGGATGTGCCGCATCAGCATGTTACAGGCTTCGTCAACGTTCCCTGCTTGCGCCAGTTTCAACAGCTCTCGATGCTCTTTTTTCGCGGGTTCCCGCTGCTTCATCACGCTCAAATGCATTCGGACATAGCGGTCTGATTGCAGATTGACGCGGTCCAGCAATTCATTCGTCAGTTTCCTCTGCGACGCCGCGTAAAGGGCGGAGTGGTATTGGTAGTTCAGGATCCCCCACTTGCTGACGTCATTCTCGTCATAAGACGCTTCCATCTGCGTCAATATCTCGTTGCATCGTGCAAAGTCGGCAGATGTCATCTGCGGAATGGCTCTGCGGAAAAGATCGACTTCAATAAGCATTCGAAGGTCGAATATTTCTCCAATCTCGTTCAATGAGTGCTTGGTAACTGATCCGCCCCGATTATTGGCCCATTGAATCAGGCCTTCAGCGTTCAGACGCTTTAGGGCTTCGCGGATGGGCATCCGAGATACGTCGTATTCTTCGGCCAGAGCTTCCTGACGAATAGCTTCACCTTCGGCAAGTTCACCGTTCAGAATACGTTCACGAAGATCGTTCGCGATGACATCTGGTAGGCTTTGCTTGGTTATCGCGCGCTTTCCTGCCATATCTTTCCTGCCACTTGTTTGGGTACAGCTACCGGTTACTGGCGTTATTCCAAGCTGAGCCGCGACTCGGCCACCCAGAAAGCTGATTTAGGACACTCCGCTTGATAATGCATCCAATATCCATGGTGATTCAACCCTGCTGAGACAACACGGTAAGACCAAGAGCGAATGGAAACTTCTGTAACTGCCTGTCCCTGAGAGTGGGCACGGCCAATGCACTGTTTAGTCAGACGCCCCAAGTGTCCGACAAGCGATACCCGCCAGGCCAGGGGTCATCCGGGTCAAGCATGTGTTGGTGAATGCCGGTGATCCAGCCGCGCCCACTGATTTCGGGGACAATCGCGGCACGGCCCGCCACTTCGGTGGTATCGACAATCCGACCGGTGAACCGTGATCCGATGATCGAGACCGCCTCGAACGTCTGACCCAACGACATCAACCCTTTTGCTGCCATCAGCGCCATGCGCGCGGAAACCGCTGTACCTGTAGGCGACCGATCAACCTTGCCGGGTTGGATCGCCACGGCAGATTTGCCGGTCAATCCGGTTTCGGTCTCGCTGATCGGGCCGCAGAAAGCACAGAATGAGATATGGTCCCAATCCGGGTTTTCAGGATGCGAAAACCCAAGCTGTTCATTGGCTGCATTGGTGATCTTCACCCCCAATCGGGCAATGTCACGGGCCTCATGTTCGACAATCTCGAATCCCAACGCCTGTGCATCGACCACGACAAAACTGTCACCCCCATAGGCGGTATCAACCATGATCGTATCCAATCCGGGTACCTCAAGTGGGACGGACAGTTTGTCGGCAAAGCTGGGCAGGTTCTGCACGAAAATGCGTTGCGCTTTGCCACCGCTGCATTCCGCCCGCACATGAACCAGCCCGCCCGGGGCCTCAAGCACCATATGAGTTTCTGGTTCTTGCATCGGAATGACCCCGCCATCCAGCAATACGGTTGAAACACAGATCGAGTTCGAACCCGACATCGGCGGTGTGTCTTCGGGTTCCATAATGATAAAGGCCGCGTCGGCCTTGGGGTGTTTCGGGGGCACCAGAAGATTGACATGACGGAAAACACCGCCCCGAGGTTCGTTCAGAACGAAGTTGCGCAGCGTCTGGTCGCCCGCGACAAAGCTGCGCTGTTCCCACAAGGTGTCGCCTGGTGGCGGGGCAACGCCCCCAACGATAACATCCCCGACTTCACCTTCTGCGTGGGCTGAAATGACATGAACGGTTTTGCTGCTCCGCATCGGATCTCTCAATATTGTGCGACAGGCTCGCCCAGAGCGTCGAAAATCGGTGTAACACCCAGACCCGGACGGGCGGGTGCGGTCATCCGGCCGTTGACACGCTTTGGCGCACCCTCGGCAATGTCCACGGTGCCGTAAGAGTTGAAATCCGTGG
Organism: Ruegeria sp. O6; assembly: GCF_056535045.1. NCBI lineage: Bacteria > Pseudomonadati > Pseudomonadota > Alphaproteobacteria > Rhodobacterales > Roseobacteraceae > Ruegeria > Ruegeria sp. O6. Next base: position 7,632 of record NZ_JBQERM010000008.1, on the reverse strand, counting down.
CAGAGAATGTGAACTCGGACGGCGTTGAACGGGCCAGATGTGCAATGGCTGCGGTGGTGATGTCACCACCCCAGGTGTCTTCGATCGTCATGGGGATGCCGTGCGCCACGCACAGGTCCCGCATAAGATGGGCTTTGGTCAACCCTCCGACTTTCGAGATCTTCAGGTTGATCACATCCATCGCGTCTTCGGCAATGCCGCGGACCAGCGTGTTGGGAGTGTCGATCACCTCGTCCATCACGAAAGGCAACGCGGTGCGGCGGCGGATCGACACGCATTCCTCATAGGTCAGGCAAGGCTGTTCCACATAGACATCCAGACCCGAAATCGCGCCCACCACGCGTGCGGCCTCCTGCCGGGTCCAGCCGGTATTGGCGTCTGCTACAAGCAGGTCCGTCTTTTTCAGAACGGCGCGGGTGGCGTGGATACGGTCGATGTCGTCATTGGCCTCGCCACCCACCTTGAGCTGAAACTTGGTGTAGCCTTCGGCAGCATAGCCTTCGATCTTTTTGGCCATGATCTCGGGAGCTTCCTGACTGATCGCGCGATAAAGCACCACATCATCCTGCGCAGCGCCCCCCAGCAATGTGTAAAGCGGCTGGTCCGTGGCCTTGCCCAGCAGATCCCAGCAGGCAATATCCACCGGAGCCTTAGCATAGGGATGACCCCGCAAGGCCGCATCCATCGTACGGTTGATCTGACCGATATTCAGTGGGTCCTGCCCGATCAAATGCGGGGCCAGCTCTGCCAGCCCGGCCCGGACGCCGAGCGCAAAAGACGGCAGATAGGCCGAGCCAAGCGGGCAGCATTCGGCATAGCCCTTCAACCCTTCATCTGTGATGATTTCCAGAACGGTGCTGTCAAACACTTCGACAAAATTGCCGTTGGACCAGCTATAGCGGCCTTCTTTCAGCGGCAGATCCACCTGATATACGTTCAGCCCGGTGATTTTCATAAGGTGTTCTCCAGATTAGAAGCGTGTGGATGAGAAAGGTGACATATCGAGCACCGGCTTGGCGTCAGTGACCAGATCGGCCACCAGTTCGGCCGTGCCTGCGGATTGGGTCAGCCCCAGATGACCATGGCCAAAGGCATAAAGTACGTGTGGTGCGCGCGAAGATCGGTCAATCACTGGCAGGCTGTCAGGCAGTGATGGGCGAAAGCCCATCCATTGCGTGCCGCCTTCCAGGTTCAGGTCTGGCATGAAGCGCCCGGCCTTGGCCAGCAACGTGTCAGCGCGCCGGTAATTCGGGGCCAGCTTCAATCCACCCAGTTCGACTGCACCGCCGATGCGCACGCCGCCGTTGATCCGGGTTACCACAAACCCATGCCCCCCAAAGGTCAGATGAGTGCGCAGGTCAAAAGCGCCTTCGGGCAGGGTCGTGTTATAACCCCGCTCGGTCTCAAGCGGGATATGATCCCCCAGGGTCTTGGCCAGCTGGTGTGACCAGGCTCCGGCGGCAACAATCACCTGACCTGCCGAAATGTCGCCGTTGTCCGTGTCAAGGCGCACGCCGTCATCGGTTGGTTTCAGTGCCGTGATCCCTGCGATCTTTACCTGCCCACCGCGCGCGATGAACTGTGCCGCCAGATGCTCGGTCCAGCGGGCAGGGTCGACGGTATTCATCCATGTCGAGGTAAAACCCGCATGGGTAAATCGCCGGTTCAGCCCGGGCTGAATTTCGGCAATAGCATCCGGGCTGTCCAGAAGATCAAACGGGATGCCATGGTCCTTGCGCAGGTTCCAGGTGGGCAGGCTGGCACGGAATTCGCCCTCACTCTCGAACAACTGCAACTGGCCTTCGCGCTGCATCAGCGCCTCGCCGTCTACATGCTCGATCTGACGCTCCAGCGCCGCACGGCTGTGGTTCATCAGCGCGGCTTGTGCGGATAGTGAGGCTGCATAACGATCGCGCCAACTGGCCCGCCAGAACCGGAGCATCCACGGTGCAATACTCAGCGCATAAGCGGGCGGGATCGACAAAGGCCCCAACGGATCAAGCAGCCATTTTGGCGCTTTGCGCATGATCCCAGGCGTTGCAAGCGGCACGATATCTGTAAAGGCAAAGGCCCCGGCATTGCCCTTTGACGCCTCGGCTGCAACGCCTTCACGGTCCAGCACAAGCACCTGCCTTCCCCGCTTTTGCAACTCTAGCGCAGCGCTGATGCCAATGATGCCAGCACCGATCACAACTATGTCCGTCTTGGTGTCATGCTGCATGGTTACAGGTTCTCAAATAGTGGTACGGGGTCGGGGACCGGACAGCGTCTGTCCCCGGCCTTGACTTCAAAGCGCGATGCCATCACGGAACGGATCATTCGGCGCGAAAACCAACCTGCCTTCCGACATGATATGCGCCTGCCCGGTCAGGGTGGGAATGACACCCCCGTTCGGGCCGGGTTGGTAGCTCAGCACGTAGGGGCTGCCGATCACGCTTTCCTGCACAATCTCTTCCCCTGCTTCCAGCACCCCGTTTGCCGCCAGACAGGCGAGGCGCGCCGAACTGCCGGTACCGCAGGGCGACCGGTCATATTGATTGTCCGGGCACAGTACAAAGTTGCGGCTGTGAACATCCTTGTTGGGGGATTGATCCTGAAGGATCACATGGTCGACCAGTTCTCCGTTTTCGCCATGCACGCCCTGTGCGATGCAGGCTTCGCGTATGGTGATGGTCAGATCGGTCATCGCCCGAATGTTTCCCGGGTTCACCGGGATTGGGCTGGGATCAACAATGAAGAACCAATTTCCGCCAAAGGCAAGATCGCCGGTTATCGACCCATAGCCGCCAACCTCAATCTGCACTGCTGCCCGCACGCGACGGCTCTCGACATTTGTGACGCGTACGGTATTGGCGTCCAGTAAATCCACCGAGACGACACCGACCGGAGTTTCAACCCGATGCGTGCCCGGCCGGATTCTGCCCATATGTGCCAGAGTGACGCCCAGACCGATGGTGCCATGCCCGCACATGCCAAGAACTGCATCCGCATCAAAATAGATCACGCCGGTCTCACACCCTGGATCTTCGGGCGCGACCAGAAGCGCCCCCACCATTCCGGGCTGCCCACGCGGCTCCAGCAAGATGGATTTGTAGAACACCTCATGCTCGCTGGCCAAGCGTCGTGCACGCTCGGCCAGCGGGCCGGACCCCAGATCGGGGCCGCCGTCGAGGATCACCCGCGTAGGCATTCCTCCTGTGTGACTGTCAATCACATGCATTCAGCAATGACTCCGCCCTGGCCGAACCAATCAGTAAACCAAGTGCGGAACAGGTCGTATTGCTGTTCGCAATAGTTGCGCTGGGCATCTGTCAACTCGTCGGTTTCGTTGAAGTGCAAACGGTATTCCTCTTCGCCGTTCAGGACCAGCAGGTGTTTGTAATACAGCACCAGATCGGTGCCCTCGTCAAAGCTGGCCAGCACACCAAAGGCCTCTTCCAGTTCCCGCGCGCGCAGGCGCGCTTCGGCATGACCGGCCGCCGCTTTCTGGCACAGGGCAGCCAGCAGCAGTGCTTCTTTCGGCAGGGCAGTGCCAATCCCTGTGATCGAACCGGTGGCGCCGCAATTGACGAAGCCATGGTAGACCTCGGTGTCCACACCAACCATCAGTGTAACCTGATCATCCTTCGAGGTAATGTGTTCCGCCGCATAGCGCAGATCGCTTTTGCCACCGAATTCCTTGAACCCAACCAGGTTGGGATGATCTGCGCGCAATTCCAGGAACAGATCGGCGCGCGTCGCGAAGCCGTAAACCGGGCTGTTATAGATGATTGCCGGAATATCAGGTGCGGCCGACAGGATCGCTTTGAAATGATTACGCTGCGCCGCGATGGACGATCCACGCGACAATACACGCGGGATCACCATAAGCCCTGCCGCTCCAACCTTTTGCGCATGCGCGGCAAGCGCCACGGCGGATTTCGAATTTATCGCACCTGTGCCGACGACAACGGGCAGTCCGGCCGCGATCAGACGTTCGACACCTTCCATCCGTTCGGCATCCGACAAGAGAGGCCAGTCGCCCATCGAGCCGCAATAGACCACGGCAGACATACCCGCTGCGATCATTTCCTTGCCCTTTTTCACCAGCGCGTCAAAATCCGGTGTCCGGTCCGGTTTGCAGGGGGTCATCAGGGCTGGCATGGTGCCGGTGAAGATATTCTGGGACATGAAGGTAACCTTCCTAATTGTTTTGGGGCGGGGGCTTTTATCGCACATTCGCCAGGAATTTGCGGGTGTGTTCAGATTGGGCTTCGTTAAAAATCTGGGCGGGCGGGCCGATCTCTTCCATCACGCCCTGATGAAAAAAAGCAACCCGGTCTGATACATCACGAGCGAAACCCATCTCATGCGTGACGCAAATCATCGTCATCCCTTCTTCGGCCAAAAGCCGCATCGTGTCGAGAACTTCGCCCACCAGTTCAGGATCCAGCGCCGAGGTTGCTTCGTCAAACAGCATGTATTCCGGCTCCATCGCCAGCGCGCGGGCAATGGCAAGACGCTGCTGCTGACCACCCGATAAGGCCGAGGGGAAGACGTTCAGCTTTTCGCCCAACCCTACATGGGTCAACTGCTTTGCGGCAATGTCACGCGCCTCGTCTCTCGACTTGCCTTTGACAATCTTCGGGGCCAACGCAACGTTTTCCAGTGCTGTCAGATGCGGAAAGCTGTTCCATTGCTGGAACACCATCCCCAGCTTTGTGCGCAGCTTGTTGATGTCGGTGCCTTTTGCATGAACATCAATGCCATCAACCCTGACCGATCCCTGCTGGATCGGTTCCAGCGCGTTGATGCAATAGAGAAGGGTCGATTTGCCGGAGCCTGACGCACCGATCACCGACAGAACTTCTCCTTTCTGCACATCCAGATCGATACCTTTCAGCACATGCAGCAATCCGAAATATTTGTGCAGGTCGCGAATTTCGATCATTGGGCCCACCTTTTTTCTAGCGACGCGGAATACCGCGAAATCGGATAGCTGAGCGCGAAATAGAACGCGCCAGCGATTGTCAGGATCAGGAATGGTTCCTGCGTGCGGGTGATCAGGATCTGGCTGGCTTTCAGCAGTTCAACATAGCCCAGAACCGAGACCAGCGCGCTGTCTTTCATCACACCCAGCGCGACCCCGACCCATGCAGGGAACACCGCGCGCCCTCCGATCGGGAAGACGACATATCGCAGATCCTGCCAATAGGTCATGCCCAGGCTGCGCGCGGCGCGGCGCATCGGATCACCAACGGCTTCAATCCCGCCGCGCGCCACATTCGCAACCAGTGCTGCCGTGTAGATGGACAGGATCACCACGCCCGAGGCAAACGGGTCCAGATTGAGCCCGACAATAGGTGCAAAGTTGTAAAACAGCACCAGCTGGATGATCAGAGGGACCGACCGGAAAATATCCAGAACCGGAGCCAACGTCAGGGTCGCTGCCAGTTTGCCCTCGTACAGAAGCCAACCGCACACCACGCCAAAAACCGTTCCAATGGAAATCGAAAGCACTGAAATCCAGAGCGTTCGCAGCGCGGCTTCGCCCAGAAACCACAGATCGTTGATGTTGAAGCCGCTGAAAAAGCTGACAGTGGGTTGCATCTGTGCCTCCTTCAGTAGCGGAAAAGCCGGGACGCCAGCAGGCGCGAGGCAAGCAGGATGATTTTGACGATCACGTAATAAATGACCGCGGTGACGGCGAAATATTCAAAGATTCGGAAAGTGCGCGAGGCAAAGAACTGGGTCTCGCCCGACAATTCCCGGAAGCCGACCAGCATACCCAGTGACGACATTAGAACAGCCCAGACCATCTGGTTCGTGATCGGATGATAGACAATGCGAAACACCTGCGGAATCACGACGCGTGTGTAAGCCTGCCACGCGGTCATGCCCAGCGATCGGGACGCGCGTAGCTGTGTCTCGGGGACGGCCTGAAAGCCGCCACGGAAGTTTTCAGCCAGATAACCGGCGCAATTGAATGTCAGCCCGGCCAGCACGATGAAGTACGGCGATAGATGCAGGCCAAAGGCACCAAGCCCGAAGCCGAAAAAGAACAGCTGGAACAGCGCCGGAGTATTGCGCGCCAGTTCGACCCAGGCTGAGGCGAACCAGTAAAGCGGACCTTTCAGGTGCAGCCGCGTCAGCGCCAGACAAAGTCCGATGATAATGCCAAGGACCATTGCCAGCACGGCAACCTGTATCGTCAGCAGCGATGCCTCAAGCAGGTCCGGCAGGCTTTTCATCACCGGCCGCCAATGGAAGTTATAGTCGAACACGGGTGTTCCTCACGCAATCTACCGGTCCTTTCGCCCGGCCATAGCCGGACGAAAGCATGGAGTAGGAAAGGGTCAGTACATTACGCCGGGAATGCGCAGCTCAGGCGCTTCGCCGCCGACATATTTACCCCAATGCTCCTGATAGCGGCCCGATCGCACCTGGTGGGTCACGAACAGGTTCAGGAAGTTCAGCCAGGTGACATCTTCGCGCTTGCCTACAACCGAAGTGTAGTCGGTGGTCCATGGCATGCGAGGGCCGGCAACAACAGTGTCATATTGCTGGGTAATCGGCAGCACGGCAGTGTTTGTGGTAATGCCGATATCGGCCTTGCCCTGAGCCACCGCCAGGAAAACCTCATTCTCGGACTGGTAGCCCTGGTAATTGCCTTCTTCGCCCCATTCGGCGGCGATCTTCAGCCATTCCTGCTCGGGCACGGTGCCGATCGCGGCGGCCACGCGCTTGCCACGGATATCCTCGAAGGTCTCAATGCCGCTTTCGGCATTCACGACACCCTGCGCATAATAGATGGCGTAAGGAATGGTAAAGCCCACCGTCCGCGCCCGTTCAAGGCTGTCCGAGGTTGCTCCGAACACAACGTCTGCGCGTCCGGTGACGATCACTGGCAGGCGTTCGGCCCAGGTCAACGGCAGGATTTCGGCCTCAACTTCAAGTGCGGCGGCCAGATCATTGCAGTATTCGACGTCAAAGCCTGCCGGTTCGTTATTCGCGTCGCGATACCCAATTGGCGGAAAATCCAACACAACTCCGCAGCGCAATGTCCCGCGATCTACGACATCGTCCAGCGTGTCCGCCATCGCAGGAGCTGTGGTGATAGTGGTGAGGGCCGCCAGTGCGGCGAGTTTCTTGAGCATGTGATCCTCCCTGAATCAATCGATACGCGCAGCTATAGAGGATATTGTATCCAACATCCAGTATTTTGTTGAGCAGGAAAAGCCAGCTTTCAAAAGGTGTCGTGGCTCTTGGATGTGATTGAAATGACTGACTTGGCCCGCGTGGAAGGCCCTCGTTCGTTGGCGGCCAAATGGATTTGACACCATGTGCTACTGGAGTTGGAGGTTTTTGGCTGAACGTGGCCCGTCGTCAAACGTGAAGGTGCATTGTGCTCAGAGGCTGGGGAGATTTCAGCTTGAGACGGAATACCTTTTGTGATGGGAGTGTGCGGTCGCCCAGGCAACTCCAGCCTGTGTCTTTCAAAGAAAAGCGGCAATGCTGACCCGCGCAGCCAAATGCGCGTTCGGTCAGACTTTGACGGCTTGTAGTTCTTCGAGCAGGTCGAGGAGTTGGTTGAGTTTTTCTCGTCCCATTTGTTTTTCGATGCTTTGGTAGATCTGCAGAGAGGTTCCGAGG
>NZ_JBQERM010000007.1:0-179987 GCF_056535045.1 Ruegeria sp. O6 | reverse complement strand
TTCTGTTTCCCGGATTTCATTCTCATCTCCACTCTCTGATGGTTACGATGAGCCTGAAATCCTCCGCTACGCAATCAACCTAGTCTGTTCCATGGGTGCTGATGGCGGACATCTCAGTGATGTTAGTCTCAATTAACGTAGAGCCATCGAACAAGCATTCGATCCGGTATTTCAGTTCCAAATTTAGCGCGTTCTTCGCTGTGAATGAGGAAATGACACGAGCCCGCCCTGAAACGTGCGGCATATACGCCAAGTCCCAAAGTCGAGAGAACTCAACTGTCGAAGGATGCACTGCGGCTTGTTTTGCTACGGCCTCACAACTGTTTACGGCTACACTCTTTGCCAGTGGTTCCGTTGCCCTAAATTGCTGTCCTGTTTCGGCATCTGTGGGCCGGAACCAAACATTGAAAGCGCTTTCCAGCGAGCCGCAGGTGACAAAAAATACGGGATCTCCTGCCTTGCTCTTTGAGGACGACTTCGCGACAGACGAAGGATCGAGTTTCCTGCAGTTCCGGTTTTCACTAGCGATCTTGTTCACCACGGCGATGATCTGCGGCTTGAACTTCGAGGTATCATCGTCCCAGTAGAAATCACCTTCTACATAGACGCGTCCGCTGCTTGCTGTGCGCTCAATCTCGCGCAAATTATCGCTGGGAACCCAACCTCGCACATGCGTCAGCCAGTCTGGGCTGACGATCTGTACTTTCGTCCAATCTGCTTGCGCGCACAATCGCCTCACGGTCGTCGAACTGTCGATGCGATGGAAAACGTCCTCGCCGATTGCCCGAGATGCTTTTCGATTCTTGACCTTGGACGCCGTCGTTGTTGGTTCGACGCGGATTTCATGATTGCCCGAGACAGCGACAACATCGTTAAGCACGAGACCGCCGTTGCCGCAAGGATCCGGTATTTCTCCGCTTGCTGAAATGCTCACCTGCAAAGCGGCTTGTTCGCCATCTGGTTTTGTCGGTGTCGAATTGCTGGCCGCTGAAGCAGTCTTTTGAGATTCGTGCTCTCGCCTTGTGATTTCCGCCTTAAATTCCTCTGGCCTTAGCTCCTCTAGCTCCGCAAGCCAGCGTTTCTCATCGACCTCTGCCAGTTCGGACAAGTAACTATCTGGGTCGGTCAGACGTAGGGCTGCCAACCGCTCTTCTTGCTGTTGATTGGACACCTGTGCGCCTTGCACACAAATGATCACAGCGAACAAAAAGAGCAGCGCTTTGCCGCGATGTTGGAAATGCGGAAAGCCCTTGCCAGTGACTACGGTGAAGGCAAAGACAAAGAACAGCAGTGCAGCAACGACTAATAGTGCGCCAAAGCTCACCTTCTGTAACACGAACATCGCCAAGATAAAGAAGACGAGTTCCAACATAACAATCAGAAAACGGACGAATGACTTTACAGATGAAATTCCCAAATTCTTCAATTTTTTACTGCTCATAGTGGTTCCTCTACTAACGAAATCGGCCACCAGAGTTTCCTCTGGCAGCCGGGGAGTTAGTAAGCCGCCCGTAGACAACCGCGCTGGCCTTTAGGCCGAAGCCCTGGACATACGCCAGTGCCTCCCCGACCATAAGGTTCGAGGAGGTGCATTACGGTCTGCACCGACCGCTACGGGAGGGGTTACTACGCCCCGAGACTGGCTCTATCTGCCAATCCTGAACGCAGCCTAGCCCGTATGTCTGAAAATCGAAAGCGCAAACGTCACCTTACGAACTTGCCGAAGGTGTTGATTCCAGTGTTAAAATCGGAGTGCATTCGGAGAAGGGTGGTGCCGCTGATAGGACTCGAACCTACGACCCCATCATTACGAATGACGTGCTCTACCAGCTGAGCTACAGCGGCATCCTTCTTTTTCCGCGGCCCTACTATGGCCCTACTAGTTACTACGCGCCTTCTCTAACCTACTGGTCTCGAACGTCAATTGCGGATGGACCCACTACTTACGAAGCGATTGCTCTACCAGCTGAGCTAATGCGGCAGCGACACGTCGTTTAAACGCGCCTTTCTTCGTTGTCCAGTGCCCTGACGGACTGATTGCGCCCTGCATAACATGGGTTGTGAATTCCGCTTAGGAAGCGAGTTCACATTCAGCCCGAAGCAAACCGCCAAAACCGAACTGCGTAACTCCAGCTTCGGGCAACGACACACCAGTTCACTAAAGATGGCCGACCGGCCGCTTCCTATGACTTGTTTAACACCTTTCGAAGTCTCGCTACATCAATGATCCTATGGATTTATGCCATCCTTGGCTGCAAGCTGCCATCAGTTCGAGATAAATTTTGGATTCCGGCGCATGGAAAAAGAACCGACCCGAGTGGAAAGAATTTTGGGATCAATAACAGAAAGGCGTTTCATCGCGCGCATCGTTGTTGTCGGCGTTATTATAGTCGCATTGGCGGAGTTTCTGGGCGCGATAAATGCGCTTGGGAACGCAATAGATCGAGTAGCTTCGCCGCAATCAGCGGTAAATAGGCTTGACGCAGAAAGGCAAGATACTGCCTTCGAGCTTTCACGAAACCTAAACAAAGTATTCGCCCGTATTAGAACAGCCGGTCCGGAGGGTATAGTTTACGAAAAATCGCGTGACGATTGGGTCGTGGTTTTGGGGCTGTCGGATCACCTAAAAACGCTCTATGCGATTGAAGCGGATTGGGCGATGGGTTCAGAAAAATTCTTTTTTGCAAAAAAACTTGCCGATATTTTGCACACTCAAATTAGCCGTGCAGAAGAGATACATCGACTTTCGGACGCAGAAGTCGACTGGCTGCTTTATGGCCAAATTCAGGAACTCATGGTGGAAGGACTCGCGATGCAATTGGCAGCTTCAGAACCCGGCCTCAAAACACAAAGCCCAATAGATAGGGTTTGGCATCGGTTGCAGACGCTATTTTCCCGACCAGACACTATCGAACCAGTGACGGTGCCCGTGCAAATCAGCGATGAATGATCCACTTCGACGCTTACCGAAACCTGTTTTTTTCGGATAAAACCACTTCTCAGCGCCTACATTTTAGTTGTTACAACTCGATCGCAGGCTGACTTTCGCCTTGGAAAAGAATGCAGCCAGTTTGGTTCAGGGCAGCAGTGCAACGCGTTTCGCGTTAGTAGCTTACCTTTGCCTAAAGCAAACATATGCAGCTTGTCGCGGCGGCTGAGAACAGCCGCTCAACGCTTGTGGCGACCTGCGGATGTGCAGTTCATTGCGAATGCACAGAGTTCGCCTTATGAGGGTTTTCTGGGGCCCGTACTGCTGAGTGTGCGCTTTGCTACGGTTTGAGCGGCTATCAAAATAAGGAAAAATCGGCGTGTCGAATTTGAACGGAATTAGCTCTGAGATAGCTACCATTTTGGCCGAAAAACCAGCGGCACCGTTCCTTTTTCTGGGATCAGGTTTTTCTAGGCGGTACATTGGTCTGGAGACTTGGGGTGATCTTTTGTCAACCTTCTCAAGTGGCGTGAGACCATTTGACTACTATTCCGGCTCAGCAAATGGGAGTTTGCCACATGCCGCCAAACTTTTGGCAGAAGACTACTTTGAATACTGGTGGCAAGATGAACAGTTCGAGCAAACCCGCCAATCGCAGGGTAGCAAGATGGGGAAAAAAGCATCTCCCCTGAAATTAGAAATTTCAAAGTACCTCAGGCAGAAGTCAAAAACCGTACCAGCCAGTGAACACCTGCGTAGCGAACTAGCGTTGCTATCCAAATTGGATATTGATGGCGTAATCACCACCAATTGGGACACTTTGGCTGAGGCAGTCTTTCCTCTCTATAAAGTGTTTGTTGGGCAAGAAGAACTCATCTTCTCCAATCCGCAGTCTATCGCGGAAATATACAAAATTCATGGGTGTTGCACGAAGCCTGAAAGCTTGGTTCTGACATCAGATGACTATGACGCGTTTGAAAAGAAGTACTCTTATCTGGTAGCGAAGCTGATTACGATTTTTATTGAACACCCAGTGTTTTTCATTGGGTACAGTCTAAATGACAAAAACATCCAAGAAATGCTCGGAAGCATCGTTGGTTGCTTGACTGAGCAACAACTAAAAGTCTTTTCAGAAAACTTGTTTTTTGTGAAACGAGCGGGCGAAGCCGCACCCGCTAAAATCTACCCATCGACCATGCAGTTTGGCGAATACGCACTGACTTTGCAGGTGATCGAAACCTCCGATTTCTCAGAAGTCTATGCAGGGATTGAGACGGTAAGGCGCAAGATTCCAGCCAGAGTCTTGAGGGCGTGTAAGGAACAGATGTACGAGCTTGTGAAGTCCACTTCTCCTGAGACAAAGCTCGCAGTTGCCAATCTAGACGACCTTGAAGATGGAGCCGATATTGAGTTCGTTGTAGGTGTTGGCGTGGCACAAGCCGAGCAAGAGGAAAGTGATCTAGCGCAGCAAGGCTATAAAGGCATTTCACCACGGAACCTGTTCGAAGATATTGTCTTGGACAATCACGACTACGATCCGAAGAGAGTATTGTCGGAAGTCTTTCCTGATATGCCAGCTAAGCACGGCACATTTTTTCCAGGCTATAAATATCTACACGGTGTCGGCATCACTTCGATAGCGGAATTGAAAAATTCAGAATTTGAAAGCGCACTGCCGTTCTTCAACAAGTACTCGAGTAACAACTTTAGAAGCGGCTCTTTCACCCGGCCATTCATCCAGCATGCAAAGGGAATGTCAGCGGAGGAGATTGTCGAAAACTTCCCGGAAGATAGGGCTGCGGCGTACTTACCGTTCTTAGACGAAAAATCGTTTGATTTAGCGGTCGTTCAAAAGTTCCTGTCCGACAATTTTGAGAAGATTTTTGACAAAAAGAACTCGTATCACACGTACTACAAAAAGCTTGCTGTTCTCTATGATAGGGTCAGGTTCGGTTTTCACAAATTCTAAACAGGGAGTATGCGACGGGCAACCAACGGGTCGCCTGTATGTCGTTTCGCCACGGAGTCGAAAAGCGCGTCACACAGCGACGTTTTCGGTCACGCAGGTATGAGCGTGGGCAAAACCACGCCGTTTTCTCAACTGCGAGCGTCTGAATAGCCGTGTCCGTGAACTTGATCTGAGGCATGTGACGATCCTTGTAATGGCGAATTTTTACAAGGCCGGCGTTACGATCCAACGCGTACCAAACACAACCAAGTGTTGCCGATTGATTTTATTGGGTTTTACCGATCTAAAATGTATAAATGTTGCTACAGTTTGATCATTACGAATGACGTGCTCTACCAGCTGAGCTACAGCGGCGCCTTGAGTCATCCGGAACTGGCCTCGACCGGATGAGATGGCCCATTTAAACCGTCAGCCTAAAGCCTGCAAGACCAGTTATGTCCGTTCGGGCCTTTCCCCCTTTTCACCAGTGGTTGTCGTCGACGTATTGGGCCAATGATCAATCCAATGGGGCGAGCTTCCAGTTTGTGAAATTTTTATAACGACGCATGAGTAGTTTTGACTCTAAACTTATTATTCTATATTTCATGAAATATGATAGAAGAGATAACCGACCAGCTGGCCATCCTTGGCCACCCACAACGTATCACCGTATTTCGCATGTTGATGCGACGGTATCCTGACACTGTTCCAGCGGGGGAACTGGCGTCGGAACTGGGGATCAAGTCCAGCACCTTGTCGAACTATCTCAACGCGTTGCAGCGATCCGGGCTGGTCAAGCAGGAACGATCCGGGACGTCACTGCTCTATTCGATTGAGATGAAGAACGTGCAGCACATGTTCGATTTCCTGCTCGTGGATTGCTGCCGTGGCCGACCCGATCTTTGCATGCCCTTGGCCAAAGGGCGCGAAACCATGGCTGACCGAAAGTTCAATGTGTTGTTCATTTGCGTGGGTAATTCTGCCCGGTCGATCTTTGCCGAATCCCTTTTGCGGGATATCGGCGGGGATCGGTTCAATGTGTATTCGGCCGGCATACGACCGTTTTCCGAACTCAACCCGTTTGCAATTCGGGTTCTGCAAGACAAGGGGCATGATACATCGGCGCTCCGCTCCAAGAATGTATCCGAGTTCTCGCGACCGGGCGCGCCTGAAATGGATTTCGTCTTTACGGTCTGCAATCAGGCTGCGAACGAAGAATGCCCCGCCTGGGAAGGCCAGCCGATCAGCGGTCACTGGGGCATGGCGGATCCAGTCAAGGCAGAAGGCACCGATGCCGAGAAAAGCCTGGCCTTTCAAAACGCGTACGGCGCGCTGATGCGTCGGATTCAAGCCTTTACATCGCTGCCGATTGAAAGCCTGGACCGGATCGCACTGCAATCCGCCGTTGATGAAATCGCGCGGTCGCCACTTGAGGATGCACCATGACGACTTACGCTTTGAACGGCCTTGGCCGAATGGGGAAACTGGCCCTGAAGCCACTCTTGGAACAGGGGGCAAAGATTGCCTGGATCAACGATGCCGTCGGCGACCCCCAGATGCACGCGCATCTGTTGGAGTTCGACACCGTGCATGGGCGATGGGAAGCAGAATTCAGCTTTGATGCCGACAGCATCACTGTGAATGGAACCCGCCTGCCGTTCATCGGCACGAAAGACCTGAACACCCTGCCGCTGGATGGCGTTGATGTCGTGATCGACTGTACGGGCGTGTTCAAAACCGAGGCCAAGCTGGCCCCGTATTTTGATGCCGGGGTAAAGAAAGTCGTCGTCTCTGCCCCGGTCAAAGACGGCCCGACGGCAAATATCGTTGTCGGAGTGAATGAAAGCACATATGACCCCGCGACCCATAAAATTGTGACAGCGGCCTCTTGCACAACGAATTGCCTGGCGCCGGTGGTCAAGGTGATCCACGAGAATCTGGGTATCCGCCACGGGTCGATGACCACGATCCATGACGTGACCAACACGCAAACGATTGTTGATCGGCCCGCAAAAGACTTGCGGCGCGCACGGTCGGCCCTCAACTCACTGATCCCGACGACCACCGGTTCGGCCACCGCCATCACGCTGATCTATCCGGAACTCAAGGAGCGTCTGAACGGTCACGCCGTCAGGGTGCCGCTTTTGAACGCCTCGCTGACCGATTGCGTATTCGAAGTTGAGCGGGCCACCACGGTTGACGAGGTCAACGCCCTCTTTAAAGCGGCGGCTGAGGGCGATCTGAAAGATATTCTGGGTTATGAAACCCGCCCTCTGGTATCTACCGATTACACCAATGACAAACGCTCCTCGATTGTCGATGCGCCCTCAACCATGGTGATAAACGGGACGCAGGTGAAAATCTATGCTTGGTACGACAATGAGATGGGCTATGCGCACCGCTTGGTGGATGTAGCGCTGATGGTCGGGTCCTCGCTGTGACCCAGCGGCCCGATGGATTGTCGGCTTATGTCGCGGTCACGGCGGCTTATTGGGCCTTCATGCTGACCGACGGGGCGCTAAGGATGTTGGTGCTGCTGCACTTTCACACCATGGGGTTCTCACCGGTTCAGCTGGCCTATCTGTTTGTACTTTACGAGATTGCTGGGATCGTCACCAACCTGACCGCAGGCTGGATTGCCGCCCGGTTCGGGCTAACGTCCACCCTGTATGCAGGATTGGGGCTGCAGGTGGTGGCGTTGCTTGCCATGACACAGCTTGATCCGCACTGGACCGTTACCGCCTCGGTCAGCTTTGTGATGATGGTGCAGGGGGCAAGCGGAGTGGCCAAGGATCTGGCCAAGATGTCGTCGAAATCATCAGTCAAATTACTGGCCCCGGCCGAAAGCGGCGGGTTGTTTCGGTGGGTCGCTGCGCTGACCGGATCAAAAAATGCCGTCAAAGGCCTGGGTTTCCTGTTGGGCGCGGCCATGCTGGCCACGTTGGGATTCATGGTGGCAATCCTGGTCATGGCGGCGGTTCTGGCACTGATCCTGTTCGCAGTTATCCTGTTCATGCCAGCGGGCCTGCCGAAGGGGCGAAAAGGGGCGAAATTCTCGGAAGTATTGTCAAAATCCGCCAATGTGAACTGGCTGTCCGCGGCGCGGGTCTTTCTGTTCGGTGCGCGCGATGTCTGGTTCGTGGTCGGCATCCCGATCTATTTCTATGCCGTCCTGTCGGATGGCACCGAGGACGGCAACCGTTCCGCGTTCTTCATGATCGGAACATTCATGGCGCTGTGGGTCATCCTATATGGTGCGGTGCAGGCTATCGCGCCAAAGATTCTTCGTGCGGCGGATCGAACCGAAGGTGATTTGATCCGCGCGGCACGTAATTGGGCGATTGTCCTTTTCTGCGTTCCTGCGGCTCTAACATTCGCCGTATCGCTGTCAAATGGGCCTGAAACCTGGCTGACCACAACGCTTGTGGTTGGGTTGCTGATCTTCGGAGCGATATTTGCGGTGAATTCATCGCTGCATTCCTATCTGATCCTGGCCTTCACCCGGTCCGAACGCGTGACAATGGACGTCGGATTTTATTACATGGCAAATGCAACAGGCCGGCTGATCGGCACGGTTCTGTCCGGCCTGACCTATCAGATCGGAGGATTGCCAATGGTCCTCGGCACCGCGTCCGTGATGTTGGCCCTTGCTGCGCTGACTTCATGCAAACTGACAGACCAAACCTCCGACGCACTGACGTGACCGTTTTTGAACGAAACCTCATTGACTGAATCGCCCTCGCCATGATTGGTAGCGATCTGATCGGCGGGGCTGCGCAAGGTTATAGAAAATCGAATGGCGCGAATTTTACATGTTTCGGCATATGCCTTCGCAATGTTCAGTAAACCATGACGACTCCGCTGGCCGCTGAATCCCGGTATCCGACATATTATCCTGTATTTTTGGTGACCCCGGCAGGATTCGTACCTGCAACCTGCCCCTTAGGAGGGAGTTATTCATCTTTGATTTCCTTCTTTGTTTTCCGTTTCTTAAGTGATTTTGGCTTTGCCGCTTGTACAGGCTTCGTACGAAAACGCGCCCTGATGGCGGCTTCGTCGGTCTCTGCATGGGCATAGATACGCATCGGCAGATTGGGATCTTACCACCGCCCTGCCCTGGCTGCTGTCACTGGGTCAACGCCCTGCCGGACCACCAGTTCTGTGAAAAACCCATGCCTCCCGGCGGGGTGCGCCGAAAGGTATGGAATGCCCGCACGCTTGCAGATCGTCTTCCAGCGGTTGTTAGAGCCGGTCGAGCTGCCGTAACCAAAAACACGGGGAGACAGGAGCTGTCCGGTTTTCAGGTTCTTGGGCCGCTTCGGCTGCAAGGCCTCAAGCTCAGCCATCATTTCGGGAGAAACTGCAATCCAGCTTTCGGCATGGCCTTTCTGAGCCTTGATACGAACCTCGCAGGTTTCGGGTCTCAGATCGTCCGGCTCAATTGAAATCGCCTGGTCAATGCGCGCTGCCGTCTCAAACATGAAGCGCGCCATCGCGGCATTGTAGGGATCGGCCGCCGCGCAAAACGCCTCGATCCATTCGCGCGTTGCCGGGATGCGCTCAACTCGGCTGGTTTTCTGCCTGCGCTGATCTTGGGCAATCCGCTCGAACTTGTCATACCGTTTAACCCGCAGGAGTGGCGTCCCCTTGAATTCGTGCGCGTTGTTGATGACCGCGCGCGCCGGAGTCACGATCTCGCGCCACCAAGTATCTGTGCAAGCCTTCGGTTTCAGTTTGGGTCCAAGGCTCTTGAGTAGCGCCCCCGTGATCGCACCGAGAGGCAAGTCCCCGATTTCTTCCAGTATCGGCAGGAGCTGCTTCGCCGTTTGGGGCGACGGGAGATAAATCTCAACGGCGTCAGCAAATCGCAAGGTGTGTTCTTCGCCGATGACATGCTTACGGATCTGAAGTTCCGTTTCATCCCTTATCCAGTCCCTTGCGCAGCCTCAGTAGTCGCTCGCGTGCTTTTGCGATATGGACCGGCGATCGGTCGACCGTTGTATTCGATCCAGCCCTTGACCCAGTAGACCGATCCGCGTTGGTAGGGTTCGAGCGGCATCCTTGGCTCTACATCAAAATTCTGTCGAGTTGCGATGGGGTGATAATCATCGCATTTCCAATCTTGAATCGTGCACCCAGCCGATTTGCCTTCTCTCGAACCGTTCGTTCGGTAATCCGGATCCCACGGCTGACCAACACCTCGACCCACTGGTCCGGTGTCTTGCCCGTTGCCAGAATTTCCGAACCGAAAGAGGAGCCGGGCGCACCATTCATCTTTATTGGCCCATCGCTTTCTGTGACGACTTGATCAGCGCTTCGAGGTGCTCGGGTGTCAGCTACATCAAACGACCGATATTGTAGAAGTTCCCGGTCCTGTGCGCCTTTTCCCGGATAAGCCGGGGCGAAACATGCACGCCGTGTTCGCGCAAGCTCACGCTCCACGCCTCTGGTGTCTGACTCTGCGTTAGAAGCTCCGACATTTCTCCACCTGCAATCTTCGTAAACTCTTGCAAGAAGTTGCAGGCCATAGGTAAGAAGTCACGCGACAGTACAAATATTCTACATTTTCGGAACATATGTTCCGAAATCAGGAGTGCCATGCCGTTTGTTCCGCAGAAACCGCCTACACCTGAAGAAGAAGAGCAGGCCAAACGCGAGCGAATGAAGCAAGATTTGCTCGATTACAGGCGGGCATATCATTCCCCTGTGTCGCCTCTGCATGAAAACTTGCGAACCCTTCGAATCAACCGACAGCTAAAGAAACAGGATATGGCTGATCTGATGGGGATCACGCCGCGCACATATTATACCTATGAAAGTGGCGCGCGGCCTGTTCCTTCAGACTCACTTGCTAGGCTCGCAACCATGATCGACGTCGATCTGGATATGCTCCTAATGGGACGTTCTCTCAAGCCGACACCACAGATCATTGAGAGTGCAATCGACGACCTCATGAAAATCCTTGAGTTTCTGGATCGCGAGTATCCAACCATGGATTGGAAGACCCGGATGAAAGTTGCTCGACATGCCGTCATGGCTGATACAGGTGACTGGCCCCGCGTGGATCCCGAGATGATCCGTGGATCAGTTAAAGTCCTTACCAGGTACAAATTTCATCCGGAAAATCTCCCCCAACCACCTAATCCTGACGACTACGGCGATGATGATCGACCGCACGGTTATGAACGGGACATGGCTGCCTGGCAGGCCATTGTTGATCAAGATCTTGGAGACGACACCTAAGGCTTCAGCAGCGTCCAAGCCTCAACGCCGAACCCCTCGGCCACCCGATACAGGTTGTCGATCGAGATGTTCTGTTCCGAGCGCTCGACCGCGCTGAGATAGGTTCGGTTCAGCCCGGCCTCGTTCGCCAGATACTCCTGCGACCAGCCACGCTCGGCGCGCAGCTTGCGCATATTGCGCGCGACGATGTCTCGCAGGGGGCTCTTGGGCGTCGTTTTCATGCACAATGCTATTGTGCTTTGACGCTTTTAAATCTACCTGTTTTAACATACATTCGACGAGTTGGAGAGTACCCATGCCCCAATGCCCCACTGTATGACCGAGATCCACGAAGAGGCACGGGTTTGCCCGTCCTGCGGCGCAAAGAAGGGCGTTCTGGGCGCGGGGTTCACTGGGCGCTACCTGAAGGTTCGGGCTGGTATCGTGGCGGCGATTGGCCTGCTGCCGCTCCTCGTCGGGCTTGGCTTTCTTGTCACAGGCGACGTCATTGGCTTCATGCTGCTGGGTGGGCTTGCCGCCATACCTTTCGCCATCGCTGCCGGAATCTTTGTCGCATCGGAGGGGCGCGAAAAATGGTATCGCTGAACCTTCACGATCCGGACGGCGTGCAGCGCCGCTTGCAGGCCTTTCTTGTCCAGTTCACCGTGCCGCATTGGGTTACGCAGACCCAGACCAACGCCACGATTGAGGATCAGGAACGCGCCGCAGGGGGGCTGGACCTCGTTCTGGATATCCTGCTCGATGCGCAGCTCGGGCTGGAGGCCGATCTGGTTCCTGCCGATCAAGAGCAATTCTGGCACAGCCCGCGCTGTTTGCACGCGCCGGAAACGGGGGCGCAATTCGATATCCGCGTGGGTGCGCGCGGCGGCTATGGTCTGCGCGTCACGGCGGGCAACGCTGTGTTCACCGATAACGCAATAAGCTTTGAGGCCCTGACCATGGCACTGCGCAGCTTCGCTGCCCTGCACCGCGAGGCCACCGCATGAGCGAGCAGAAGCACACCTCTTTCTACATCAGCGCCGAGGGCCACAAGGCTCTGCGGCTGGAGGTGATCAAACGCGGCCTGTCGATGAGCCAACTCATCGCCCGCGCGCTGGCCGATGCGGGGGTCGATATTCCGGCAGAGGATTTGAAGAAATGAAAACGCTGTTCACCGCCGCGCTGATCGCGCTCGCCAGCCCTGTCATGGCCGGGGGCTGATATTTCGAGGCATCACTGGAAGGCGGGGCCGAATTCTGGACCTTCACCAATGCGACGGGCGATGTCAGCCCGCGCCGCCAGACGGGGGATGAAATCTGGCTCATACGCTCGGACGAGGTGAGCGAGCTGGGGCCGGACGGGGCCTGCACCTTTGACAACTGCGCCGTGAAGGTGCTGCCAGGCGGGCAAGTTCCAGAAGCGCGGGAACGGGTGCAGCTCACCTTCTCGAACGGCGAGATGCTGGACTTCGAGGCGCGCGGCGGCGAGATTCTGTTCGACAACTATTCCGCCGCAGGCATGGGCGCGACCGCGCTGTTCGTCGAAAACATCCGCGCGGCGGAATGGGCCGAAGTCGGCTTTGGCGGGCTGGCGCACAGGTTCAGCCTTGCCGGATCGGCTAAGGCGCTGGATGCAATCAGGGTGTATCTGCAATAGGCGTGCGATGGAGATATAGGGCGATAGCACTATCACACGATCAAATGAGGGCGCGGTATGGCGCGGTTTCTGGTCTGGAGCGACCTGCTTGACGAATTCTGGGGCGGCTTCGACCTGCCCGATCTGTCCGCTCCGCTGGACGGGATTCTGATAGCGGGCGATACGCACACGCGAGGGCGGCATCTGGAGATTCCGGCGTATGCCGCGCACAAATATAGCTGCCCGGTCGTGGTGATCTGGGGCAATCATGAACCCTATGGCTCGGTCTGGGCGGAACTGTTGACCGAGGAGGAGCGCCAGCTTACCGAACTGCGCGCCGAAGGCCTCGACGTCCGCGTTCTGCATGGGGCCGAGACCGAAATCGCGGGCGTCCGTATCATCGGTGCGACGCTCTGGACGAATCTGCAACTCTATCCAGAGTTCGACGACCTCGCGCGGATCATGGTCTCGGCCTACATGCAGGACTACCATGCCATTCACACCGCGCCCGATACCCGCTTTACCATCGACGACATGCTGGAACGTCATGCGCAGGACAAAGCTGCGATCCCCGCCGCCCTGCGTGCCCCATATGATGGCCCGACCGTAGTTATGACCCACCACCTGCCGCTGCGCGAACTGATCGCCCTGTGCGCATCATCGGCGGCCACGTGAAGCGCGCGATGAACAACGGGTTTGCCTGCGACCTCTGGGACGAGATCCGGGGCTTCGACATCGACACATGGATTTGGGGGCACAGCCACGAGGGAGAGAGCCGGACATTCGAAAGCGACCACGGACCGATCCGCTTTGTCACGAACCAGCGGGGATATCCAGGTGAGGAGGTGTCGTTCGATCCGGCCTTTGTGCTGGAGGTCTGAGAGTGTCAGGATAGGGCGATAGCGCTATCCCGCTGCCGCATGATCGCTTCGAGCCTATTTTGTCGGATGCTGCGTCGTGCATGAATGTCTGGCTCCAATTCAAGCAGGATGCGTTGCTCTCCGCAAAAAAGTTGCAAACGGTAGTCTTGGGCTTTCTTTACCAATTGTGAATAGAACATTTCCGGCACGCTTTCGGAGATTCCATGCAACACAGTTTCAGCCACTTCTTAAGGCACGGCGGTGACGGCAAGTACGAGATCGCGCAGCGACACGGTCATCTGATTGGCCGCCGCGTAGGATTATCGCTCAAGTCGACATTTCCTAACTACACAGCTCTACGGGCCGATTTCAGCGAACGCCTCGACCAGGTGATCTCCGAAAACACTCGGATGCTTCTGAACGCGCTGACCCCGCCTGACACAGTGCCAATTGTCTCCGAAGCTGAATTGCGGGATGTGTCAGATGCAAAGTCAGAAGCGCTCGACGCCTGGGACGCGCGCCTTGAGAGAATATTCGGCGAATACCAAAACCATCCGCAACGGTTGCGGCCACTGCGCACAGACATGGAAGAACGTCTCGTTCGGGCTTTTGCGGGAGTAATAAATCGGCTTCGGCAGGAAAGCTTGGGGATTCAGCAATACATCTGGCGCTCGCGAGATGATGCCAAGGTGCGCGACAGCCATGCGGCCTATGACGACCGCGTTTTCCGCTGGAACAATCCACCGGAGGGCGGGCATCCCGGCGAGGCACACAATTGCAGGTGCTATGCCGAGCCAGTGTTGCCGGGCGTTCAGAGCAATGTGGTACTCGCTGACTTTGCACCCACGGCAAATGGTGTCCCCGCTCTCGATCTGACGGAGGCGATGCGTGGCTTGCGCGCTCTGACGGGCGTCGGCGCGGCGCTTCTTGCGTCTGATGCGCTGCAAAACTGGACGCAAGCCATGCGTGATAGGCGCGTGGACGATGCTGGCGCGCGACTGGGGGTCGATGTAACAACTGTAGAAGGTCGCCTGGCGGCGACAGCCTATGCCCTCGTGCAGGAAGGGATTAGCACCGGCGAGTATCCGGTCCTGCCCAAGACCCCCGAATTCGCACGAATAGGGGCCGAAGCGGCAGCGCTTTATGAGTTGCTAAATCCCGGCACCATTCTTGATACGGGCGTTGGCGGTGATCCCGCGAAACAGCGCGCTTTGCAGGATTTCATCGCAGCCGCCGGGGCAGCGTTCGCGCGCGGTGAACTGCGGCTTCAGGATGGGGAACTGGCGCAAGGCTGGGTCGAAGTCTTTCCTGAGCTTGCGGAGGATGAACGCCGCTTGGGGCAACTGCCGGGCTTCACTCCGGAACGGGTCGAGCAATGGCTTGAAACCTATCCGATTGAAGAGCTTGGCCTGCCGAACCACACCGGATCGCCAATTCCTGATGATCCGACCGACAACATTGTCTCAACGCCGATCCCGGAAGGGGCGGGGCCGAATATTGTCGAAGCCCGACCTGGGGCCACAACGACACCTGGCGGCAACAGAATTCTGCCCCACGGTGGCAAAGGGGGCGGGCGAGAATATATTGGCCTCAAAGGCCACGATGTTGAGCAAATTGACGAGATCATCGCCAATCCTCGTCCAGATCTGAGTGGTATCGTTGAAGGGCGCGGCAGATACAAAGGGCAGGATATGACCCTGTTGACAGGCCAGGATGGCCATTGGGTTCTTCTTGACCCCGATGGTAACGTCTTCGCTGTAAGCAATCGTAATCTGCCGCTTGGGCACAAAGAGAACCAACCGGACGACATCATCCGTCCTCTGGAGGAGCAATGAATACACGGTTTGAAGACCTGATAGAGCAGGCACAAACAGGGGCAGGCACTGAATGGATTTCCGAAGCCGAGCTTCTGGACTTCAACGAATATCTTGCCACGCGCGGCTTTGGCATTTCAAGAATGGAGGTCGCACAGGCAGCCGGTGGGACCGTCAAGCGAAATTTCGGCTACGGCATCTTGCCTGCCCCAATCGGCGACGACCCCGAACACTGGCTCAATCATTTCGATCCCCAACGTTCCGCCGCATATGTTCGCGAAACTGTTCAGTTTGCCAAAGAAGACGGCGCCCTGTTCGACTACAAGGTTTGGGCCGAGCTGCCTTAAATCACCGAGAAGCTTGGTCAAAAAACATACGTTTCTGCCCTGCCAACCCTGAGCCGCCATTGGTGCGATCGCAGAGAAACGAGGCTTTGTCTGCATTTCTGCCGTCTAACACTTCTAGCTGGGCTGATCTTTGAAGCTGCGCTTCCGCCAACTGAACTGCCACTATGATGCTTTTGGGGACAAGCGCTGACGCCCGCCAGAAACCCCACAATCGCTCGATCCTTGGCGTCTCGCTCATGTAGATTTTCCGGCTCCCGTTGCACACACCGGCCCTGCCTGACATCGCCCCCCACATGGCAGGGATAGCGACTGCCGCCCCGTAGGGGTATGGGCTTAAGCGGAGCACTCAAGTTCGCCTGTCCGCAAACAAAGCCACCTGATTTCGTCGTTTGTTCTTGATTAAGGTGACTCATGTAGACATTGTGTCAGAAAAATTCCCAGAGGGGCGATGACACATGCAGGCTGACTTTTCGACTCTACTGGCGCAGGCCGGATACACTGTGCCAGAGGCCGCGCGCGTGCTTGGCTATTCTGAAGGCCACATCTATCGCTGGAAGCGCGGTGAGGAAATCCCCCGTGAAAGCGTGATCCGCCTGCTGAACATGGAGATCGAGCGGCGGCGCGATACGGGCGATGCGGAAAAGACCTTTACCTTCATTGATCTCTTCGCCGGGATCGGCGGGCTGCGGCGGGCTATGGAGAGTGCGGGCGGGCGCTGCATCTTCACCTCTGAATGGGACAAGTACGCCCAGCAGACCTATATGGCGAACTTTCCCGACAACCGGCTTCCGGTGGGCGATATCCGGGAAGTCGACGCCGAAGACATCCCCCGGCATGACGTTCTGGTTGCGGGCTTTCCCTGCCAGCCCTTCTCGATCGCCGGTGTGTCCAAAAAGAATGCCCTCGGCCGCGCGCATGGCTTTGAGGATGAAACCCAGGGAACGCTCTTCTTCGATGTGCTGCGCATCCTGATGCATCACCGCCCTGCGGGTTTCATGCTGGAAAACGTCAAGAACCTGAAAAGCCACGACAAGGGCCGGACCTTCGAGGTGATCCGCCGCAAGCTGACTGAGGAGCTGGGTTACACGCTGGAGACCCGGATCATTGATGCCGGGCATTTCGTGCCGCAGCACCGCGAGCGGATTGTGATGGTCGGCTTCCGTGAAGCGACCGGGTTCAGCTTTGATGACGTGCAACTTCCGACTTACGGCACCAAACGGATGCGCCATATTCTGCATCCCGAGAATGGCACGGAACAGCCAGAGGGCCATTTCACCGTTGGGTCGGATGCGGTGGTCAGCGACAAATACACCCTGACCGACAAGCTCTGGGCCTATCTGCAAGGCTATGCCGCAAAGCATAAGGCCAAGGGAAACGGTTTCGGCTTTGGCATGGTGGACGGGGACAGCATCTCGCGTACGCTTTCGGCCCGCTATTACAAGGACGGCTCTGAAATTTTGGTCAGCCGGGGTGAAGGCAACAACCCGCGCCGCCTGACGCCACGCGAATGTGCGCGCCTGATGGGCTACCCGGATGACTTCCGGATCCCGGTCTCGGATACGCAGGCCTACAAACAGTTCGGCAACTCGGTCGCGGTGCCTGTCTTTGCCGAGGTGGCAAAGGTGATGGCTCCGCACATCCTCGCGCTGACGAGAGCTGAACCGCTCAAAAAAGTTGGCTGACGTTCACGACAACAAGACCCGCAGCCGGAATATGGCGGCGATCCGTGGCGCTGATACCAAGCCTGAAATGCTGATTAGGCGCGGGCTTTATGCCCGTGGTTTTCGTTATCGGCTCCATGATCGAAAACTGCCGGGTAAGCCGGACATCGTGCTGCCAAAGCACCGTGCCCTGATCTTTGTGAATGGCTGCTTCTGGCATGGCCACGACTGCCCGCTCTTTCGATGGCCCGCAACGCGGAAGGAGTTCTGGCGCACGAAGATCACCGGCAACATCGAGCGGGACGCCCGGAATATCGACATGCTGATCGCGTCAGGCTGGCGTATCGCGATTGTCTGGGAATGTGCGCTGAAGGGACGTGGCAGGTTGTCGCCGGAGGTGGTGATTGACTCCCTGGCCCGATGGATATGTTCTGGTGACCAAAGGCTGACTCTTGAAGGCCTGAACACGAAAACAGGCGATTTGAGTTGAGCGAGCAAGGTATTTTCGATTTTGAGGGTGAAGGCGGCGGGCAGGCTGGGCTTCTGACGGACCTTCTGAGCCGGGCCGAACGGGTTCTGGTCAAGAAGCTTTCGAACAATGACCGGGACTGGGCGCGCTATGCCAACAAGCACCAGGCTGGGGTCTATATCCCGGCGGAACAGCGCGAGGGCGGGTTCTTTCCGCCGCTGGAGGTCAAGGCGCGCAAAGACCCGGATGCGGCCCCGATCCGGGAGGCCTGGTTCGAAACGCTCTGGCCGCAGGCTTCGGGCGATGCGCAGGCCAAACGCACCCGGATTGTGCATTACACGAGCAAGGGCCCTGAGACGCATATGACGCGCCTGCCGAAAGAGTGCTTTGAGCAGCTTTCGCCAGCCTCTTTCCTCGTGATGGGGCGGTATCGGCAGGGTGAAAACACCGTCTATGAATGCCTGACCATCGATTCCGCCAGCGATGAAGCCGACCTGCTACTGATGCATCTCGATATCACGCCGGATTTTCTGATCGGTGAGTTTGAGCCCGCCGTGATCCGGGCACGGGAACAAGACCGCGTTCTGGACTTCGCGGAAGAGCTGATCGCGGCCTGGAAGGCCGGTACGATCGTCGAATTCGGCCGCTCTCGTGCGGCCATGCCTAAACCCCTGGAACTGGCCGGGCTGGCGCGCGCCCGTTACCTGGAAATCCACGGTCTGGACTGCCTAGATCCTTTTGCCATCGAGCGCCCCGGTGATGCGCTCCGTGAAATCAGCCGCAGCATCGAGTGGGATATGTTCCGCGACTTCCAGCGCCGCGAGCGGGCTGTCGAGCTGGTGCGCATCGTCTTGGGTGACAAGCCACGCGACATGACCGTCGCAGAGATCATCCGGCAGCTGATCAATGAACTGCCCCGGATTGACGCGCTGATGCTGTCTGCCAGCCAGCAGCGGAAATCACGGGCGGGCTATTCCTATGAACACCATATCGAGGCGATGCTGAGCGGCGGGAAGATCCCCTTCGAAAAGCAGGTGGTCATCGAAGCGAAGAAGCGCCCCGACTTCATTCTTCCCTCGCTGGCCTTCATCAGCAGCGGTGAAGTCCTCGCCGCGACAGGCCTGATACTGAGCGCCAAAACCACCCTGCGCGAACGCTGGAAACAGGTCGAGCGTGAGAAGGGTGAACGCAGGCTGTATCTCACCACGGTCGATGAGAATATCGCGGGCAACGCCATTCAGGACATGGCGGGCATCGGCGTCCAGCTCGTAATCCCCGAGAGCCTGATGGACGCCAAAGAAACCGAATATGCCGGGCACGCGAATGTGCTGACCTTCCGGCGGTTCTGCGATGAAGTGGTGCAGCCGAACTTGGCGGTTTGGGCGTAGTGCGATGGCCGGTTGTTTAGGCATGAAGGGCGGGAAGACGTCAATCGCTGCAAACGCATGAGAGCCGGTAGGCATCCAAGGGCACGGCACTCTGGAGGACGGGCCAGGATCAAAACTAGGCACCAAGGCCTCCGAGGTTGCATCTCAAGGCAAGTGAACGGCCCACCACCCACTATTTAATTTCCAACGCCCACTGTGAATTCATAAAGCGAATAGTCAGACATGTGAAGACTGACAGGGCCCTTGGCGGTTGAGCGCGGCTACCCACCCGCATGACAAGCATATATACAGACACCAGCGCAGCAATTCCTGCGCGGGAGAAACCGATATAATGAAACTTACACGCATTGAAATCTTCAATTTTCGCAAGTTGCGGCGCGCCCGTCTGGACCTTTCGGACAAGCAGACGCTGCTCGTCGGGGCCAACAACAGCGGCAAGACATCGGCCATGAAGGCGCTGCGCAAATTCCTCAAGGATTGCGGCGGTATCGACTCGCGTGATGTTACAGCCTCCAACTGGGCCGCGATCGAACAAACCGCTAGCGCCTGGACACAGGAGGCTGAGGCGGATCTCAGCCCGCTCCTGGCTCAGCTTCCGTTCCTCGACGTCTGGCTCCATGCTGACACGTCAGAGTTGCACCATGTCGCGCATTTGATCCCAACACTTACCTGGACTGGCGGTCTGCTGGGCGTGCGCCTGCGCATGGAGCCAAAGAAGGGGGCGGACATCAAGGCGCAGTACCTGGCTGCGCGAGAGGCCGCTCAGACGCTACGACCCGGCGGCGCAACGGCCGACGGCTTCGCGCTTTGGCCACGCGACTTTCGGGAATTTCTGGACAAGCGCCTGAAGGACCTGTTCGAGCTCAACGCCCATATTTTGGACCCTGCGAGCTTCACCACGACAGGGCCGGTGGAGCCAAATCCCCTGCCGCCCTTGTCGGAGGGGATCGGTGCGAACCCATTTGCTGGCCTCATCCACATTCGTGAGATCAACGCGCAACGCGGTTTCGCAGATGCAGGAGACAGTAAGGGCGACGACGATGAGCCGAGGAACGCAACCAGCCGGAAGATCGCCTGCCAGATACAGCCTTATTTTCGCAAACATATCGACCCCGAAACAGACCCCACGCCGAACGACATCAAAGCGCTCAAAGCCATCCATGATGCCGAAACCACCTTCAATGCCCGTCTCAAGGATGGTTTCGCCGATGCCATCAAGGAACTGGAAAATCTTGGCTACCCCGGCGGACTTAACAATCCGAAACTCTCCATTGCCACGCAGATCAAACCCGTTGACGGACTCGATCACCCGGCGGCCGTGCAATACGATATCTCTGGCAACGCATCTGGGGTGAAACTGCCTGAAAGCTACAACGGCTTGGGCTTCCAGAACCTGATCTCCATGGTTTTTCAGCTCATGCGTTTCCGGGATGACTGGATGCAGGTGGGCAAGTTCAAATCACAGGTGGTGACCCCGGACGACAGGGGCATCGAACCCCTGCAACTGGTGCTGATTGAGGAGCCGGAGGCGCATCTGCATGTTCAGGTGCAGCAGGTCTTCATGGCTAGGGCACATAAGGTGCTGCGCAACCATGAGGATCTGGAGAGGGAGGACTCGGCTTTTACCACGCAACTGGTGGTGAGCACCCATTCGGGCCACATTGCGCACGCCGCTGCGTTTGATGAGTTGCGCTATTTCAAGCGCGAGCTACCCGGTAACGGAGTTGTGCCTACGGCCAGTGTGGCGAATATGACGGGGCTCTTTGGCGCGGACACACAAACCCGTCGCTTCGTGACGCGCTATCTGCTGAGCACACATTTTGACCTGTTCTTCGCCGACGCCATCATCGTGATCGAGGGCGCCGCGGAGCGGATTCTGCTGCCGCATCTGATCCAGCATCACTACCCTGACCTGGCTGCGGCCTATCTATCCTTCCTAGAGCTGGGGGGCAGCCACGCGCACCGCATGCGTCCCTTGATCGAGGCACTGGAGGTGCCGACGCTGATCATCACCGATCTCGATGCCGTGGCGAAGGTCGACAAAGACGGAAAGACTGTCTCGCAATCGGCCCGACCACGCTCGGGAGCGGCTCAAATCACCGTGAACCACGTGCTGAAAACCTGGCTCCCCGGAATCGTGGAGATCGATACGCTAATGGCCGCGCCGCCGAATACGCTCTGTCATACCGATGCCACCCGCCCAATCGCCGTCGCCTACCAGACCCCGCAAGAGGTGACGCAGGGTGCGCAGACCCAAGCCATCACGCCCATCACGTTTGAGGATGCTCTTGTTCTGGCCAATGCGGAGACCGTGACGGACGCAGCAAAGGCAGGGTTCGCTTGCCGCATGACTCGTGCTTTTGCGAAATCCATCACCGCAGAGCCCACGCCTGAGGACCTTGCCACGGCGCTCTTTGATCGATTGGCAAAATATCCGGAGAAGGCCGCCTTTGCCCTGGATCTTCTATACATCGAAGACATCAAAGTGTTGCGCGCGCCCCCCTATATCGAGAAGGGCTTGATCTGGCTCGCCGACACACTGACGGGCGGGGAGGGCGCGGCGTGACAGACGTGACCGACGACAACCGCGATGCTGACGCTGACGCGACGATCCGCGCGTGCCTGTCCCTCGATAAGCCACACAGCTTCTTTCTCTTTGCCGGGGCGGGATCTGGAAAGACGCGATCTCTCAAGGAGGCACTTGAGGGATTGGACGCACAGACCCTGACCACCTTGCGCAAACACAGCCGCAAGATTGCCGTCATCACCTATACTAACGCCGCCGCAGATGAGATCACACGCCGCGTCAAGGCCGATCCGGTGTTTCAGGTGCAGACTATCCACAGTTTCGCCTGGTCGCTGATCGAGGGGCGCACAGCTGATATTCGGGGCTGGCTAGAAAGCAACCTGCGGACAGAAATTGCCAAGATCCAGGCAGCCCATGCGAAGGGCCGGGCGGGCAACGCCCATGACGAACGCGTCAGGAAGATGGCCTCCAAGACAAAGCGGCTGGAGCGCCTGGCCGAGATCCGCACCTTCACCTACGCGCCAGAAGGGGACAATTTCGGCCGCGATGCGCTTCAACATACCGAGGTAATTGCGCTCGCCGCGCATTTCCTGACCGAAAGCGAGACGTTTCAGAACATCGTTCTGGCGCGCTACCCGTTCATCCTGATCGACGAGAGTCAGGACACGATGAAACCGTTGATGGAGGCGCTTTTGACCTTCGAAGCGCGCCATCGCGGCCGCATCGTCTTGGGGTTGCTCGGGGACACGATGCAGCGCATTTACACCGATGGTTTGCGCGATCTCGACAAACGGGTGGGGGATTTCGCGCAACCGGCCAAACAGATGAACCACCGCAGTCGCGCGCGGATCGTGGACCTGGCGAATGCGATCCGGCGCGACGATGATGGCCGCCAGCAGCGGGCGCGCGCAGACAAGCCGGGGGGCACCGTGCGTGTCTTTCTTGCGCCAAGCGAGGGCACGGATCGCGCAGCCTTCGAAGCCTCCGCCCGAGCGGAAATGGCCCGCATCACCGGAGATTCCGCGTGGCAGAACGCGGAGGCGATCAAGACCCTCACGATTGAGCGTCACATGGCCGCCGCGCGTCTTGGTTTCAGTGAGCTGTTTGAGCCCCTGAGCAAACCCGACAAGCTCAAGGACGGGTTTCGCGACGGTACCTTGCCCGCGATGCGGCTTTTCACCCACCGGGTCTTGCCTTTGGTGACGGCACAACGGAATGGGGATGCCTTTGCCGCGATGGCAGTGCTGCGCGACGGCTCACCGCTGGTCGACAAGCGAGATATCCGGGCAGGGCGCGCGGGCCAAGCCACTGGCCTCGACGTGGCACGGGCAGGCGTCGCGGCGCTGAAGGCGCTGTTTGAGGGCGAACGGGATCCGAGTTGTGCCGAAGTGTTAGCGGTCGTGGCCGAGCACCGGCTGTTCCCGATTCCCGACCAGCTTCGGCCCTGTTTGCCGGACGGCAGTCCCGTGGCTCAGGACATGGCCGACATCCTTGCCGAGCTTGGTTCCTTCTTTGACGAGCTGGACCAGACCGCGTCCAAGGCCACACCAGCCACCGACACCACTATCACCAAGGCTTGGACGCTGGCGCTTGGTGCCCCGTTTTCCCAGGTGGCGCGCTACCTCGCCTATGTTGAAGACCGCAGCCCCTATGGCACCCACCAAGGGGTCAAGGGGCTCGAATTTGCCCGGGTCATGGTGATCGCCGATGACGCCCACACGCGCTTCAAGGGGCTTGCTTCCTACGAGACACTGTTCGAGGTGAAGCCCCTTGGGTCAACCGCGCAGAAGAAAGCAGACAACGGTGAGGAAACCACGATCGAGCGCACACGCCGCTTGCTCTATGTCACTTGCACCCGTGCTGAAGAGAGCCTCGCGCTTGTGCTCTATTCCGAGGCCCCCGACACGATCCGCACGTTCCTGAGCTCCAACGGATGGACGGCCGAGGACGAGGTCGTGATGGCTGCGGCCGACGGAACCTATCAGGAAGCTTCAGTGCAACGCTGAACCAGTTCTGTAGTGACCGCTTTGGGCTAACAGGATTCAGAATTGCCAAGCAAAGCGTCTACAAATCTAGGGACACCTCATTGCACCCATCGTGCTTCTTGCGCTTTCTATGGTTTGTACCCATCTTCGGTGTATGGACCTAATATACCCAATAAATTTCGTCGGCCACGATGAGTGGATAGACAGTGGATACGAACCCAAACTGGCGCATGGCGACGTCGTCACTCGCGACGGTGAAGTTCTCGGAAGCTGGCGAGTCGTAGATTACGACTCCAAAGACGAATATTCGAGTGGGCGCTTTGAGTTCATCTTGAACGGGGCAAGTGCGGTGAAATTTTCTGAGGATTTTGCGATGCTCGATGTCCGGACCAGCCGTGGGTTCACGTTATCAAACCTGACAAGAGCAATCCGCGCATGGCACCAAAATGAACAGCAATGAGAATTGGCCCACGTTTGCTTGCCTTGGTTGGGGGTCATTGATCTGGGAGCCTGGAGGCCTGCCCATTTCGCACGAATGGCACGGAGACGGACCAGACCTGCCGCTTGAATTCGCGCGAAAATCAAAGGATGGCCGCATGACACTTATTGTGTGTAAGCAGGGTACTCTGTGTTCGACACTTTGGAACACTTTGTCATCTACATCGCTAGATGAAGCGCGCGAGGCACTTGCCGAGCGCGAAGGCCTTCCAAGTACTAAGAATGCAGCATTTTGGACTGGTTCTGGCTCATCTGGTCACCATGGTGCGGAGCTTGTTGGGGCTTGGGCGAATAAACGTGGCTTCGCGGGCGTCGTATGGACTGGTCTTCCCCCAAAATCACCAGTCACGGATCAGAACGACGACCATCCGTCAATTGAGGATGTCATCTCGCATCTTCGCGGTCTCAAGGGAAACTCTGCGGTTCGGGCCGAAGAGTACGTTCGCAGAGCTCCAAACCAGATTTCGACTTCATACCGAGCTCGCATTATCGAAGAGTTCGGTTGGAACTGACTGATCCATCGTAGAATTCCAAACCAAGGTCGGCTCTAAAGACGCTGCAATGCCGCATCGGTTGGCAAGGCCAATGTCCTCAATTGGTCGTTCATGAAATTGCGAGCCGGTGACGGGCAGGTACGAAAGGCGGCGAGAACTGTTCTACGGATCATTCATCGCTTGTGTGGGCGGGTTGTGTGCCAATGGGCTGGCGCCTCGCTGACAGGCTGGGTTCAGGGGCGCAGCGCCTGATCGACATTTTGCGGGTGGGTGCGTCAGCAGCCGGGCCCCGCAAAATAATATTCGGTCACCAATACTTAGCGAGAACCACGAAGTTGGATCATGATGGATCAACTTAGGTCATTTTCCCGACCCCGATATCAGTCTGACGTGAAACGAAACACAGCCTTGGATTGTGGCGGGTCAGACACCGCATTCTGGGGGACTAGCGCGGCAACACCAAGCGCACGGTCGAGATCTCGCCGCGCTGAGGCTTCGATGTCGCGCCACGCTGGGGTTGCTTCAATTGTCCCCGCCAGAGTGTCAGGCCGTGAGGGCCAGCCGAACATCCGCTGCGCCGTGCGGGCGATCCGGTCTGCCAGTTCTTCCCACCGGAACCAGCGGGGTATCGCGGCGGCCAACCGGCTGGTCCAGTCCGTCACCATTGCCAGCATGTCGCGAAACCTCTCCGAAAGGCTGACACCCGGAGAGTCTGCGCTCAACGCATCGAGCCCCTCAAGAATGATCGGATCGACGCAGGCATGAAGTGCCGCGTTTTCATCGGCGTTTCGGGCCGGATAGCCACGCGGGTCTGTCCGGCGATCCAGACGCGCCAGCAGACGTTCATCTGTTTCTGCGACAGCAAGTGCGCTGATCAAACCTTCCGCTGCCAACCTCTGCCCAAGTTCAGCTTCTTGCAGCCACTGCGCAGCCGAGCGCTGTGAAGCGGCCAGCTCGCGTGCTTCGGCCTGCTCGGCCCGATCGTTGGCTGACGTCGCGCGTCGTTCTGCTTTTTCCGCATCCTTCAGGAGTGCGATACGGTTCTGCTCAGCCTTCCAGGTTGTCCTGTCTAGGCGGCGGCGCTTTGGCCCGGTGCGGGCCTGCCCGTGTTTTGATCCGACCTCGCTGTGATAGCGATCCTGCCAAGTGCTCATCACCCTCCGATAAGATCGCGATGGCGATCCTGACCAGCGATTCCTTATGTGCTCGTCCTGGGCAACGTGCCCTTCATGGCACAGCTTTGAATTCATGCGCGGGTTGGCGTCTGAGATCAGGGGCAAGGCGAGAATATGCAGGTGCGGATGAGACTCATCGCGGTGTTCGACGATCGTCATGACTTCGAGGCTGTTCGCCTCTGCATCGCGCTTGGCGAAGGCAATCACGGCTTCGCGCCACGCCTGATATTCTTCATTATCCGCGTCTTCGACGGTATCGAGATAGCTGAACACCGATGCCACCAGAACGTGCGTATCGACACGGATCCCGCGCAGTTCGGCCTTCTGGTCGGGGCATTGCTTGCGCAATTTTCTTAAGACCCGGTTCTGCTCGGCCACGCGTGCCTCGATCATGCCAATCAGGTCGCGCGGCTGCATCCCTTCTAGGATGCCGGGAGGCTGAGGGCATGGAACATACGGACAAGCACCCTCCAGCCGCTCAAGCTCTTCGATGATCGAGCGAACGGACCTGCTCTTGGAATTACCTTTCTGGCTGTAGGTTTGCTTATGGGCGAAGATAGATTTTCCCGTTACTGGCGGCACGTCAGTCATGGCACCCACCTTTGGCGAAAGCGATCAGTTCACCCAGCAGCCGGTCAAGAACGGCACTTTGGCGTGCTTCGCTCCGCACCATGCTGATGAACGCCGCAGCAGTATCCCTCACCCGGCATTTATCAGAGCGCCCAGCATTGTGATCGGCCACCAAAAGGCACAGAGCTGCCCTCGATCCGCCCAAAATCTCGCACTGGCGCTGCCAGATACCCTGCGCGATACCGATCTGACAGCCGCGCTCCCGCGCCGCCAGCTTAAGGCTTCGCCATGTTGCTGATCCCCCTGGCTCACCCATCGCGTAAAACTCAATAAGCTCACGAAACTCCAGGCCAGCCAGTCGCAAAGCAAGCGCGGGGCTGACGCGCACCGGCCGCGCTTCGCACTGCTTCTCAGCCCTACAGGTTTTATTGATATTTTCTTTACTTGTATTGGGTGGGGGTGAAATGTCGCACTGGTGGGGCTTTTCACCCCTACGGACTTCCGCAGAAAAATCTTCCCAGACCTCTTCCAAGGCTTCGGCCACCTGCTTCAGGCGCTCGAAGCTCTGAATGGTAGACGGGCGGCGGTTCGGCAGGATTTCTTCAGCGGCCTTTATTGCACCCTCGAAGCACAGCCTGCGAATGTCTCCGAACAGCTTTTTGATCCGGGCGCGCAGCCGTTCGGCCTCCTCCTCTTCAAAGGTCGCCATTCGAGCCGCCGCCTGAATCTCGGCGGCACGCGCAATCAGGGGCGCGAGGTTGATCCCGAATTCGTGGCCGATCCTGCCATCTCTTCGGGAGCCTACGCGGCGACTGTGATCGGAAGCTGATTTCGCCAGAAAGCCCCGCTCAATTAAACTAGCCTCGATCCGTGCGACCTGCCGCCGGTCAAGCCCGGCCTGCGATGCGGTTTTCGTTATCGAAATCCAGAAACCGCAAATCCGGCCAGCAACGTAATCTTCATCCATTATGTTGGAGATCGCGACCTTCAGATAGGCGATTGCGCCCTTGCTGAGTCCGAGCTGCCGCCGGGCTCTCTCGATCAATCCAAAGAACTGCCAGCGCGTCATGCCCTCCGGGAGGCCACCATGCGTAAGATGCTGCGTCATGACAGCACCTCTTTTCTGGACGGCATCTCTCTGGTGATGCTATAAGCGTCGGGAAAGTCGGATACTTTCACATGCACTTTGACCCCGGTTTCGGTTACCGCCGAGCCGGGGTTTTCATTTGGGCTGCACCTGGCCGCAGCAGCGTGAAGAGCGGATATCTGTACAGGTTTTGTACAGACGAAGCCCGGATTCCGTCCGAAATGGACCGGAAAATCATGCAAACTGCTGCATGAAGCTCCAAGGTTAATCCGGCAGTCATTTGATTTTAAATAAGAATTTGGTGACCCCGGCAGGATTCGAACCTGCAACCTGCCCCTTAGGAGGGGGCTGCTCTATCCAGTTGAGCCACGGGGCCGTGCCAGGCTCTCTGTAACCGGGATTTTCCGGGTTGTCATCGCCTTTGCACAATTGTTGTACACACTGACCTGTTCACGCTACCATCGGACAAAACAACAACGCAGGTGCCTCCCGTGAACAGTGAAACCAAACGCCCGCTTACCCTTCGTGATGTGTCCGAGGCTTCCGGAGTATCCGAGATGACGGTAAGCCGGGTTCTGCGTAACCGGGGGGATGTGTCTGACGCCACCCGCACCCGCGTTCTGGCCGCCGCCAAAGAGCTTGGCTATGTCCCCAACAAGATCGCGGGCGCATTGGCGTCCAGTCGGGTTAATCTGATCGCGGTGATCATCCCTTCGCTTTCGAACATGGTCTTCCCCGAGGTGATGACGGGCATCAACCAGGTGTTGGAAGACACCGAATTGCAACCCGTGGTCGGGGTAACCGATTATCTGCCCGAGAAAGAGGAAAAAGTGCTGTACGAGATGCTCTCGTGGCGGCCCTCTGGCGTGATCATTGCGGGGCTTGAACATACCGAAGCTGCGCGCGCCATGCTGGATTCGGCGGGTATTCCAGTGGTCGAGATCATGGACACGGATGGCAAGCCGGTGGATGCGATGGTGGGGATCTCACACCGCCGCGCGGGGCGCGAAATGGCGCAGGCAATCCTGAAGGCCGGATATCAGCATATCGGTTTCATGGGCACCAAGATGCCACTGGATCACCGCGCACGGAAGCGGTTCGAAGGCTTTACCGAAGTTCTTGGCAAACACGGGATCGAGATCGAGGATCGCGAGTTCTACTCCGGTGGATCGGCCCTGGCCAAGGGGCGCGAAATGACCCAGGCTATGCTGGAACGCTCGCCCGAGCTGGATTTTCTGTATTACTCGAACGATATGATCGGGGCCGGTGGTCTGCTGTACCTGTTGGAACAGGGTATCGATATTCCGGGACAGATCGGCCTGGCAGGCTTTAACAATGTCGAGCTTTTGCAGGGCCTGCCCCGAAAACTCGCGACGATGGATGCCTGTCGTCTGGAAATCGGCCGTCAAGCTGCCCAGATCATCGCCGAACGTCTGGAAAATCCTGATACCGAGATCGAGACACGCGTTACTCTGACCCCCACGATCAGCTATGGTGACACGCTGAAACGGCGATGAACACACCCCTGAAAAGGCTCGACAACCGGACGGCACGGGCGATCTTCATGGACCGCCACGCTTTGGGCGAACAACCCTCGGGTTCAGGCAAAGGTGTCGCGCTTCTGGATCTGATCCAACGGCTTGGGTTTGTTCAGCTTGACAGCATCAACACCGTTGCCCGAGCACATGACATGATCCTGTTCTCGCGCAGGCCCGCCTATCGCAGCGCCAACCTGAAAAGGCTCTATGAAAGGGACAATGCGCTATTCGAGCATTGGACGCACGATGCGGCGGTCATTCCGATGGAGTTCTATCAGCATTGGCATCTGCGCTTTCAGCGGGATGCGGATATGTTGAAGGCGCGGTGGAAGAACTGGCGGCGGGATGGGTTCGAACAGCAGTTTGACACAGTGCTGCAACACATCCGCGACCATGGGGCGGTGTCGTCATCGGATGTTGGCAAGGATGAAAAGAAGGGCTCGGGCGGGTGGTGGGACTGGCACCCATCTAAAACCGCGTTGGAGTATCTGTGGCGCTCGGGTGCCCTGACCGTCGTTGGTCGGGATGGCTTCCAGAAACGCTATGATCTGACAGAGCGCGTGATTGAAACACATCTCTGCCCCGGCAGCACGCCCTGTGATGCCGAGGGGACCGTGGATTGGCTGTGCAACGCCGCACTGGACCGGCTGGGATTTGCAACATCCGGAGAGTTGGCGGCTTTCTGGGACACCGTCAGCGCGGCTGAGGCAAAAGACTGGTGCGCCGCGGCGCTGGAAAGTGGCGATATTGAAGAAATCGAGGTTACCTGTGCCGATGGGCGCTTGCGCAAGACATACGCCCGACCAGATCTGACGACCGAAGTACCGCAGCCACCAGGCCGCATTCGCGTGCTCAGCCCGTTTGATCCCATGCTGCGCGACCGCAACCGGGCCGAGCGGCTGTTCGGCTTTCACTACCGCATCGAGGTTTTCGTCCCCGAGGCCAAACGAACCTATGGATACTACGTTTTTCCGCTGCTTGAGTGCGACCGTATGATTGGCCGTATCGATATGAAAGCCCACCGCGATCGTGACCTGCTTCACGTCAAAGCGCTCTGGCCCGAGCGCCGGGTCCGCTGGTCAGATGCCCGTACCCGACGCCTGAACGCCGAGCTGGACCGGGTGCGGCGACTGGCCGGTGTGGAACATGTGACTTTCGCCAAGGACTGGCTGAAAGAACCTGTTTAGGGTCTATTCTGCGTCTGACAGGGTCAACTTGACCGGCTCCAGCCTATCAATCTTACCTGTCAGAACATCCCCCGCAACAACCGGACCAACACCAGCCGGTGTACCGGTCAGGATCAGGTCACCGGGGCGCAGGTGGTAAAAGCCGGACAGGTGCATGACAATCTCGTCGATCTTCCAGATCAGCTCCTCCAGGGTCGCGTTCTGGCGCAACTCTCCGTTTACGCTTAGCTGAATGCGTTTGTCATCCTCCGGGGTCCAATCGGCAGCTGGTGTCAACGGGGCAAAGACCGCTCCGTTTTCGACGTCCTTTCCCAGATCCCAGGGCCGCTGCTTGTTGCGCTCGCGGATTTGCAGATCACGACGCGTCATATCCAGGGCGCAGCCATAGGCATAAACGGCTTCCCACGCCTGCGCACTGGTTGCGCGAAACACGGGCTTTCCAATGGCCAATGCCAATTCCATCTCATGATGGTAATTCTGGGTCCCGGCAGGATAAGGAACCGTCGCACCCGAGAGTACGGCGTTCGGGGCGGATTTGGTGAAGTAGAAAGGTGCCTCGCGATCCACCTCATTCCCCATTTCTGCGGCATGGGCGGCATAATTTCGACCGACGCAGAAGATCCGTCCAATGGGATATCCGGCTGCCGCGCCGACAACGGGGATGGTGATCGGGTCCGGAAGCGAAAAAAGGCTGTTTGGCATGATAATCCCTGAAGGTTGCGTAGCTGCCATATTACGTCTGCCAGACCCTCCAGCAAGCCCGGAAAACACGCTGTATTTCGCCAATCTCGAAGTGGTGTTTCAGCGTGAAACGGCTCAATTCTGACCTGATTGACTGACGCCGTGTCAAAAATTGGTTTCATCAGTTTTTATGGTCTCACCAGTACACAAACAGGTCGAAACAACTCTTGGCTCAGTCAAAAGCCGGGCAAAATCCTCAGGTGGTCAGGACCGCTCCGATTTCGGTGCGGTGTCATAATTCAGAACAGCAGCTTTGGTAAAGCATTCCACCAAAGTGACGTCGGCAAACCATAGGCTGACCCATTTACCGGTCGGCTAAGCCTAAATCAGTTTCGGAGAATATAGGTGCAAGGCCCCTCCCCCAAGGGCCGAAAGACCCTGTTCAGAGCCACATCACAGGCTTTTCATATACTCCGAAGCACAGGCCGGACCGTCAGGTTTGACGTAACCGGTCTTGGGCCAGGCACCAACGACCAGTCCGGGTCTGGCCGCCCCGTCGGAGACTCCCCCTACAGTTTCCGGCGGGGTCACTGCCGAAGACATCTCATGCAGTGCCAATGATCAGGATTCGAGGTCCTTCAACTCGTTCAGCAGATCCAGCAGTAACTCATGCTTGTCCGGTCCAAGCTGAGATCGAATACGTTCCGCCTGGGCCGTGCTTGCAGCCAGATTGGCACGAATGATCTGAACCCCTTTTGTGCTGATCTCAACAACCTGACGTCGTCGGTCTGCCGGATGGCTGCGCCGCGTGATCAGTCCGCGGTTCTCCAGCTTTTGCAGAATGCGCGTCAGGCTTGGCAGCAACAGGCAGGCGCGATCGGCGATGTGGGTCGGCTCTTGCGGGCCTTCTTCATTCAACACCCGCAACACCCGCCACTGCTGTTCCGTGACACCAGCGTCAGCCAGCATTGCTCGAATGGGTCCCATAACCTTTTCCCGCGCCCGCAAAAGCGCAATGGGCAAAGATCGCGACGTCAGAGGGAGATCGTCGGTCATAAGAAAATTATCACCGAAATCCGGGATATAAGCAAGCAACCCGACACGCAGCAGCAGCACCCACACCCGAATTTGCACCGT
The DNA here is from genome assembly GCF_056535045.1 of Ruegeria sp. O6. Lineage (NCBI taxonomy): Bacteria > Pseudomonadati > Pseudomonadota > Alphaproteobacteria > Rhodobacterales > Roseobacteraceae > Ruegeria > Ruegeria sp. O6. The sequence continues at coordinate 147,835 of NZ_JBQERM010000007.1, read as the reverse complement.
CATGCGGGCCGATTTCAGGCTGGACAATTAGGAGCGACCGTTGATGATGCGACCGAGATCCATTTCATGTCCTTCTCACCTGCTCCGGCTCAAATATGAGGTTTCAGCATGTCAGCCCCAAAAAATATGTTCAAACAGGCTCTAATAAAGGGCGAACAGCAGATTGGTTGCTGGATGAGCTTTGCTGAATCCGTCACCGCCGAGATCATGGGAACCGCGGGTTTCGATTGGCTGGTGATTGATGGAGAACACGCCCCAAATGATATCCGCTCGATCCGGGATCAGCTGACGGCTTTGGCCAGCAGCGCATCTCATCCCGTTGTTCGGGTCCCTGTTGGAGAGACCTGGATGATCAAGATGGTTCTGGATGCTGGTGCCCAAACAGTACTGGTTCCGATTGTCGAAAGCGCCGCTCAGGCGCAGGATCTGGTCCGTGCCTGCCGCTATCCACCGGACGGGGTGCGGGGTGTTGGTGCAGCCGCATCTCGCGCCACGATGTATGGGTCGACAAGCGACTATATCCAGACCGCAGATCAGGAAATCTGCCTGTTGTTGCAGGTGGAAACCCGCGCCGGAGTGGCCGCGTTGGATGACATTCTTCAAGTCGAAGGTGTGGATGGCGTTTTCATCGGTCCCGCTGATCTGTCAACCGACATGGGGTACAAGGGCAACAGCGCCGCACCCGAGGTGCGTGCGGTCATCGCGGACGCCCTGGCCCGGATCAAGGCCGCAGGCAAAGCGCCGGGCATCCTTGCCACCAATAACGAAGCGCGTCAGGCCTATCTGGACATGGGCGCCCAATTTCTGGCGGTCGGTATAGATGTGATGCTGCTGGCACAGGCGGCACGCGCGCTGGCCGCGCAATGGAAACCTTCCTAGACACTCAAGTGCGCATGGCCGCAGCGGCCTGCGCATAGCCGCCCGAGGCTCCATCAACAAAATGCACATGGTCATCCCGGGTGGCCGAGGGGACGATACATGTCATCATCGCCTCGTCCTGTGCGTGCAAACCGTATCTGATTTTCCCACGGCGACGCGCCTCTTCAAGCAGGTGTTCGATTTGGCGCAATGTGTCCGGATCGCAGTCGAGCGTCATTTTCAGCCCGTCATCAAACTTTCGGTAATCGGCATTGCTGCTGACCATATGTCTGTAATGGTCCGGCTCAAAGCGTCCCATCCGCAGGCCAGTTTTGAATAATACCGCGATCAACAGGTTCTGAACCAGTAGAACGAGTTTGTGCAAAATCACATGACGCCCGTTGCGCGACACATGTGCGTCGATGTCAAGGCCAGGCGGAGGCCATGTCATGGGCGGACCCTTTTCCGACACCGGATGGCCTGCACGCTCAAGCGCTTCCGACGCAGACAAGACGGATTGCGCAAGATCGGCAAAGTCCCGTTCGGTTGCTGATGGTGTGGGCTGTACGACCAGTGAAACGATTTGACCGTGACGGGCCGGGCTGTTGGACCACCTGCAAGACAGGCCTGTCAGATCCGGCTGTGCACCTGGTACTGCGGGTGTGACCATATTTTGCCCGGCTTTCATCCCGGCCTCGGCCCAGGCCAGACCGCCGCCGGAAAACATGGCGTAATCCACTCCGGCAGAGGGTGCATAGCGCGCAACACGCAGATCCTTACCCGCTTTGCGAATATCAGCCACCGATACCAGCGCCGCCCGTAATGGCATGGAGAACTCTTCATCCGCCCAGCGCCGCAAATCCGCCAGCGTAGTCCGGGCGGTTTCAGCTTTTCCGGGCGGGACAGCAAACCCCGCCCCATCGCCGCCAAAGACATATGGAAACAGCGCGCCGTCCATTGCATTGATCATGGCCGAAATTACCGCAGCGCCCACAGTATTGACGGTCTTGTACCGGCCCCGCGCGATTTCGCCTGTTGAATCGACAATGTCAGCAACACCCAGAACCCAATCATCGGGCAGTTTTGAAAACTGCGCAGGGTCTGACAGACGGGTAAAATCGCGCTGCAAGGGAAGGTTTTCGTAAAATGCAGACTGGAGGTCTTTCATGCTCCCCTCGGAATCAATGTTTTGACAAAGATAGCCGGAAGGCGAGCCATGTCCTGACTTTGAAACATAATACACAGGCTTGTGCGTTGCATCACGGCGTGCCAAGCATTTTCCTCGGACGAGCAGGAAAGGGCTGAAGATGCAGGCAGGTTTGGTGGTTTTATGCCTGGGCTATGTGCTCAGCCAATTTTTCCGCGCTTTCCTTGCGGTTCTCAGCCTGGATCTGGAACGTGATATCAGTGCCATGCCCGAAGATTTGGCCTTTGCTTCCGGTCTTTGGTTTATTGTATTCGCCGTCATGCAGATCCCGGTCGGATGGGCGCTGGACAGGATTGGTCCCCGCCTCACGTCCGCCGCGCTGCTTCTGGTGGGCGGGGCAGGTGGAGCGGCGGTTTTTGCAGCCGCAACAACGCCCCTGCACATCAGCATAGCCATGGGCCTGATCGGTGTCGGGTGCTCTCCGGTCCTAATGGCCTCCTACTATATCTTTGCGCGTGAATACCCCCCGGCGCGGTTTGCCACATTGGCCGCCGTGATGTTGGGCGCAGGGTCCGTTGGAAATCTGGTGGCTTCTTATCCAACCGCGCTTGCCGTGGAATGGATGGGGTGGCGCGCAACGATGGTCGGGCTGGCCACAGTGTCCGCCGCAATCGCATTGGGCCTGTGGCTGACTGTTCACGACCCGGCGAAGGTCGAAACAGAACACAAGGGATCCCTGCTGGATCTGCTGAAGGAGCCTGCCCTGTGGCTGATCCTGCCCCTGATGCTGGTTGCTTACGCCCCCTCTGCTGCGCTGCGAGGGCTTTGGGCCGGGCCTTACCTGAACGATGTCTTTGGCTTAAGTGCCACTCAGATCGGCACTGCAACGCTGATCATGGGTGCGGCTATGATTGCGGGCACTTTTGTCTACGGACCGCTGGACCGCGTTTTTGGTACCCGGAAATGGGTGGTTTTCGCTGGCAACGCACTGGGCGCAGCTGCGTTGGGCTTGCTCTGCCTGTGGATCGAGGATGCAACATGGCTGTCTGTCCTGCTGATGGCCGTAATCGGCTTTACCGGTGCCAGCTTTCCGGTCATCATGGCTCATGGCCGTGCCTTCGTGCCTCCGCATCTGGTGGGGCGTGGTGTGACATTGCTGAATCTTTTCGGCATCGGCGGCGTTGGCATTGCTCAATTCGTCACCGGACGTATTCACGCAGCCACCGTGCAAGACGGATCAGCGGCACCCTACACCGCAATATTCGGGTTTTTTGCGGTCACCCTTGCCATTGGTTGCGTGATCTATCTATTCAGCCGCGATAGTGTGGATTGACGCAGCCATCAGGAGAGCCTGTTGAAAGACCCCATTGTCATAGCCCCAAATCTAAAACGCAGACTTTCGGGCGTAACGGCTACCATAGCAAGGCTGGTTCCGCTGCAAGCGCAATGGATCGATATCGCCGCCACTGGCCCGGGTCTGCCCGCCGACACCCCGCACATCCCGCTTGGTCGACTGCCTTTCCTGTCGCGTCGTAAATGGCGGGTCTGGCACGCGCGCCGCAACACCGAGATGTTGCTGGGCCTCATCCTGCGCGATGTGTTCCGGTTGAAACTCAAAATGCTGTTCACAAGCGCGTCCCAAAGGCCGCACACAGGCTATACCAAATGGCTGATCGGAAAGATGGATGCGGTCGTTGCAACCTCGCGCAAAACCGCAGGGTATCTTGAGCGAGACTCGCAGGTGGTGATGCATGGCATCAACCTAGAAGACTTCGTTCCGCCTTCAGACAAGGCCGCCGTCCGTGCTCGGCTGGGGCTGCCGGATGGGGTACTGTTAGGGTGTTACGGCCGCATTCGACACCAAAAAGGCACTGATGCCTTTGTCGACGCCATGATTGACGTGTGCGGGCGGTTCGACACAGTGTCAGGCATCGTCATGGGCCGGGCAACCGAGAAACACACCGCATTTCTGGCCGAACTGAAGGATAAGGTCGCAAAGGCTGGCTTGTCGGATCGCATCCTTTTCAAGCCCGAGGTGACCGTAGATCAGATTGCTGAATGGTATCAGGTTCTGGACCTGTTTGTTGCGCCACAAAGGTGGGAGGGGTTTGGTTTGACCCCTCTTGAAGCAATGGCCTGCGCTGTTCCGGTTGTAGCCACAGATGTCGGTGCGTTCTCCGAGATCATAACTGATCCATCCTTTGGCAAGGTGGTGGCCCCCGATGATGTTCCCGCCTTGGTCGAGGCGATTGCCCAGATGTTGAAATGCAATGATTCCCTGTCACAAGCGGGTCAGGCATCCCGCACCCATGTCGAGCAGAATTTTGACATTCAGGGCGAAGCAAAGACGCTGGTTGCGCTATATGAACGACTTTTGAACGATTGAACCGCTTGAATTCAGCATCAGTCGTTGAAAACCCCGCTGATAGCCCTTTTTTCTTCGCCGCAACGCGGCTATGAACGCGCGTCCTTAACTTTGGAGACATGAAATGGGCTATCGCGTCGTAGTCGTCGGCGCCACGGGCAACGTGGGCCGCGAAATGCTGAACATTCTGGCTGAACGCCAGTTCCCGGTTGATGAACTTGCCGCCCTGGCAAGCCGTCGCTCGCTGGGTACCGAAGTAAGCTTTGGCGACAAGACCCTTACGACCAAAGATCTGGACACGTTCGATTTCACCGGCTGGGACATGGCGCTGTTTGCCGTGGGTTCCGAGGCGACCAAAGTCTACGCTCCAAAGGCGGCGGCCGCGGGTTGCGTGGTGATCGATAACTCGTCGCTCTATCGCTATGACCCGGAGATTCCGCTGATCGTGCCGGAATGTAACCCGCAGGCGATCCACGACTACAAGAACAAGAACATCATCGCCAACCCCAACTGCTCGACAGCGCAGATGGTTGTCGCACTGAAGCCGCTGCATGACCGCGCCAAGATCAAGCGCGTTGTTGTGTCGACCTATCAGTCAGTTTCGGGTGCCGGCAAAGAGGGCATGGATGAGCTTTGGGATCAAACCAAGGCCGTCTACAACCCAACCACCGAAGTCGCTCCGAAGAAGTTCCAGAAACAGATCGCCTTCAACGTCATTCCGCAGATCGACGTCTTCATGGAAGACGGCTCGACCAAGGAAGAGTGGAAGATGGTTGTCGAGACCAAGAAGATCGTCGATCCGTCGATCAAGGTCACCGCAACCTGCGTCCGCGTTCCGGTCTTCGTCGGCCATTCCGAGGCCGTGAATATCGAGTTCGAGGAATTTCTGGACGAAGACGAAGCCCGCGATATCCTGCGCGAAGCGCCGGGCATCATGGTGATCGACAAGCGCGAAGCCGGTGGCTACGTCTCGCCCATCGAGTGCGCAGGCGACTTTGCCACATTCATCAGCCGCATCCGCCAGGATTCGACCATCGAAAACGGTCTGAACCTGTGGTGCGTCAGCGACAACCTGCGCAAGGGTGCCGCCCTGAACGCGGTTCAGATCGCCGAACTGCTGGGCCGTGAGGTCCTGAAAAAGGGCTGACAATCCAGCCTTTGCAAAAACTAAAAAAGAAACCCGCTGTTTGATCAGCGGGTTTCTTTTTAGAAAGCCAAACTTGCGGAACAAGACTGGCTTTGTGCATCAAGCATTTGGAATGTTGATAATATATTCAAACTACAATATTCAACTTTTCTGATCCGATAAAGCGTTGGACTTACTAAAACACTATCTCGGTTAATTAAATGGTGAACCGCCGTGGCTCGAGCCTTTTTCGATAAGCTAGAAGCAATCTTACGTCCAACTCCCAAAATCCGTATCGAAAATTTCGAGCGCGACCCAAAAGTAAGCTACGTCTCATCTAATAGCCCATTGAGCCAAGGCCCGTTAGGTTCAGAAATCGCTCGAACAGGACGCCTAAACTCGAATGAGTTTGCCGCCTGCATTGAAGAACTCAATCTTCCTCATACTCACCATCGCAAGTATTGGGAGCTGGCTTTCATTTTACAAGCTTTGCGCGAACGCGACCTACTCCAGCCCGGAATCAAGGGCTTGGGTTTCGCAGTTGGTAAGGAAAGAATCCCTGCCTACCTCGCAGCGAAGGGCTGCGAAGTTCTAGCGAGTGATCTGGCTGACAACAACAAGGGTAATGAAGGTTGGGAGACAACTGGCCAATGGAGCGCATCAGTCGAAGATTTACTTTTCTCTGAGATCTGCTCAAAGGAATTATTTAAGAAGAGCGTCAAATTTCGCCCCATTGATATGAACGATATTCCCAGCGATATCTCAGGGTACGACTTTACCTGGTCCACGTGTTCTTTCGAGCACTGCGGTTCTCTCGAACTCGGAGTTCGTTTTTTGGAGAAACAGATGGACTGCCTGCGTCCCGGTGGGGTCGCTGTGCATACAACGGAATTCAACCTATCATCAAACACCCGGACGTCAAAAGGCGGAAAGACCGCAATCTATCGCCTACGTGACATTGAAGATGCTGTGAAACGCCTTCAATCCAAAGGACACAAAGTGGAGCCGTTGGATATTCGCTTAGGCGACGATCCACTTGATTTAACCGTGGACAGGCGCAAAGGGGATCCAAGACAGTACTCTGGCACCAAGCACATGCGATTGCTGATGAAGGGGTACGTTACAACTTCTATAGGCTTGATAATCACTAAGTCTACAAAGCCAGTGCTGCGTTAGTTTAAGAAACGCGCAATGAAATTGTGTTGAATAGACCCGAGAATTTTCGGCACCTCGGGTGGCAACCGTTAATCAGAAAGCAAGGACGACAAAACCTTGCATCTGGGCTCGAAGCGGACCTCCGGTAACTTACACAGACCCACTTTCATCACCCGTTCCTCTCTAGTGGAACCTTTAGGCTCATCAGTCCGAACGAAATGTTCAAATACCGGTCCTGAATTCGGAACATTCCCCCGACCAGTTGACAAATTCAGGCGTGCTTGCCAGCTAAGCACGGATCTGAACGCAACGGATGAGACAGAGCAGACAACAGGTGGTGCCCTGCACAGGGCATCAGAGGCAGAGCATGGGAAATTCGGCCAAACGCAGAATTGGAAGATACCTGATCACAGGATGTACAGGCATTCTGGTTGGGCTTATCCTCATCGGGTTTACCGGACAATTCCTGGCGGTCGGAGATTCCTTTGCGCTTTTCCGCCCGCAAGCTGGCGTTCTGCTTTTGCCGTGTGCCGCGATCCTGCTGTATATGCGCGCCAGATACCTTGCTTTGGTCACCCTGGCCTTTGCCGCTGTTGCTGTGGGATCAATCGCAACCAGTTTCGCCGCCCCGCCCAAGGACTGCGACGGTCCGTGTCTGACCCTGTATCAAAAGAACCTCATGAGCCGGGCGTGGCCCCGGTATTCGCTGGCCGACGACATCATTGCATCCGATGCTCAGATCGTGACGTTGCAGGAAGTCTCGAGTCACAACCGCGAATACATGAGCAACCTGTTCGAGCATTACCCCGAAAAGGTGATCTGTGAGTTTCGTCCCGAACAAAACGTTGCCATCCTGACAACTTTGCCGATTGTCGAAGGGTCCGGGTTTTGCCTGAAAGGTCATGGTCTTGTCGGAATACAAGTCGAAGCCCCGGACGGGTCTTTGGTCTGGATCGTATCGATCCACCTGAACTGGCCTTTTCCTTATGACCAATCAACCCAAAGCCGGATCATTGCGGAACGCATTGCGGATCTGGATGGCCCGGTTCTGATAGCCGGGGATTTCAACATGGTTCCTTGGGGTGCAAGCGTCCGGCGGATAGCGGCGGCAGCAGACAACCAGAGTTTTGGGGCCGTCCTGAACACTCATGATCTTGGCAGCTGGCACCTACCGTTGCCAATCGACAACCTTTTGCTCCCGAAGGGAACAACCGGAACAGTCGAACTGCGCCCGTTCATGGGATCCGACCATTTCGGCAAATTCGCGCGGTTTCGTTTGGATTGATCCGCGAGGCCCCCGCTGCCTTGGTGGACATACCAGAACGTATGTCGCGATCCCAAGAAGGGTCTAGGTGTTATTTTCGATCAGCACTTTCAGATTATTCAACCCCCGCTCGTAATCGCCGCCAACCCATTTATCCATCATCACCCCCATCCAGCGGGACATGGGGTTGAGCCCCAGATCGGATTCGAACCCCCAAGTCACATTGGTTGAGTCACCATCGGGTTTCAGAGTGAACGAAGCCGACGCCGTGCCCATCTGCCCAAAGTCCAGATCTGTTTTGACCAGTTGATTTTCCACGCTTTCGACGATTTCCTGCGACCCCGTACCGACCTGTGCGTGATCCGAGCTCCAGTTCAACTTGTTACCGACACCTTCCTCGGGGCCACTGTAGCTTAGTTTCGTCTCCGGATCGCGTGACAGCCAGGGTGACCATTTCTCGGTCGCTTGCATGGAATTCACAAACGGAAAGATCACTGCAGCCGGGGCGTCGATGGTGATGCTGCGGGACACTTCCGCCTTGCCGGGCAACACGTATGAGACGGCGACGAACAGAAAAACAAGAAGGCACAGCCCTGCGAGAATTCGTTTAAGTATCTTCATAGCAAGCTCCAAAATCAAACGTCATGTGTGGAGCATACGAAAAAACGGCCCGGAATCAGAGCCGTATTCCGCATCATTTATTTGCTATGAACTGTCGTCAGACCGGAACGAATTTCTTCTGTACGGGATCGTAACTCTCTAACCCGCCAGCTCCGATATCGGTCCACAACCCGTGCAGGCTCAGGGTGCCCTGTTCGACCGCTGACGAGATAAACGGGAACGTCATCAGGTTTTCAAGCGACGCGACAACCGATTGGCGTTCCAGCTGTCGGGCTTGTTCGAGGCTGTCTTCGATATCAGCGACAAGTTCGAATTTTGGTTTCAGAATGTCCATCCAGCGGCCGACAAAGCTTTCCTTTGCATCCAGTTGCGGCGCCTGACCCTTGCACATGTCGATACAGCCCTGAACGCCACCGCATTGCGAATGGCCAAGAACCATCAGATGCGCAACCTTGAGAGAAGTGACGGCGTACTCGATTGCTGCGCTGGTACCGTGATGATCGCCGTCCGGCGCATAGGGTGGCACCAGATTGGCGATATTGCGGTGGATAAAGAAATCGCCCTGATCCGCACCGAACATCGAGGTCACATGGACCCGGCTGTCGCAGCAGGAAATCACCATCGCCCGGGGCCGCTGCCCTTCATCTGCCAGCCGCTTGAACCAGACCTGGTTTTCCGAATATGTGGTCGCTTTCCAGCCGTGATACCGCGTGACCAGATAGCTCGGCAAAGGTTTGGCAAATTCCATTACGGTGTCCCCGTTCTTGTCGCTGACCGATCCTCTAAACCGAATTCTAGGAAAATTCGAGCAATTATCCGATTTCTCTGCAAGGTTTTGCAAAGGAATTTGTCACCAGTATCAAACCTGCGCCGTGGGGGCGTCAGAATTAGGGTGAATGTGGTGGAAAAAATAATCACGCTTGAACACAAGGAATCCGTCCGTCTGGATTCGGATCAACTAAGTGGCCTTTACCGTCAACTGGGCGACAAGAACGCGCTGGATGTGCTGTGCCGCACCATCGAAGAACTGGCAGTGCGCCTGTCGAACTGCGAACGCTTTTGGCGTCAGCGCGAATGGGCCGAACTGCGCAAATGCGCAAGGTCCCTGGTCGCGATTTCCGAACAGGTCGGGATGACGGTTCTGGCCAGGGTTGCAGGGGACGTGGCGCAGGCCGTCGATGCCGGTGACGCGGTAGCCGCAGGTGCAACGCTGGGACGTCTGATCCGCGTTGGTGAGCGATCATTGACAGCCGTCTGGGATCAACAGGACCTTTCCGTCTGACAGGGGTTGCGGGCAGAATATGCGCGGCTAGTCTGTGCACAGAAACAATCTGTCGAGGCGCCCATGACACTGTCCTTCGCCCCATCCTCTGACCCTTCCGTACCGCTTCATGTGATCGCGCAGCCGGATTTGGACGGCTGGCTTCTGGATCAGCCCGAGCGCGTGCAGTCCTGGGTCGCAGCAAACGGGTTTTCCGGTGCGCTGGGGCAGGTCCTGCTTGTGCCAGCCACGAACGGCGCAATTGAATTCGCGCTGGCCGGTTACGGAACCGAAGAAAAACGTGTGCGCAAACGGTTCCCCCTTGCCGCGGCGGCCATGGCCCTGCCGGAAGGCACCTACGGCATTGCTTCGGGCATTCCTGCGGATTTATTGGAGATGGAGTGTCTTGGCTGGCTGATGACCGCCTATGCTTTTGATCGATACGCGTCCCAGACCGGAGGGTCAGCGGCATTGATTGTGCCTGATGGCATCAACGCCGCCCGTATCGAGGCCATGGCAAATGCCGAGGCTCTGACGCGCGATCTGGTCAACACGCCCACTTCGGACATGGGACCGGATCAGTTACAGCAAGCGGTCGAGGTTCTGGCGAATGAGTTCGGCGCGTCTTGCAAGGTGATCACCGGCCATGCGCTGCTGGATCAGAATTTTCCCATGATTCACACGGTAGGGCGGGCCGCGGCGCAGGCCCCCCGGCTGATCGAGCTGAACTGGGGCACTAGTGGCCCCAGACTGACACTAGTGGGCAAAGGTGTATGTTTCGACACCGGCGGGCTGAATTTGAAACCGGGCGCTTCCATGGGCCTGATGAAAAAAGACATGGGCGGCGCGGCCAATGTGCTGGGACTTGCCCGGATGATCATGGCGCTGAACCTTCCCCTGCAACTGCAGGTTCTGATCCCGGCCGTTGAAAACGCGGTATCAGGCAATGCCTTTCGCCCCGGTGATATCCTGACCTCACGCAAGGGCCTGACCGTTGAAATCAACAACACCGATGCCGAAGGGCGTCTGGTTCTGGCTGATGCGCTGACTTTGGCGGATGAAGGGAGTCCCGATCTGGTGATCTCGATGGCGACGCTGACCGGTGCGGCGCGCGTGGCCGTGGGCCCTGATCTGGCACCGTTTTACACCGACGACGAAAGCTGCGCCGTGGCCTTGGCACAAGCGGCCAAAACGTCTGCTGATCCGGTCTGGAGAATGCCCTTTCACACACCCTACGAGGCGATGATCGAACCCGGCATTGCCGATCTGGACAATGCCCCCTCGGGCGGGTTTGCCGGGTCTATCACCGCCGCGCTGTTTCTGCGCCGGTTCGTAGGGTCCACCCGCTATATCCATTTTGACATCTACGCGTGGCAACCCAGTAATGAACCCGGCCGCACAAAAGGTGGTCTGGGTCAGGGAACACGCGCAGTGCTGTCGGCCTTACCGGAGGTATTGGGGTTATGACCAAGCACCGCATATCCAAACCGGTCGTCGACCTGTTGCGTGTCCCTGACGGGCCGCGTGACCGGCAATTGCTGCTGGGGGACACGGTTCATGTCAAAGAAAACCACGGCGGGTGGAGCAGGATCGTCGCGGAAAAAGACGGATATGCTGGTTGGCTGGAAACAGACCACCTGTCCGAGGATATGCCTGCGACTCATTGGATCAATGCGCCAGCAACACATGCCTACGCGGCCCGCGATATCAAAAGCTGCGATCTCGTGTCTCTGAGTTTCGGAAGTAAAATCCATGCGACTGCCGAAACGGATCGGTTTGTGCAGACCGAGTTGGGTTTTGTCCCAAAGGTTCACACGGCCCCAATTGCAGAAAAACCGCGTGATCCGGTTGCCGTGGCCGAGCTGTTCCTGGGCACGCCCTATCTGTGGGGCGGCAACAGCCGGTTCGGTATCGATTGTTCAGGGCTTGTTCAGGCCGCGCTGCTGGCCTGTGGTATTCCGTGCCCCGGCGACAGCGGCGATCAGGAACAAGCCTTGGGCGCTGTCCTGTCAGCTGAATCACCTGCGCAGCGCGGGGATTTACTGTTCTGGAAAGGGCACGTGGCCTGGGTTTCGGACGACAACATGATTTTACATGCGAACGCCAGCCATATGGCGGTTGTGTACGAGCCAATGGACCGGGCGATTCAGCGCATTCAGGATCAGGGCGACGGGCCTGTTACAGCGCGAAAAAGGCTCTAATCCGGGTTTACGGCCCGGATGAGCTTGCGTTCCAGCACCCGCAGTACCGCGCGCAGATCATGGCCGCGTTTCAGGATGCGGCCATCCATACCTATGACTGAGTACATCCCCTGCCGGGACTTCAGGCGCGGGTGCTTTTCGACGCGGTAGATCGGGTGCTCAGCGGTGCGACGGAAGATCGAGAACACTGCCATATCGCGCAGGTTTGAGATACCATAGTCTCGCCACTCTCCAGCGGCGACCATCCGTCCATAAACGGACAGGATTTGCGACATCTCATGCCGGTCAAAGGCCACGGGCATCTGCGCTGCGTTTGCCGAAAACCGGTTGGGAGGCTGCATGTTCATACCGCCAGCCTTGCCGGAAATCATGTTTGAATCAAGCCTGATGCGCTGTTGCCCGGCTTTTACAACACAAGTGTTACCGTCGACCAACCTGACGGCAGATCAGGATTACCGGCAGCAGGCCGACCGCCAGAATGACCAGCGACGGCACGGCGGCGCCCTCAAGCCTCTCATCCGAGGCAAGCCTGTACGCCTGTACGGCCAGTGTGTCGAAGTTGAACGGGCGCATGATCAGGGTGGCAGGCAATTCCTTCATCACGTCCACAAAGACGATCAACAGCGCGGTCAGCAGCGACGGCGTTAAAATGGGCAGGTGAACGCGCCGCAATGTTCCCAGCGGGGTTTGCCCCAACGAGCGGGCCGCGGCATCCATATTGGCATGAACCGTGCTTTGACCCCCCTCATATGCGCTGAGCGCGGCGGCAAGGAATCGCACCATGTAGGCGGCGACCAACAGCCAGATTGAACCGGTAACCAACAACCCCGTGGACACATCGAATGTCTGCCGCATCCAGGCATCCAGCGCGTTGTCAAAGCTGGCGAAAGGTACAATCAAACCGACTGCGATGACGCCACCGGGCACGGCATATCCCAGCCGCGCCATGTAGGCCGTCGCCGACGACGCGCGCCCGGGTCTCAGACGTTGAAAGAACCCGACACAGATCGCCGCAAAGACAGTGACGACCGCGGCCGTGCCAGCAAGGGTCAGCGAGTTCTGGATGAAACCGATATAGCGCCGCGACAGCAGGTTCTGTTCCGATTCCAAACCCATCTCGACCAGTATGATAACGGGCAACAGAAACCCGAAAATAACGGGTATCGTACATAACAGGAATGCCGCGACGGCGCGAAGACCGGTCAGGTGTTCCGCCGGTTGGGCAGCATGTTTCTTTCCGGCCTGATAGTATTTTGCCTTACCGCGCTGGGTGCGTTCGGCCACAGCCATGATCAGTGCAAAGACAAGCAGGCACCAGGCCAGCTGCGCCGCCGCCGCACGGTCGGCCATTGAAAACCAGCTGGTGTAAATCCCGGTCGCAAAGGTCTGCACACCGAAATAAGACACGGTTCCGAAATCGGCGATGGTTTCCATGATGGCCAGAAGAACACCACCGGCAATTGCCGGGCGCGCCATCGGCAGCGAGACGCGCCGAAACGCCAGCCATGGATTGTTGCCCAGCGCCCGAGCAGCCAGAAACGCCGAAGCACTTTGTTGCAGGAACGCAGCCCGCGCCAGCAGGTAGACATAAGGGTACAGCACCAGAATCAGCATCACCGCAGCGCCCCCGGTCGAACGGATTTCAGGGAACCAATAGTCGCGCGGCCCCCAACCCGTTACATCCCGCAAAGTGCTTTGAACGATACCCGGATGATCCAGAATAAAGGTGTACGCATAAGCAAGCACATATGCCGGAAAAGCCAAGGGCAAGACCAGCGCGATCTCAAGGATCCTGACACCGGGAAAGCGGGTCATCGTCACCAGCCAGGCAGCGCCCGTGCCGATACTGAACGTACCCGCCGCGACCAGCACCACAAGGATCAGGGTCGTCACAGTATAGCTGGGCAGCACCGTTTCCACCAGGTGCGAGATCGTATCTGTCCCGCCCGTCACTGCCGCCAGAACCACGGCCACCATGGGCAACAGGCATGCGGCAGCCACAAGATAAGCAACTGCGGCCAACAGCCGTGTGCCGCGTACACCGCGATTGCGTGATCCGTTTTCTGAATAGTCGATCTGGGCCATTATCCCGGCTTTTGATTGGCAAAGGCTTAGGGTACGCCTTTAATCGACCAAAATGCTCGGAAACACCAGTGCGTCGGTCAACAAATCTGCGGCACAAACTGCCGCAGACCTGTTATTCACCACTATTCGTAGACGCGCTGATCCTCGATCACCAACCCGTCTTTGGGCAGCGAGCCGGGGGCGACGACTTCGATTGCGCCTTTCAGTTTCAGCACTTCGGCCACCGATCTGGCATATGCCGTATCATCCCCGCCTGTGCTTTCGATCTGGACAGTCATCGAATCCATCTCGCCCTGACGGGTGGCGATGACACGAGCCTTGACGATTTCCTCATGCTTGTCGACCAAAGCGGCAACCTGTTCCGGACGCACGAACATACCTTTGATCTTGGTCGTCTGATCTGCACGCCCCATCCAACCTTTGATCCGGGTGTTCGTGCGACCGCAGGGGGAAATCCCCGGCATCACGGCGGAAAGGTCGCCTGTCGCAAAGCGGATCAGCGGGTAATCGGGGTTGAGAGAGGTCACCACGACCTCACCCACCTCACCCGGTGCCACCGGAGTTCCGGTTCCAGGTGTCACAATCTCGACAATCACGTGCTCGTCGATGATCATCCCGTCGATCGCGGCGCTTTCATAAGCAATATTGCCCAGATCCGCTGTCGCGTAACATTGCAGGCACGAGATACCCCGGTCGGCGTATTCCTGTCGCAGAGACGGGAACAAGGCCCCACCTCCAACGGCGGCTTTCGAGAAATGCAGTGAAACGCCCATCTCATCGGCTTTGTCCAGAATGACCTTCAGGTAATCCGGCGTTCCTGCATAGGCCGTACAGCCAACGTCGCGGGCGGCAGTCACCTGCAACTCGGTTTGTCCGGTTCCTGCGGGCAGAACAGCCGCGCCGACAGCCCGTGCGCCATTTTCAAAGATCATACCGGCTGGGGTTAGGTGATACCCAAAACAGTTCTGGACAATGTCCCCTGCGCCAACACCCGCGGCATTCAGGAAACGGCCCATGCGCCACCAGTCGTGATCAGTGCTGCCCGGCTCATAGATCGGTCCCGGCGACTGGAACACATGATGGAAATGCCGCGCCGGTTTCACTGTAAATCCACCAAACGGGGGGCGTTTGGCCTGTGCTCTGGTCAGGTCCGATTTCCGCAGAACCGGCAATGTTGGCAAATCTTCAACTGATTTTACCTTATTAGTGTCTGATTCTGACAGATGCGACGCAAATCCAGGGGCCGACATCGCGCGTTTGATCTGCTCCACTAGTGCCCTGGCCTGGTCCGAGGCGCGTTCGTCTGCCGAGCGTGTTTCGAGTGCGTCGAAATAGGTCATAGCCATATCCTCCATCCGCTCACAGCCACCTTTTGCGACGACGATAGGACCGCACATCGCGAAAGCTTTTGCGGCCTTCGTCGGACATGCCCAGGTAAAACTCTTTCACATCCGGGTTTTCGCGCAGGTCGGCTGCCGGGCCATCCATCACGACACGCCCGGATTCAAGAATGTAACCGTAATGTGCAAAGCGCAGGGCGACGTTGGTGTTCTGCTCTGCCAGCAGAAAGGACACGCCCTCTTTTTCGTTGAGGTCCTTCACGATACTGAAAATCTCTTCGACCAGCTGCGGAGCAAGACCCATTGAGGGTTCGTCCAGCAAAATCGTCTCGGGCCGCGACATCAAGGCCCGCCCCATGGCAACCATCTGTTGTTCCCCACCCGAAGTATAGCCTGCCTGCGACCGGCGGCGTTCCTTGAGCCGGGGAAAATATGCGTAAACCATCTCAAGATCCCGCTGGACCGCAGCCGCCCCGTCTTTGCGGGTGTAGGCGCCGGTCAGCAAGTTTTCTTCGACGGTCAGGTGCTCGAAACAGTGGCGGCCTTCCATCACCTGAATGACACCCTTTTCAACCAGATCGGCCGGATCGCTTTCATGCACGTTCTGGCCGCGATACTTGATCGAACCTTTGGTGACTTCTCCGCGTTCGGAATGCAGCAGGTTCGATACGGCCTTGAGCGTGGTTGTCTTGCCCGCACCATTGCCGCCCAGCAACGCTGTGATGCCGCCCTTTGGAACGCTCAGGCTGACGCCTTTCAACACGAGGATCACGTGGTTGTAGATCACCTCGATATTATTGACCTCAAGCAGGGTTTCCGCCTGCACGTCAGTGGTTTGTGCCGCATCCAGCATCAGCGCGTTTCCTCATGCCTGCCCGTTCCGGGGCTGTTCGTGAGGAGCGGCAGGTGACCCGCCGCTCCGGTTGTCTGAACGCCCCGGATCACATCCGTGGCGCAACATGCCTTACTCGCAACGTGGCGAGATGCTGTTTTCGGTTGCGTAGGCACCGGAATCTTCTTCGATCAACGCGCCGATAACTTCGGCATCTGTCGGTTTGAAGTCCTGTACCGGGTTCCAGGCACCAGTCGCCGCATCCCACTGAACAACACCGACAAGGCCGGGGCCGCCGTGGTTTTCGCAGGAAACCGAGAATTCAGGGCCGAACCCGGACATGCCAAGCGCTTCCATCTTGGCGTTGGTCATTTCCAGTGCTTCCATGCCGTCGCGCATCATCGACGCGTCGATATCAGCGGTTCCGTGCATCGCCTGCGCCGTTTTCACAGCCTCGGCTGCCAGCATGGCGGCATAAAGACCACGGTTGTACTGAACTGTACCCAGCTGATCGCCGGCACCTGCAGCCTTGCCCGAGTCAACGACGTACTTTTTCAGGTCGTCATAGACCGGATAGTCCATGCCAAGGCCGGTAAAGGTCAGCGCCTTGTAACCGGTCGCTTTTTCGCCAGCAGGCTGAACGTCGAATTCCGCGCCAGACCACCAGACACCGATGAAGTTTTCCATCGGGAAACGGATGTTGGCCGCTTCCTGAACCGCAACCTGGTTCATGACGCCCCAGCCCCACATGATGACATAGTCAGGCTTTTCGCGGCGAATTTGCAGCCATTGCGACTTCTGCTCCTGGCCCGGGTGATCAACCGGCAGCAAGGACAGCTCATACCCATGCTTTTCAGCCAGAGTTTCCAGCGTCCGGATCGGTTCCTTGCCGTAAGCAGAGTTGTGATAGACCAGCGCAATCTTCTTGCCGCTCAGGTCACCGCCATTTTCATCCAGCAGATAGTTGATCGCACCGGACGCACCGTTCCAATAGTTGGCCGGATAGTTGAACACGTGGCTGAATACTTTGCCGTTCGCAGCCGAGGTCCGGCCATACCCCATCGTGTGCAGCGGAATGCCGTCTGCGGTCACTTTGGGGATCAGCTGATAGGTGATACCGGTCGACAGCGGCTGATACACCAGCGCGCCTTCACCTTTGGTGGATTCATAGCATTCCACGCCTTTTTCGGTGTTATACCCGGTTTCGCATTCGATCACGTTTGCTGGTACACCGCCGATGCCACCGTCCCGCTCGTTCAGAAGCGTGAAATAGTCGGCGTAACCGTCCGCGAATGGAATACCACCGGCCGCATAGGGCCCGGTTCGATAGCTGAGCGACGGGAACACAAGATCCGCCATCGCAGGTCCTGCCGCCATCAGGGCGCTCAGCGCCACGGTTGCCAGTTTCTTGTTCATCGGGTGTCTCCTCCCTTGATTGATCCGATATTGAGTTCGGGCTTGATCACCCGTCTTTATGATTGGGCCAGCCCTCAATGCGGGAACGGCCAGAGTCTGAGTTTCTCTTTCGCAACGCGCCACAACTGTGCCAGACCGTGGGGCTCCAGGATCAGGAACATGATGATCAGTGCGCCCACGATCACCAGCTGAAGATGGGCAACGATATCGGTCGGCCAACCCAGAAGATCGACGCCAACCAGTTTGAGCAGAACCGGCAGCAGCACGAGGAAGGCCGCCCCGGCAAAAGACCCGAAAATCGAGCCTAATCCGCCGATAATCACCATGAACAGCACCAGGAATGACTTCTGAATGCCGAATGCTTCGCCCACCTCGACCGCGCCGAGATAGACGGCAAAGAACAAGGCCCCTGCGATGCCCACAAAGAACGAGCTTACAGCGAAAGCGCTGATCTTGGCTTTCAGCGGGTTCACCCCGATGATTTCGGCGGCGATATCCATGTCGCGGATCGCCATCCATGTCCGCCCGGTCGTGCCGCGGGTCAGGTTGCGCGCAATAATCGCGCTAAAGGTCAGGAAGATCAGGCAGAACAGGTAGGTCGCCCAGGCCGGGGCGTTCGGTCCCGAGATGATAATGCCGAACACGTCACGCTCGGGCGCGTTGATCTGACCCGAGGCCGAGTAGTTGTAAAACCACGGCACCCGGTTGAAGAGCCAGACCAGAAAGAACTGTGCCGCAAGCGTGGCCACCGCCAGATAGAACCCCTTGATCCGCAGGGAAGGCAGGCCGAACAAGACGCCTACAATCGCTGTGATACCACCAGCCAACAGGACATGAATGAACATGCTGACATCTGGAAATGCGGTCATCAACTTGTAGCAGGCATAAGCACCCACTGCCATGAAACCGCCTGTACCAAGGCTGACCTGCCCGCAATAGCCCACGAGTATGTTCAATCCGATCGCCGCGATGGCATAGATCAGAAAGGGCAGCAGCAGGGCGTTTGCCCAATAGTCGTTGATGATGAACGGAATGATCCCGAACGCCACCGCCAGAACGACATAGTACCGGTACCGGTCGAACTTGATCGGGAAAGTCTGGCTGTCATCCACGTAGGAGGTTTTGAAATCTCCGGCCTCACGATAGAACATCTGTTACTTTCCCCATTCTTCCTGCGCCCGGTTACGGGTCGCGGCGTCCAGCTGGCTGGACCCTTTGGCATATCCGCTCGCCTCAGAGGCGCGCACCAGTTTCAGGTAGGCCAGAACGCCCATGATCAGACCGGCAAAGGCCAGGATCGCGGCAATCGTCAGCTGGCTGTCAGTCAGGTCATTCGAGGTCAGCGCGATATAGCCAAAGGCCCAGAACCCCGCCCATGCGATCACGTTGATGATGGCGATCAGCTTGGTCATGCGTTACACCCTCTCGATGATCTTCTCGCCGAACAGACCCTGCGGTCTAAACACCAGGAAGATCAGCGCCAGCACATAGGCAAACCAGTTCTCGGTCGCGCCGCCGACCAGCGGGCCAACCGAGAATTCGAACAGCTTCTCGCCCACACCGATGATCAGACCGCCGACGATGGCACCGGGGATCGAGGTGAACCCGCCCAGCATCAACACCGGCAGCGCCTTGAGTGCGATCAGCGACAGTGAGAACTGCACGCCCGATTTGGTGCCCCACATGATCCCCGCGACCAGCGCCACGAACCCGGCCACCGACCAGACCATGACCCAGATGAAGTTGAGCGAGATCCCGACCGAAAGTGCCGCCTGATGGTCATCCGCCACCGCGCGCATGGCCCGCCCCTGCTTTGTGTACTGGCTGAAGGCCACCAGCGCCGCCACCAGAAGCGCCGCAATCACGGTTGCCACGATGTCGAGGTTGTCGATGAAGAAGCCATAGCCAAAGATGTTAAAGGTGAACTCGTCGATCCACAGGTTGATGCCCTGCGGCAGACCCACATCCAGCGTCTTGATCTCGGAGCCCCACATAAGGTCGGCCACGCCTTCAAGGAAATAGGCCAGACCGATCGTGGCCATGAACAGGATGATCGGCTCCTGCCCAACCAGATGCCGCATGACAAAGCGCTGCACACACCAGGCCAGCAGAACCATCACACCCATTGTCAGGATGATCGCCAGCAGGGCGGGGATGTTCCAGCCGAAGTTATAGACATGAGTGCCGAAGGTCGCGTTGATCAAATGCGCGAAAGGCACCTGCCCGTTCATGATCCCGACCAATGTCATCGCCGCAAACAGGGCCATAACCCCTTGCGCGTAATTGAAAATTCCCGAGGCCTTGTAGATCAGCACAAAGCCCAGCGCGACCAGCGCATAAAGCACCCCGGCCATCAGACCGTTAAGGATGACCTCCGTGGCAAAGATTAACTGCTCAGGCATATGTGCCTCCCCGGATATCTGCTTTGTTCTCAGTCATGGCTGACCCCCAGATAGGCGTCGATGACTTCCTGATTGTTGCGCACCTCGTCGGGTGTACCGTCACCAATCTTCTTGCCGTAATCCATCACGACCACGCGGTCGCTCAGGTCCATCACCACGCCCATATCGTGTTCGATCAGGGCGATGGTGGTGCCGAATTCGTCATTCACATCGAGGATAAAGCGGCTCATGTCCTCTTTCTCTTCGACGTTCATGCCCGCCATCGGTTCATCCAGCAGCAAGAGCTTTGGTTCTGCTGCCAGTGCGCGGGCCAGTTCGACGCGTTTTTTCAGGCCATAAGGCAGGCGCGCTACGGGCGTCTTGCGGATGTGCTGGATTTCAAGGAAATCGATGATCTTCTCGACCGCCTCACGGTTTTCAACCTCTTCCGCCTCGGCCTTTCCCTTCCACCAGGCCTGCTGGAGGATGTTGGTCTGCATGAAGTTCAAGCGCCCGGTCATGACGTTGTCCAAAACACTCATCCCCTCGAACAGCGCGATGTTCTGGAACGTCCGCGCGATTCCCTGCTGCGCCACCTCAAAGGGCCGCATCGCTGGGCGTTTTGATCCGTGGAACCAGACCTCGCCTTCCTGCGGGACATAGAACCCCGAGATAACGTTCAGCATGGATGATTTTCCGGCCCCGTTCGGCCCGATGATGGCGCGAATTTCGCCTTCGCGAATATCGAACGAGATGTCCTTGATCGCCACGACGCCGCCAAAGCGCAGGGTGATGTTCTTCATTTCCATCACCACGCCGCCGATCTTGCGACCGTCTTCGGTGACATATCCTTCGGCGTTATCCAGCATCAGTCACTCCCTGACTTGCGCATAAACGGGATGGCGGGCGTGGCGATGGCCGCAGGTCTAGCGGTGCAATGGCGGCCCTCATTCCGCTGCCACCTTGTGCTGCGCACCCGGTACAACCGGCGCATCCACGATTTTCAGCGTCGCGCTGATCGATCCCTTGCGCCCATCTTCATAGGTCACTTCGGTCGTGGTCGACACGCTTTCGGACCCGTCATAAAGCGCCGCAATGATGTCGTGGAACTTCTCTTCGACAAACCCACGCCGCACTTTCCGGGTGCGCGTCATCTCACCATCATCAGCGTCCAGTTCTTTGTGCAGAACGACAAAGCGATGCACCTGGCAACCGGACAGCATTTCATCAGCTGCTACCGATTTGTTGACCTCTTCCACATGCGCCCTGATTGTCTCTAACACACGCGGATGGCCTGCCAGTTCCTGATAGGAGGCATAGGCCACGTTGTTGCGTTCCGCCCAGTTGCCGACCGCTGTCAGGTCGATATTGATGAAGGCCACGCAGCGATCCTTGCCGTTTCCGAACAGAACGACCTCGAGAATATCGGGATAGAATTTCAGTTTATTCTCGACATATTTCGGCGCAAACATGGACCCGTCGGCCATTTTGCCCACGTCCTTGGCGCGGTCGATGATCCGCAGATGGCCGCTGCTTTCCTCGATGAACCCGGCATCACCCGTTGCCACCCAGCCTTCGGCATCTTTGGTCGATGCCGTGGAATCCGGGTTGTTGTAATATTCGACAAACACGCCGGGCGAGCGGTAATGGATCTCGCCCTTGTCGTCGATCCTGATCTCGACATCCGGCGCGGGCACGCCAACCGTGTCGGCCCGAACCTCGCCATCCGGCTGTACGGTGATGAACACGGTTGCTTCGGTCTGGCCATAAAGCTGTTTCAGGTTGATGCCCAAAGATCTATAGAAATCAAAGATTTCCGGTCCGATCGCTTCACCCGCTGTATAGCCAACCCGGAACCGGCCATAACCCAGCGTATCCTTGAGCGGCCCGTAGACCAACAGGTTACCCAGCGCGTATTTCATCCGGTCGCCAAAGCCGACGGGTTTGCCATCCAGCAACTTGCCACCCACTTTTTTGGCATGCGCCATGAAGTGATGGAACATGCGCTGCTTCAGCTTGCTCGCATCCTCCATCCGGATCATCACATTGGTTAGCTGGCTTTCAAACACGCGTGGTGGGGCGAAGAAATAGGTCGGCCCGATTTCGCGCAGGTCGGTCATCATCGTGTCGGCGCTTTCCGGGCAGTTCACGCAGAACCCGCACCAATAGGCCTGACCGATGGAAAAGATGAAATCCCCGACCCATGCCATTGGAAGATAGGAAAGGATATCTTCATCGCGGGTCAAATGGTCGAAGATCGCTGAATTCTTGGCGCTTTCGATCACGTTGCGGTTCGAAAGAACCACCCCCTTGGGCTTGCCCGTTGTGCCCGAGGTATAAAGCATGACGCAGGTGTCGTTATAGGTGATCTCAGAGATGCGCTTGTCCAGCTCTGCATCAAACCGCTGATGTCCTGCCTGACCTTCGGCCATGAGGTCTTCCAGCGCGTTCATCTGGCTGTGGTCGTATTTCCGCATCCCCCGCTTGTCGGTATAGAGGATGTGCTTGATCTGGTGCACTTTTTCCTGAATCTCGATGACCTTGTCGACCTGTTCCTGATCACCGCAGACGACATATTTCGCGCCGCAATGCTCCATCACATAGGTCATCTCTTCGGCGACTGCGTCCTGATACAGAGGCACCGGAACTGCACCGACCATCTGTGCTGCGACCATGGTCCAGTAATGTGCTGGCCGGTTGCGTCCGATCACGGCAATGTGGTCACCGCGCTCAACCCCAATTTCAAGAAATCCAAGGGCGAGCGCGCGAATTTCCTTGGCCGCTTCAGCCCAGGTCCAGCATTGCCAGATCCCAAATTCTTTTTCCCGATAGGCCGGGGCATCCCCGAACTGGGTCGCGTTGCGGTGTAGAAGCGCCGGAAGGGAATGCAACCCTTCGGCGCCCGACTGCGTCTGAGCCAATCTTTTTCTCCTCCCCATCCGGCCTCCTCAAAGCCGGAAATGGCGGATCCGGGAAAGCCCCCGGATGCCAGTGCCCCGATTTGGAACACTCGCACGATCAGCGTCAACTTTTTCCTGATGTTTTCTCAATTCTTACGAATTGTAACAGGTGCAGAGGGGTGATGTTACGTTTTGTACAATATGAACATGTCGGGCTATTGAACGGTTATGCGCTGCACAGGTTGTTATGCGGGTTCGACGAACAGGACGAAAATTGCGAAGAGGCACAACCAGAAGAGAGAGCAACTGCGCCATCTATTAATCTCAGAACGACGCGAAAATTGTCTCTGAAATCACAAACCTGCGACAACCACAGCTTCCGTTTTTCGCCACGGATAGCTGGACATTACCAGCTATCTATTCAAAGTGAGGCGACTTACAATTCATTTGAGGACAGAAGGTTGGGACTCAGGCGATTTTTCAGGCGGCATTTTCGCGCGCAAACTCATACTCCAGCGCAAAATCAGGAATACCAAGCAGGTGCCGGGCACCCTCTTTACAACTATGTTTGCGATTTTCCAGCTTTGGATCTAATTCGTGAGTTCGCCGAACCCAATCCGAAAGCAACAGACGGGGTGGTGACCAACTTTCTTGGCGTCAGAATTGAACCACGCGTGATGTCCAGCATCCTGGAACCCCTGGCAGGCAAGGTAGAACCTATTCCCGATCCGGGTAATTGGCATGCAGACATCGCAGAATGGGCGGCAACACTTCTGTCTGTGAAAGAGGCCTCAGGTACTTACCGGATTATTGAACTTGGTTGCGGTTGGGGATGCTGGCTAAATAATATGGGCTTCGTCGCCAAAAAGAGAGGGTTAAGCGTCGACCTGATCGGTATCGAAGGTGACAGCTCTCATCTGGAAAACGCCGAGCGCACGTTTCAACTGAACGGCTTCAACCCAAGTGAGTACCGCCTTGTCAATGGGGTGGCCGCCAGCAAAGAGGGCATCGCGCTTTTCCCAAAATACGAAGAGGCGCACGAAAACTGGGGCGCAGAGCCGATTTTCTATCCGGACGAAAAGGTTCTGGCCGAATCCCGCGCCAAAGGTGACTATACAGAGCTGAATTGTTATACGCTTGAAACCCTGTCTAATGGCGAAGCTGTCGATCTGCTACACATCGATATTCAGGGCTCGGAGCTGGACTTTGTGCAGAGCAACTTCGACGGCATAGAAAATCTTGTAAAGCGCGTGTTTATCGGAACGCACTCTCGCTATCTTGAAGGCGCTTTGCAGGAGTTTTCCTGACAAAGGGATGGACGCTCGAAATGGACCGCCCCGTGATTCACAGGTTGATCGAAGGTCGGCCACAGATCGAAATTGATGGCGTGCTGCTGTTCAAAAACCCGAACCACGACAAGCTACCGCTTCATTGACAGAAATGCGGTTTGCGTCTGGCGTTTGGCGCTATTGGTTTCTTGTGACGGTGCGGGAATGCCGCGCCGTCCGATGACCGTCTGTATTTAGCAGCCGCATCATCTTTTACATTATACAGATATCCAGATTAGCTTTGACCTATAAGTGGTATCCGGTAGCCTTGGGCTTTACCGTACCAAACAGGTCCTGTGTGCAGCAGGGACGCCGGACCGGCAAACAGAATTCGACCTTCGGCAGGTTGGCGCGGTTACTGATACTTAGCTTTTAATGCTGCTTTTTTAAAACGACCAACAGATGTTGAGCGCAACGTGTACAGCAACCCCAAAAGTTTCGTGTTCAAGGGCATTGTCTTATCGCGGTAAACGAGACTTGCCTCATAGGGCTTGTTGGCGTCGCAAAGTTCAATGATTTCACCTGCGGCCAAAAGCATCTCTTCCATCAAGGCTTCGGCGGCTTCCGCCTTGCTTGCCTCATCCTCTGAAATTGTTTTGTCTCTTTGGGACTTTCGGCGGAAATCCACGATGGCAGCAGGCACGTATTCAGTGACCCGATTTCTGAATCGCGTCATGTCAGAGCCATTGGCCTGAGTGCCGTCCGATTTGGTGTAGGAGTTGTAATCACCGTATAGGGCCAGGATCGTGCTCGTCTGGTGAAACAAAAGATCTTGCCGTGCAAAATCGAGTTCGACGTAGCGGTCAATTCGGGCCTGTTCTTCGATCATGACCGTTATCGCAGTCTTCGCATCATCTGCTTTGGCACTATGAACCGCCAAAACAAATAAGGCCAAAATCAAAGCAATCCTGGACCCCCAAAGCTTTCCAACTCGACTTGCAATCATAACGAGGTACTCCTTCACCATTGAGAAAGCACTCGAACACTACCACAAATCGGCAAATAAATCCGCCAAGCCGAAATTCGGGCCGTTAGCGCCTGACGCCTTTTGAGCCCCTACAACCAATCCCGCAGGATCGGGATCAGGGGCACATCCGCGGCCGGCATGGGGTAATTGCGCAGGTCATTTGCGCGGACCCATTTCAGCGCCTGCCCCTCTTTCGACTGTGGGATGCCCTGCCATTTGCGGCAGGCGAACAGAGGCATCAGCAGGTGGAAATCATCATAGCTGTGGCTGGCGAAGGTCAGGGGGGCGAGGCACGAGGCCCAGGTATCGATGCCCAGCTCCTCGTGCAATTCGCGGATCAGGGCGGCCTCGGGGGTTTCGCCGGGTTCGATCTTGCCGCCGGGAAACTCCCAAAGACCGGCCATGGATTTACCCTCGGGGCGTTGGGCCACCAGCACCCGGCCCTCGATGTCGATCAGGGCGACAGCTGAAACCAACACGGTTTTCACGAGCGGTAATCCGCGTTGATCTCGATATATCCATGCGTCAGATCGCAGGTCCAGACGGTGGATTTGCCCGCGCTCAGGCCCAGATCAACGGCGATGACCAGATCCTGACCTTTCATATAAGCGGCGGCTGCGTCTTCGCTGTAATCGGGGCTGACCCAGCCTTTTTCGGCCACAAGGATGTCGCCGAAAGAAATGCTCAGCAGGTCGCGATCCGCCGCGGCACCGGATTTACCGATGGCCATGACGATACGACCCCAGTTCGGGTCTTCGCCCGCGATGGCGGTTTTGACCAGCGGAGAGTTGGCGATGGCAAGGCCGTGGATCTTGGCGTCAGCGTCTGTTGCGGCCCCTTTTACGCGGATTTCGACGAATTTCGTGGCACCTTCGCCATCGCGCACCACTTGCTGGGCCAGATCCAGCATCACGGCTTCCAACGCCTCGGCGAAAGCCGCGTTGCCGGTGGCGTCCACACCCGAAGCGCCGGTGGCGCACAGCAGCAGGCTGTCCGAGGTGGATGTATCGCTGTCCACGGTGATGCAGTTGAACGTCCGGTCTGTCTGCGCGCTCAGCATCGCCTGCAACGCTGATTGTTCGACCTGCGCGTCGGTGAAGATATAGACCAGCATCGTCGCCATATCTGGCGCAATCATGCCCGAACCCTTTGCAATCCCCGCAATAGAGACTGTTTTGCCATCAATTTCGACCTGCGCCACGGCCCCTTTCGGGAAGGTGTCCGTGGTCATGATCGCGCGTGCGGCGTCTTCGATCGCGTGACGGCTGAGACCCGCCTTCAGCGTTTCAAGCTTGGCAATGATGCGGTCATGCGCCAGCGGTTCACCAATCACGCCGGTTGAGGAGGTAAAGACCCGCTCGACCGGAACACCTGTCGCCTTCGAGACGGCCTGCGTCACCTCGGCCACCGAGGTCTGACCATAATGCCCGGTAAAGGCATTGGCATTGCCCGAGTTCACCAGGATCGCCGCCGGGCCATCGCTGGGCCCGCCGATCTTGTCCTGACAATCCAGAACCGGGGCGGCACGCGTGGCTGAACGGGTAAAGACCCCGGCCACAGATGTGCCCGGGTCCAGCACGGCCAGCATGACATCGGTGCGGCCCTGATATCGCACGCCCGCCGCGACGGTGGCGAACCGCACACCGTCAATTGCAGGCAAATCAGGGAAGGACGCTGGCGCCAGCGGCGAAACCTTGGTGATCTTGGCCACGGGGATTACTCCTGAATCAGGTCCAGCTGGCGCAGGACTTCGGGTCCGGCACCTTCCAGAGCGGGGCGGTCGATCTGGGCCTGCTGTGTCAGTTCATCGATGCGCGCCTGAATGGCGTCCTGCTGAACAGTTTGCGCAAGCTCTTCGCGCACGGCGTCCAGCGCGGGCGCTTCGGTTTTGCGCTTGTCGTTCAGCTTGACCACATGCCAGCCGAACTGCGTCTGAACCGGATCGGACACCTGCCCTTTTTCGAGCGCGACCACGGCTGTTTCGAATTCCGGTACCATCTGGCCCTTGCCGAACCAGCCCAGCGCGCCGCCATTGGGGCCGGACGGACCGGTGGAATGCGCGCGCGCGAGTTCGGCGAAATCGGCGCCGTCATCAAGCTGCGCCTTGAGGTCGTTGGCCTGTTCTTCGGTCTCGACCAGAATGTGGCTGGCATCGAATTCGTCTTCACCCGCGAAATTGTTGTACTGCGCGTCGTAGGCTGCCTGAATGGCCTCGTCTGTGACAACCGTATCGGTCAGGGCTGTGACGGTCTGAACCGCCAGAAGTGAGCGTTCTTCATTTTTCAGCCGCAGCGTGTTCAGTTTGTTCAGCCCGTCCTGCTGTTGCCCCAGCAATTGCTGCTGGATCAGCTGTTCCAGCACGAAGTCGAACAATACGTCATCTTCGGCCTGCTGGTACTGCGGCGGCAGGGCGGCAACGGTAGCGATCACGTGACCCAAAGTGATCTCATCCCCGTTCACACGCGCCACCACGGTGGAAGCATCCGGCTGTGTTTCGGCGGCCAGCGGCAGGGCCATCATGGCGGTCAGAGCCAGCGATGGCAGAAAAGTGAGGCCTTTGGGCATTGAATCATCCTATTTCCTTGCCGCGGCAGGGCGCAGCGTTGACACTCTGGAACCTGCCGCTTACATCGCTTTGAAGCCTTGGACAGGGCCGCCTTTCACCCCCCGTATCTATGGGTTGCGCGCAAGGTGGGCAAGCCTGTCAAAAACCAAGACAAGAACAGATCCGCTGGAGTGAACATGCTGGGACTCGGAACGCTCGCCAAAAAGGTGTTCGGAACACCGAACGACCGCAAGATCAAGGCGACCCGCCCCCTGATCGAAAAGATCAACGCGCTGGAACCCGAGTTCGAGAAACTGTCCGATCAGGGCCTGATCGACAAGACAGAAGACCTGCGCAAACGCGCGCTGGATGGCGAAAGCCTTGACGATCTGCTGCCCGAAGCCTTTGCCAACGTGCGCGAAGGCGCCCGCCGCGCGCTGGGGCTGCGCGCCTTTGACGTGCAGCTGATGGGCGGTGTGTTCCTGCATCAGGGTAACATCTCGGAAATGAAGACGGGTGAGGGCAAGACACTGGTCGCGACCCTCCCTGCCTATCTGAACGCGCTGACCGGCAAGGGCGTGCATGTGGTCACGGTGAACGAATACCTGGCCAAGCGCGACGCGGAATGGATGGGCAAGGTGTTTGCTGCCGTGGGCATGACCACCGGCGTGATCTGGTCGGGCCAGCCTGACGCGGAAAAACTGGCCGCCTATTCCTGCGACATCACCTATGCCACCAACAACGAGCTGGGTTTTGACTATCTGCGCGACAATATGAAGGCCGATCTGGAACAGGTTTACCAGAAGCACCACAATTTCGCGATTGTGGACGAGGTCGATTCGATCCTGATCGACGAGGCGCGGACGCCGCTGATCATCTCGGGCCCGGCGCAGGACCGCTCGGACCTGTATACCGCCATCGATGCGCTGATCCCGAGTCTGACCGACGAACACTACACGCTGGACGAAAAGGCCCGCAACGTGACCTTCACGGATGAGGGTAACGAGTTTCTGGAGCAGCAACTGTTGGCTGCCGGCCTGATTCCCGAAGGCCATTCGCTGTATGACCCGGAAAGCACGACCGTTGTGCATCACGTGAATCAGGGTCTGCGCGCGCACAAGCTGTTCCAGCGCGACAAGGATTACATCGTGCGCGACGGCAATGTTGTTCTGATCGACGAATTCACGGGCCGCATGATGCCGGGCCGCCGCTTGTCCGAGGGCCTGCATCAGGCCATCGAAGCCAAGGAAAACGTGCAGATTCAGCCTGAGAACGTGACGCTGGCCAGTGTGACCTTCCAGAACTATTTCCGCCTTTACGACAAGCTGGGCGGCATGACCGGGACCGCCCTGACCGAAGCAGAGGAATTTGCCGAGATTTACGGCCTGGGCGTGGTCGAGGTTCCGACCAACAAGCCGATTACCCGTGTGGACGAGGATGATCAGGTCTATCGCACCGCCATGGAAAAATATGGCGCGATGATCGAAGAGACCAAGAAAGCCCAGGAAAAGGGCCAGCCGGTTCTGCTGGGGACCACGTCGATCGAGAAATCGGAACTGCTGAGCCAGATGCTGACCAAGGAAGGCATCGCCCATAACGTTCTGAACGCCCGCCAGCACGAGCAGGAGGCGCAGATCGTCGCAGATGCCGGCCGTCTGGGCGCGGTGACCATCGCCACCAACATGGCCGGTCGCGGCACCGACATTCAGCTGGGCGGCAATGTCGAGATGAAGGTGCTGCAAGCGATTGCGGACAACCCCGAGGCTGATCCGTCGGAGCTGCGCGCCGCAGAAGAGGCGCGCCACGCGGAAGAAAAAGAAAAGGTTCTGGCCGCAGGGGGCCTTTATGTGATGGCGTCCGAACGCCATGAAAGCCGCCGCATCGACAACCAGCTGCGCGGCCGTTCGGGCCGTCAGGGCGATCCGGGCCGTACCGTGTTCTACCTGAGCCTTGAAGACGACCTGATGCGCATCTTTGGCTCGGAACGGCTGGACAAGGTGCTGACCACGCTGGGCATGAAAGAAGGCGAGGCGATCATTCACCCGTGGGTGAACAAGTCGCTGGAACGCGCGCAGTCCAAGGTCGAGGGCCGCAACTTTGACATGCGCAAGAACGTTCTGAAATTCGACGACGTTATGAACGATCAGCGCAAGGTGATCTTTAGCCAGCGTCGCGAGATCATGTCGGCCAATGACCTGTCCGAGATCGTCTCGGATATGCGCGAGCAGGTGATTGACGATCTGATTGACGAATACATGCCACCGAAATCCTATGCGGAACAGTGGGATACCGATGGTCTGCATACGGCGATCAAGGACAAGCTGACCATCGATGCCCCGGTTCAGGACTGGGCTGCCGAAGAAGGTGTGGATGACGAGCAGGTGCGCGAGCGCCTGATCAAGGCCGCTGATGAGATGATGGCCCAGAAGGCGGTTGCCTTTGGTCCCGAAAACATGCGCAACATCGAAAAGCAGGTGCTGTTGCAGACCATCGACAGCAAATGGCGCGAGCATCTGCTGACGCTGGAACATCTGCGCTCGGTCGTGGGTTTCCGCGGCTATGCCCAGCGCGATCCGCTGAACGAATACAAGAACGAAAGCTTCCAGCTGTTCGAATCCATGCTGGACGGTTTGCGGGAAACCGTGACACAGCAATTGTCGCGCGTGCGTCCACTGACCGAAGAAGAGCAAAAGGAAATGCTGGCGCAGATGGCGGCGCAACAAGCACAGGCACAGCAGGCCGTGGACAAGGCCGCAAGTCAGGCCGAGGCCAGGGCCGAAGCTGCGGCGTCAGGCGATGCGCTGCCGGGGTTTGACGAGAGTGATCCGTCGACTTGGGGTAACCCGTCGCGAAACGACCCGTGCCCCTGCGGATCCGGCAAGAAGTTCAAACACTGCCACGGCAGATTGACCTAACGTTAACACCCTCTGATCACAATGAGTCCGTCTCGCGGCCACAAATTGGCCGCGATTCGTGGCAAGAGTGCAAACTGCTCCTTCAACTGGGGAGGGTGTCTTGTTTGTAGTTCGCAACTACGTAACCATGTGCGGAACGGTCGCTTGTGCCTTGGGCATAGGCTATCTGATGCAGAACGGACCAACTGCGCAGCAGAACCGCGCGCAGGACGGTATTGATGTGGCCTCTGCTGCCGATCAGTCTTCGATTCTGTCGGGGCTAGACAGTATTGTGCTGACATCAGCCACCGCGTCAGATGCCGATCCGGTCAATGTGACACCGGCACCCCGCGCTGTACCCACTGCCCCCAAGACATCGAACTGCCGGATCAGCGCGCACGCAAAAGCAGCGCCCGGTGCCTTGGCGCACCTGTCGCTGAAAGCGCCGTGCCACAAGAATGAGCGGATAGAAATTCACCATAGCGGCCTGACCGTTAGCCAGATGACGGATGCCAGCGGCGCGCTGGACATGGCGATCCCGGCCCTTTCGGAATACGCGATCTTTCTGTTTTCTTTCGAAGATGAAACAGGCACCGTCGCCACCACTCACGTTCCCGAAATTGCCGGCTTTGATCGTGTTGTCTTGCAATGGCAGGGTGATACCGAGTTGCAGATTCACGCGCTGGAATTTGGTGCCAGTTATGGCACGGATGGCCATGTCTGGGATGACGCATCTGCAGAAGGCGCCGGTAAGGTTATGCGTCTGGGTCAGTCCGGTTCCGGTATGACGCAGAATATCGAAGTGTATTCTTTCCCGGCCAGTACGTCGGATCAATCCGGCACGATTGACCTGACCGTCGAGGCCGAAGTGACCGATGCAAATTGCGGCCACACGCTGAACGTGCAGTCGCTGGAGTTGTTGTCGGACCGCCGCCTGCGGTCGCGCGACATGTCCGTGACCCTGCCGGATTGTTCGCGCGCGGGCGAGTTTCTGGTGTTGAATAATCTGCTCTCAGACCTGACAATCGCGGCAAAGTAATCCGCAGGCAGGCTTGAACCTCTTATGACATTTTTCCGTGTGGCGGTGGCTGCGCTGTTTTCCGTGACGGCGGCGACCGGTGCTTTTGGGCAGGACATCACGTTGACCTCGCATGATGGCAAGGTCGAAGTGACCGGCAATCTGCTGAGCTTTGACGGTGAGTTCTATCGCGTCGATACGCAATTCGGGACGTTGACCGTGGATGGTTCGGGCGTCACATGCGAGGGGCCCGCCTGCCCCAACCTGATCGATTTCGTCGCCGAAGTTCAGTTTTCCGGATCATCGGTGATGGCTGAAACGGTGCTGCCCGCCCTGATCATCGGCTTTGCCCGTCAGGAAGACCTGACCGCGACCCCCGCCCGCGTGGATGAGGACACCTTTGTTTACGAGCTGCATCAGGCGGGCCGGTCGGCCCCGCTGGCACGGTTTTTCTTTGACGTGGGCACCACGGATCGCGGGTTCAGTGATCTGATCGCAGACCGGGCGGATATCGTGATGGCTCTGCGCGAGATGCGCGAGGCCGAGCGGGAGGCTGCCGAAGCTGCGGGGTTGGGCGATCTGAAGCGCGCCCGTCGGTCGCGGGTCATTGCACTGGATGCCATGGTCCCGGTCGTGGCCCCCGACAGCGTGATGCGGCAGGTTTCTCTGGCAGATATGGCTCGTATTCTGTCCGGAGAGATCAGCAACTGGGCACAGCTGGGTGGGCCGGATGCCCCTATTGCACTGCATGTGCCAGAGGCCGGGTCGGGTCTGGCGCAGGCGGTCGAGGATCAGATTCTGAAAACCGCCGGTGTGGACCTGACCGATACGGCGATCCGCCACAATCGCATACATGACCTGACCGCGGCCGTGGCAAAGGATCCGTTTTCCATCGGGGTCGCCAGCAAGGCATCGGCCCATGGCACCCGCGCTTTGCCGTTGACCGGCGGGTGCGGGCATCCGCTGGCCGCGACCCGCCAGTCGATCAAGACTGAAGATTACCCGCTGAATATGCCCATGTTCCTGTATCTGCCGGAACGACGCCTGCCCCGGATTGCGCGGCAGTTTCTGGCCTATAGCCAAAGCCCCGAGGCGCAGATGGCCATACGTGACGCAGGATATGTGGATCAATCGGCTGAAACCCTGCCGGTTGGCGTGCAGGGGGACCGGCTTGCCAATGCGGTCGTCACTGGTGGAACTGAGGTTGGGCTTGAGGAATTGCAACGCATGATCGAGACCTTGCGCCCGCTGTCGCGCCTGTCCCTGTCGGTCCGGTTCGAACCCGGATCGTCCCGCCCGGACGCGCAGTCGCGCGCCAATATTCAGCAACTGGCGCAAATGCTGGACGCGGGTACGTTGCAGGCGCGCAAGGTGGTGTTTGCAGGCTTCAGCGATGGGGACGGGGGTGCCGTTTCAAATGCCCGCATCGCCCTACGGCGCGCGCAAACCGTGCGAAACGCGGTTATCGCCGCGCTTGAAGCCCCGATCCCTGATAGTATCACGGTCACCGCCGAAGGATTTGGTGAAGCGATGCCCATGGCCTGCGATGACACCGAATGGGGCCGCAAGGTCAACCGGCGGGTCGAGATTTGGGTGCAGTAGCCGCTAGAGATACCCTTCGGAACGAAAGCTGAGCTCGGTCGATTTGCCGATGATCAGGTGGTCATGCAGGGTCAGCCCCAGGGCGGAGCAGGCATCCTGAATGCGGTTGGTCATGTCGATATCTGACTGTGACGGCGTTGGGTCGCCCGAAGGATGGTTGTGCACCAATATCAGGGCCGAGGCATTCAGTTCCAACGCCCGTTTCGCCACTTCGCGCGGATAGACCGGCACGTGATCCACGGTGCCTTTGGCCTGTTCCTCATCCGCGATCAGGACATTCTTGCGATCCAGATAGAAAACGCGAAATTGCTCGGTCTCGCGATGCGCCATTGTTGTATGGCAGTAATCCAGCAGCGCGTCCCAGCTGGATATCACGTGCCGTTGCATCACCCGCGCCCGTGCCATCCGATGCGCGCAGGCTTCGAGGATTTTCAGATCGGTGATGACCGTATCACCAACGCCCTTGATCTGGCGCAGCCGTTCTTCGGGCGCTGTCAACACGCGGTTGAAATCGCCAAAGGCATTCATCAATGCGCGTGCCAATGGTTTCACATCCTGCCGCGGGATGGACCGGAACAAAACCAGCTCCAGCAACTCATAATCCGGGATCGCTGCTGACCCGCCCGCCATGAACCGTTCGCGCAGCCGCTTGCGATGGTCTTTGATGTAGGAGGGTAACCGACCATTCGGCAGCGGCTGCGCTGGCGCTTCGTCCGTATCAAACAGCATGGGGGCTTCGGCAAAGGCGTCCTGTGTCATGCGTTTACCCTGTCGCAGAATCACTTTCCGAAAGGTTAACGCGCCTCTCCTGCCATACGTGCGGTGGCGCGGCGGACAATCATGTGCAGAAGGATCGAAAACACGCCCAGCGTCAGCATCGCCGCAAACATCAGGTCCGTCTTGGCGCGGCCATTGGCCAGCAGCATCAGATATCCCAGACCTTGCGATGAACCGACCCATTCGCCGATCACGGCACCGATCGGCGCATACACCGCCGCAAGCCGCATCCCCGAGGCCAAAGACGGCAACGCCGCAGGGATACGGATGTGCCACAACACAGCGCGCTTGCCCGCCTGCATCGTGCGCGCAAGGTCCAGATACCCCTGCGGTGTCCGCATCAAACCGTCAAAAAAGGACGACGTGATCGGGAAATAGATGATCAGCACCGCCATCGCGACCTTGGACAACAGGCCATAGCCCAGCCACAGGGTCAGCAACGGGGCCAGCGCAAACACCGGCAGGGCCTGAGTGAACACCAGCATTGGCTGCACCAGAACCCGTGCGACACGGGAATTGGCCAGCTGCAATGCGGTGACAACGCCAAGCAGCGTGCCGCAGGCAAGACCGATAATGACCTCGATGGCTGTGATCCAGGTGTGTTCTGCAATCAGCCAGCGGTTCTGCCACCAGGTCTCGGCAACCACTGCGGGACCGGGCAGGATGAATTTTGGCAATCCGGTCAGGGTCACGATCCCCTGCCAGATGGCAAGGGCAAACAGGGTTGCTGCCAGAACAGAGAGGGACTTCATACCCCGCCCTCCCGCAACAGCCGCAAAAGCGCGCCTTGTGTTTCCAGCGTCTGCAGATCATCCACGCTGCGCGGGGCTGGAGCAACCGGCGGGTCGCAGGGCGTCAGCCCGTGCTGTGTCATGACGACGATGGATTGCCCCAGACGCGCGGCCTCGCCCGGATCGTGGGTCACCAGAAGGACAGTGCGGCCTCTTAGCGCCTCGGCGGCCAGATCCTGCATATCGGCACGGGTTCGGGCATCAAGGGCGGAAAAGGGTTCATCCAGCAACACAATCGGCCGGTCTTCCATCAGGGTGCGGGCCAGCGCCACGCGCTGACGCTGCCCGCCCGAAAGCTCGGGCGGTTTCTTGGTCATATGGTCCTGCAACCGCATCCGTTCGATCAGGCGGTCACGCCGGTCAACGTCAACTTTCTCGCCCCGCAGCCGCGCGCCCAACGAGACGTTTTGCGCAACACTCGCCCAAGGCAGCAAAAGGTCGTCCTGCGCCATATAGGCAACCCGGTCCGAAACCGGCTGGCCATCGCTGGCGGTGATCCGGCCCGAGAATTCAGCCCCGGTTTCCAGCCCCGCAATCAGCCGCAAGACCGTGGTTTTTCCAACACCCGATCCACCCAGCAGACAGGTCCACGCCCCGGCGTCAAGCGTCAGGGTCAGCGGCGCGAACAAAGTCGCGCCGTCGATCGTGGCTGTACCGCTGATGGTCAGATCGGGCGCCGGGGTCATGGGGTCAGACCCATCTGCCAGAAGTTGACCTCCAATTCCGTCGCCGTACGGAACGTCCGGCACAGACGATCCCAGCGAGGTGACGATTGAAAATCCGCCCCAATCCTTCGTGTTAGAGCCGAATCCAGCAATTCGCCTACGGCGGTGCAGGCGTTCTGATAGCCCTCGTCCGCGTAGGTATCGATCCAGCCACGATAGGATGTGGATGTTGCCTCTGCAGACAGGCGGGTGCCAATCTCACCATATCCCATGACGCAGGGTGCAAGTGCAGCCAGAAGATCCGGCAGATCACCGCTATAGCCCGCCTCGAGAACAAAGCGGGTATAGGCCAGATTCTCGGGCCGTTCAGGCGTTGCAAACAGATCGGACTGCGAAATGCCTTCTGCTTCGCAAATACCGATATGCAGCTTCATCTCTTCGCTGATCAGGCCGTTCACGGTACGCGACGCCGCCAGCATTTCAGCATGTGTTTCCGATTTCACCACGGCCAGCGCCCAGGCGCGCGAGAAGTGGATCAGGAACACGTAATCCTGCCGCAGGTAATGCAGGAACGCCTCGCGTGGCAGCGTCCCGTCTTTCATCCCTTCGACAAAAGCGTGGCGGGTGTAGTCCCGCCACGGCCCCTGCGCCGCATCGCGCATCAGCGCAAAGGCTTTGCCATAATCGCTCATTGCGCGGTGACGTCGATGGCAATGTCACTGACGGGCAGGACAGTGTCGATCATGCCGCTGTCGTTCAGGAATGCTTCGAACCGGGCATATCGGCCAGCGTCAAACCCGGCGGGACGCAGGGCAAAGCGCGGCAGCGTGTCGACCCATGCGCGCGCGTTCAGCTCGTCCTGCAACTCGGGTGATGTGGCCGAGAAGACCTCCCAGCCTTTTTTCGGGTTGTTGACGATGTACTGAGTCGCTTTTTCGGTCGCGGCCAGGAAACGGGCGATCTTGTCTTTGTCCATCGTATCGGGGTTGGCGACATAGATCAGTTCGTCATAAGACGGCACGCCTTCTTCCTCGATATAGAAACAGGTGCCGGGGCGGCCTTCGATATCCATCTGGTTCAGTTCGAAGTTGCGATAGGCGCCAATCACCGCATCCACCTGACCGGTCATCAGCGAGGGCGAGAGTGAGAAATTCACGTTGATCATCTCAACATCATCCAGCGCGACGTCGTATTTGCCAAGCACGGTGCTGAGGATGGCCTCTTCCACACCGGCGACGGAAAAGCCGATTTTCTTGCCCTTGAGGTCAGCGGGCGATTTGATCGGGCCGTCTTTCAGAACCAGCAGGCAGTTCAGGGGCGTCGCGACCAGCGTGCCGACCCGTTTCAGCGGCAGCCCTTCGTGGATCTGCAAATGCAGCTGCGGCTGATAGGATACCGCCAGATCCGCCTGACCGGCAGCAACCAGACGCGGCGGCGCGGACGGGTCGGCGGGGGCAACGACTTCGACCTGCAATCCCTGCTCGGCGAAATAGCCGTTTTCCTGCGCCACGATGATGGGCCCGTGGTCGGGGTTGATGAACCAGTCCAGCAGGACGGTCATCTTGTCTTCGGCCCAGGCCGGCGCGGCGGCCAGAAGGGCAAGGGCTGTCATCAGCTTTTTCATATCTCACGTTTCCTTTTCTCAGGAGGCTGAGGCCGCGACGAGGACAATCTCGCCCGGCCAAATCGGTTGAATTTTCTCGGCAGCGCGCCATGCGCGCAGCCCGGTGGCACAGCAAAGGGCAAGGCGTTGCCCTTTTTTAGAATCTATTATTTGAATTTCTTCGGGTGAAATGCGCGTCGCATTCGGGTGAGCTGGAACCGGCGCTTCGTCCGGGTCACGCAGTTCGACAATCTGGTCTGTCTCCTTCAACTGACTGGCAGAGAGAAAGCGGAAACAGCTGTTCGGTTCCGGCGCGTCATCAAAACGAAACCCGGTGCAGCGCAGGGTTCGCGCATCATATTGCACCATCTGCCCAAGCGGGGACGGGTCAAGCCGCAAGATCAGGTTCAGCGCCATCTGCGCCTGCATGGACCCGATCACACCGACAACGGGGCCTAGAACACCCGCCGTGGCGCAGCTTGCGCCGCTATCCGGCGCATCGGGGAAAACGGCTCGCAGAGAAGGCGCGCTGCCGCAGAAGCCGCCCACATAACCCGAAAGCCCCAGTACCGAGGCGCTGATCAGTGGCTTGCCTTGTGCCAGACAGGTATCCGACAGCAAATAACTGACCGCATAGCTGTCGGCACAATCCAGAATGATATCTGCCTGCGACACCAGATCGGGCGCATTTTCCCCAGTTAGAGCCTGTTTCCTGGAAATCACATCGATTTCGGCATTCAACGCACGGCATCGGTCAGCGGCGCGTTCAGCCTTTGACTGCCCGCAATCTTCTTCTGAAAACAACGTTTGGCGATGCAGATTCGACAGATCAATGATATCACCATCTACAATCGTGATATGCCCCACTCCGGCTCCGGCCAATAGCGGCAGAAGCGGCGCGGCCAGACCACCTGCGCCGACCACCAGAACACGGGCCGCAGTCAGGCGGGCCTGTCCTTCGGCCCCAACCTCGGGCAGCAGCGTTTGGCGGACATAGCGGCTCATCTCGTGACCTCTATCCAAGCACGCACCCGCGCTTCGGGGTCGGTGTTCAGCGTGATGTCCGTGACGGCCGAGACAATGTCGGCCCCCGCTGCCAGCACCCCTGCTGCGCGCTCGACGCTCATGCCGCCAATACCGACCAGAGGAATGTCGCCAACCCGCGCCTTCCATTCGGTCACGCGGGGCAGGCCCTGCTGATGCCATTTCATCTTTTTCAGGATGGTCGGATAGATGGGACCCAGCGCCACGTAATCAGTATCCATGGCCAGAACCCGCTCAAGCTCATCATCGTCATGAGTAGAAACGCCCAGCTTTAGACCCGCTTTTCTGATGGCTTTCAGGTCAGCATCATCCAGATCCTCTTGCCCCAGATGAACCCAGTCACAACCCAGATCGATGGCCTGCTGCCAGTAATCGTTGATCACCAGAACCGCCCCGTAGTCGCGGCACAGATCGCGCGAGGCGGCAATCTGATCGCGCACCACCTCATCCGGCTGATCCTTGATACGTAGCTGCACCAGCTTGACACCCAGGGGCAGCATCCGCCGCAACCAGTCCGCGTGATCGAAGATCGGATAGAAACGGTCCAGCGTCATGACAGGAATGCCTTTCCAACAACAGGGGTCGAAGGTTCGGCCATATCACGCGCCTCGATCGGGTCTGCCTGATGGGCGAGTTGTCCGGCATGGATTGCCTGCGCCATCGCCTTGGCCATCAAAACGGGATCACCGGCACGGGCCACAGCGGTGTTCAGCAGAACGGCGTCATAGCCCAGTTCCATCGCATGGGCCGCGTGGCTGGGCAGGCCGATCCCGGCATCCACCACCAGCGGCGTGTCAGGAAACTCGGCCCGCATCGACCGCAGGGCGTATTCGTTGTTCAGCCCTCGCCCGGACCCGATAGGCGCGCCCCACGGCATCAGCACTTCGCACCCCGCTTCCAGCAGGCGTTCGCCCACGATCAGATCATCGGTGGTGTAGGGAAACACCTCAAACCCGTCTTCGGTCAGGATGCGCGCGGCCTCGACCAGCTGGAACACATCCGGCTGCAAACTGTCGGTGTGGCCGATCAGTTCCAGCTTGATCCATTTGGTATCAAACACTTCGCGCGCCATATGGGCTGTTGTCACCGCCTCTTTCACCGTATGACAGCCAGCCGTATTTGGCAGGGTCAAAACACCCAGCTCGCGGATCATCTGCCAGAATGTCTGACCCGCGCCGGATTCCCGCCGCAGCGATACCGTGGCAACCGCCGCACCGCTTTCGCGAAAGGCCTGTTCCAGAATGGCAGGGCTGGGATATTGGGCGGTGCCCAGCATCAAGGGGTTCGGCAGTTCGATGCCGTAGAACATTCGCATCCTCAGCCCCCCTGCATTGGTGCGACCACTTCGACCCGGTCGCCGTCGGTCAGTTTGTGCGCAATACGCAGGCTTGACGGCACGAAATCTTCGTTCACGGCGGTGGCCACACGGCCTGAGAAGCCGCATTCCAGCAACAGATCCGACAGGGTTTCCGCGCGCACATCGCGCGTCTCGCCGTTAAGCACGATCTTCATCGACCATCTCCGAATGTGTGTTGTCCAATGCCAGATCAGCGACACCCCGCGCCAGTGCAGGGGCCAGCAGATAGCCATGGCGATAAAGCCCGTTGGCATAAATTGTCCGGCCCAATCGCCGGATACGCGGCAGGTTGTCCGGGAAAGCGGGGCGCAGGTCGACGCCGATCTCCAGCACCTCAGCCTCGCCAAAGGCCGGGTTCACGGCATAGGCCGCGCTGAGCAGTTCCAGCATCGAGCGGGCGGTGATGCGGCTGCTGTCCTCAGATTCGATCATGGTTGCGCCCAGCATGTAGACGCCGTCCCCGCGCGGAACGATGTAAAGCGGCATCCGCGGGTGTAACAGCCGCACCGGGCGCGAAAGGGTCACATCGGGGCAACGAAGAACCAGCATCTCACCCTTCACGCCGCGCAGGTCGTGCAGATATTCGCGCGCGTGCAGGCCCCGGCAGTCTATGGCGTTGTCCAGTTGCGCCGGAGCCAGCTTTCGGTGGAATTCCACGCCGGCGCCTTGCAGGTGACGATGCAGATCGCGCAACGCCTGACGAGGATCAAGGTGCGCTTCGTTTTCAAAATACAGAGCTTTACCGAACTTGCTCAGATCAGGCTCTAATTCGCATATTTTCGCCCGATCAACCTCGCTGTACCCTTCGGTTCGGCGCGCAAACCGGCGCAGGTCAGGCAGGTCACGCGCGTTGGCAACAACAAGGGTTCCATGTCTGTTTACCTGCGTTCGCTGCGCCCACCATTCGATTGCTTCCTGCCCCAGCCGCAGCACCGGTTCTTCGGCATTTTCGTACTCACACCAGGGGGCCAGCATCCCCCCGGCCCACCAGGAACACCCATGCGGGCCGGGCGGGCCGCCCGGATCGAAAACCTGCACCTTTGCGCCGCGTGACACAAGCTCGCTGGCCACGGCCAGACCCGCTACGCCCGCACCTATGACCGACCAGAGTGTCATGCGGGCCAGAGCCGGTGGAAATGGTGCACAGGTCCGTGCCCGGCACCAATCTTCAGTTCATCCGCCCGCGCGATGGCCCCTTGCAGATAATCATGCGCCTGCGCGACCGCATCTCTCAGCGGCAGGCCCCTGGCCAGACCGGCAGCGATCGACGACGACAGGGTGCAGCCGGTTCCGTGGGTGTTTCTCGTATTCTGACGCGGGGCCTGAAACGTGGCCACGATACCTGAGGGGTCGACCAACAGATCATGGCAGACATCGCCCGACCCATGCCCGCCCTTCATCAAGACCGCACCCGCGCCCAGATCGCAAAGGGCCTGGCCTTGTGCGGCCATCTCGTCCGGTGATTGCGCCGGTGTCGCATCCAACAAACATGCCGCTTCCGGCAGATTGGGCGTCAGCACAGTCGCTGCTGGCACCATCACTTCACGCAGCGTCCGGACCGCTTCCTGCGCCAACAGCGCATCTCCGGATTTTGCGATCATGACAGGATCAAGAACAACGGGGCCTTTGAACGCTTCCAGGCCTCGGGCCACTGTGTGAATGATCTCTGGCGTCGCAAGCATACCGATCTTAATTGCCTTCACGTCCAGATCGCTCAGCACAGCATGGATTTGAGCGGCAATGACATCCAGCGGAACCCCATGCACCGCAGTGACGGCTTGCGTGTTCTGCGCTGTAATGGCGGTAATGACGCTTGCGCCGAACACACCCAACGCGGACATCGCTTTCAGATCGGCCTGAATCCCGGCGCCTCCGCCACTGTCAGACCCAGCAATGGTCAGGGCAATTGCCGCCATTTCGTTGCTCCATCTTTTTTGGGCAACGAGGTAGGGAAAACGTCTGTGTTCATAAGACCGTTCCCTACGCCGGAATTGCCCGGATCAGGTTCGATGGGTTAGCGCGGCTGCGCCTCTCAGCCCTGATACGGGCACCCCAACGGTTGTCTTGGACAATTTCAGGGTCAGCGGTTGGAATCAAGACCCAATTTGGCAAATGCATTGCCACTTTTGGTCATCTGATAAGGCCAATTGAGTGTCTTTAGGGAGTGTTTTGCGAGGCTCTGCCTCGCGCTCCGGGATATTTAGAGCCAGATGAATAACGGATCCCTGCTTCATCGTCTACGATACCCCAAGTTTGTGGGCGTTTTGGCAATATAGCAATTATTTAGCGTAGAAACACTCTATTTTGTTGTTCGCAAAGTTATCCACACCAAATGATTGACTCAACATCAACTTCAGGGAATCATAGGCTGTCTTGAAGGTGCGCCATCGGGAATCGCTAAACTGCCCGACAGCGCTTTCCTTCAGGCAAACGCAACAGAGGTTGCTTCGACTGTTTGGACTCTGACACTAGAATCTAGTTGTTGGAAACTGTCAAGAGCGGCCTCTCTAATCCGGTAACCCCGGGAAAGGAGGCCAACATGGCCAAAAAAGCACCATGGCATTCAATCAAATCGAATGTTTATCACGACGACACCGAATGCAACACCGGCAACAATATTGAACGCGAAAACTTGCGCTCTGGCACTGGTGGGAAACCTAAATGCCAAGAATGCAAAAGCATCAATAGCCGGTAGGCCAAAAAACGGGTAGGCGGCTTTGGTCGCCTACTCAACTCTTCATACCGTCCCAGAAGGATTTGACGGATGAGAAGAAGCTTTTTGATTCCGGGTGGTTATCTTCGCCCAGGTCATCAAACTCGCGCAGCAGTTCTTTTTGGCGGCTGGTCAGGTTGACCGGGGTTTCGACGGCCAGTTCGATGAACATGTCGCCAACACCGCCGCCGCGCAGCGCGGGCATACCTTTGCCGCGCAGGCGCATTTGCCGGCCCGACTGGCTGCCTGCCGGGATCTGCACCCGCCCACGGCCGCCATCGATTGTCGGAACCTCGATCGATCCGCCCAGCGCGGCCTTGGCCATGCTGACCGGTACACGGCAATAGAGGTTCACGCTGTCGCGTTCGAACAGTTTGTGATCAGACACTTCCACAAAGATGTAGAGGTCGCCCGGAGGGCCACCGCGCATTCCGGCCTCGCCTTCACCTGCCAGACGAATACGGGTACCGGTTTCGACACCAGCGGGGATGTTGACCGACAAGGCGCGATCTTTTTCGACGCGGCCTGCACCTTTACAGGATTTGCAGGGGTTCTTGATGATCTGACCCAGACCCGAGCAGGTGGGGCAGGTTCGTTCGACCGTAAAGAAACCCTGTTGCGCCCGTACCTTGCCCATGCCGGAACAGGTGGGGCAGGTTGTCGGCTCGACCCCGCCTTCTGCACCGGTTCCTTCGCAGGAGGAACAGGCCACGGCTGTCGGTACATTGATGGTTTTCTGCTGACCCGAATACGCCTCTTCCAGCGATACGCGCAGGTTATAGCGCAGGTCCGAGCCGCGCGCGGCGCGTCGACCGCCACCGCCACGTTGCCCACCCATGAAATCGCCGAACAGGTCGTCGAACACATCCGAGAACGCGCTGGAGAAATCGCCCTGCCCAAAGCCGCCGCCAGGTCGGCCACCACCGCCCATGCCGTTTTCGAACGCCGCATGGCCAAAGCGGTCATAGGCCGCCTTTTTGTCGGCATCGCGCAGCACGTCATAAGCCTCGTTGGCTTCCTTGAACTGCGCCTCGGCATCCGGGTTGTCCTTGTTGCGGTCCGGATGCAGCTCTTTGGCTTTCGTGCGAAAGCCTTTCTTGATCTCATCCGCCGAAGCGCCTTTGGACACGCCGAGCACTTCGTAATAGTCGCGTTTTGACATCAGTATTTCCTTCTGCCTCAACGTAAATAGGCCGGCCCGGCATCCGGACCGGCCTACATTGGCCCGGTTACCCGTTAGTTACGCTTGTCGTCGTCCAGATCTTCGAACTCGGCATCGACGATATCGTCATCACCATGTGCGGCATCTGCCGCGGCAGGCTCGTCCTCGGCCTCTTCGGACTGCGCCTTGTAGATGGCCTCACCCAGCTTCATCGCTGCTTCGGTGACGTTCTGGATGCCAGACTTGATCTTGTCGGCATTGTCGGTTTCCAGCTCGTCCTTGAGTGCGGCGATCGCCAGTTCGATAGCTTCGATCGTGGTCGGGTCGACCTTGTCGGCATGCTCTTCCATCGACTTTTCGGTCGAGTGGATGAGGCTTTCCGCCTGGTTCTTGGCGTCGACCAGCTCGCGGCGTTCCTTGTCGGCTTCCGCGTTCTCTTCGGCGTCCTTGACCATCTTTTCGATGTCTTCGTCGGACAGACCGCCCGATGCCTGGATAGTGATCTTCTGTTCCTTGCCGGTGCCTTTGTCTTTGGCCGAAACCGAGACAATGCCGTTGGCGTCGATGTCGAAGGTCACCTCGATCTGGGGCATGCCACGCGGTGCGGGCGGGATGTCTTCGAGGTTGAACTGACCGAGGATTTTGTTGTCCGCAGCCATTTCACGCTCGCCCTGGAACACGCGGATGGTCACGGCGTTCTGGTTGTCCTCGGCGGTCGAGAAGACCTGAGACTTTTTCGTCGGGATCGTGGTGTTGCGGTCGATCAGGCGGGTGAACACGCCACCCAGCGTCTCGATGCCCAGCGACAGCGGGGTTACGTCCAGCAGAACCACGTCCTTGACGTCGCCCTGAAGAACACCGGCCTGAATGGCGGCACCCATGGCAACCACTTCGTCCGGGTTCACGCCTTTGTGCGGCTCTTTGCCGAAGAACTTCGTGACCTCTTCGATCACTTTCGGCATCCGGGTCATACCACCGACCAGAACAACTTCGTCCACGTCAGCGGCCGACAGACCGGCATCTTTCAGAGCAGCCTGGCACGGCTTCATCGACTTCTTGATCAGGTCACCGACCAGGGATTCCAGCTT
Organism: Ruegeria sp. O6; assembly: GCF_056535045.1. Taxonomy (NCBI): domain Bacteria; kingdom Pseudomonadati; phylum Pseudomonadota; class Alphaproteobacteria; order Rhodobacterales; family Roseobacteraceae; genus Ruegeria; species Ruegeria sp. O6. Next base: position 103,329 of record NZ_JBQERM010000007.1, on the reverse strand, counting down.
GGCACGGGTCAGTTTCATGACCATGTGCAGCGGCTGACCGTTCGAACCCATCGAGATGAACGGCTGGTTGATCTCGGTCTGCGAGGTCGAGCTGAGTTCGATCTTGGCTTTTTCCGCGGCTTCTTTCAGACGCTGCAGGGCCATCTTGTCAGCAGACAGATCGACACCGTGTTCCTTTTTGAACTCATCCGCCAGGTAGTTGACGATGCGCATGTCAAAGTCTTCACCGCCCAGGAAGGTGTCGCCGTTGGTCGATTTGACCTCGAACAGGCCGTCGTCGATTTCCAGAATGGTCACGTCGAAGGTACCGCCACCAAGGTCATAGACCGCAATGGTTTGGGTTTCCTGTTTGTCCAGACCATAGGCCAGTGCGGCAGCAGTCGGTTCGTTGATGATCCGCAGCACTTCCAGACCGGCGATTTTACCGGCGTCTTTGGTGGCCTGACGCTGTGCGTCGTTGAAGTATGCCGGAACGGTGATGACCGCCTGCGTGACTTCCTCACCCAGATAGCTTTCCGCGGTTTCCTTCATCTTACCCAGAGTGAAGGCCGAGATCTGGCTTGGGGAGTATTTTTCACCGCGGGCCTGAACCCATGCGTCGCCATTGCCACCATCAACGATGGTATAAGGCACCATTTTCTTGTCTTTTTCGACTTCGGCATCATCCACACGACGGCCGATCAGGCGCTTGACGCCAAAGATCGTGTTGTCGGGGTTGGTGACCGCCTGACGCTTTGCAGGCTGACCGACCAGTCGCTCATCTTCAGTGAAGGCGACGATCGAGGGCGTGGTCCGCGCCCCTTCGGCGTTTTCGATAACCTTCGGCTGCGAACCGTCCATGATGGCCACGCACGAGTTTGTGGTCCCGAGGTCAATCCCGATTACTTTTCCCATTTTTGCAATCCCTTTCTCTTCAAGGCGATGTCTCGACGACAGGACCCGTTACGGCATCCCGCCCCCGATCTGATGTGCGCGACAGCACTACCATCGCGCGTCCCGGCGTATATAAGGGCGAGACCAGAGGCCTGCAAGCACCGTAGAACGCAGGTTTTAGGGATTCTGATGCCTTTTTTGGCAAGGAATTGGAAAGGATTGGGGTTTCTGGAATGGCGCGATTGGTTTTGCGGGGGTTCGATATCAGGAAAGGTTATCTTGATCCTGAGGCCCAGTCGCGGGTGATCGCGGATTTGCGCCCGATTCTGAAAGCTGCGCCCCTGTTCCGGCCTGTTACCCCCTCGGGCAAGGAGATGTCGGTTCGGATGACCTCGGCCGGTGATCTGGGTTGGGTGACCGACAAGGCAGGATACCGATATCAGGATCAGCACCCCAAAGGTGGAATATGGCCGGAAATCCCCGCCACCATTCTGGATATCTGGCGTGATCTGGTCAGCACCGAGCGGGCCCCCGATTGCTGTTTGGTCAACTATTACGGGGAAGGCGCAAAAATGGGCCTGCACCAGGACAAGGACGAGGCAGATTTTTCATGGCCCGTCCTGTCGGTTTCGCTGGGCGACGATGCCTTGTTTCGGATTGGCAGCACGACGCGCGGCGGCAAGACCGAGTCGATCTGGCTGAGCTCGGGGGATGTGGTTGTCATGGGTGGTCCGGCGCGGCTGGCATATCACGGTGTGGATCGGATCAGGTTCGGATCCTCGCGCCTGCTGCCCAAAGGCGGGCGCATAAATCTTACGCTGCGGGTGGCGCGTTAGCGGCGCGCATTCCAGCTTTTCGACACGTGCTGACGGGTAAAGAACTCACCCATAAGACCGATCATCAACAGGGCGATTCCAACCCAGGCCGCGTATTCCCAGCTGGTGTTTCTTGGATAATAGTTGCGGAACACGAACCCGCGGGTCTGGTCGATGATGTGAAACAGCGGGTTCCAGGCAAACATCATCAACAGCCCGCCACCCAATGCGTTCGCAATGAACATCTTGCCGGAAAACACCATGTTCAGACGGCGATATATATTGGTTAGCATCGAAACGGTCGTCGGGGCCCACGGTTTCAACGCCATGAACACAAGCCCCACCGCGCAGCCGGTAAACCAAGCCAGCACCAGCATTGCGAAGGCGCCGCCGGGGTTCTGCACCTCAAGCGGAGCAACCGCGACACTGTAGACGAACAGGATGATGAACATGGCCAGCAGAAACTTATAGAATGTGCTGAAGGCCGCCGCGAGAATCGTGACCATTACGTTCATCGGCGAATGCAGCATCATCGGGTTATTGGATGACCCAACCCCGGAAATCGCGCCAATCGATTGTATGTGCAACATGAACGGGAACACGCCCGACAGGACATACAGCAGAAATTCGCCCCTGATCCTGGCGACCCCGCCCCGGCCCATCAGCGACATGAGCAGATAGAACGTGACCATCATCACCAGCAATTGCACAACGTTGAGCAGGATCGCGATCACCGCATTCGGATGCTGCGCGCGCACGTTCCGCACCACCGCGTGGAACACCAGTTCCGCAGTCGTCAGTGCACCGCCCAGCAGCGTTTGATTGCGCTTGTAATAGAACACTTAAAGGGTCTTTCCTGCCTCGTCGTCCCTAACCTGGCATGAATATCTTGCCGTTCGGTAACCGTCGCATCATAAGTCGGTCACGAGTTTGGATCAACAAACCACAGGAACGGAGCATTTTTGTGACCTACGACGCGCTTATTCCCGTCATCCGGCGTCTGGCCCTTGAGGCAGGCGACAGGATCATGGAAATCTACGAGGCAGACGATTTCGACGTCAAAGTCAAATCAGACTCCAGCCCTGTGACCGAGGCGGATGAGGCAGCCGATGCGCTGATTTCAGCCGGGTTGCGTCAGGCGTTCCCCGATATCCTGCTAATCACCGAAGAACAGGCCGCCTCGCATTCCGAAAAAGGGGATACCTTTCTGATCGTCGATCCGCTGGATGGCACCAAGGAATTCATCAACCGTCGTGGCGATTTCACCGTCAACATCGCGCTAGTCGAGAACGGAACACCGACACGGGGCGTGGTCTATGCCCCGGCGCGGGGCCGCATGTTCTATACGCAGGCCGATGGTCAGGCAGTCGAGGAAACGGGCGCGTTTGACAAGGATGCACCCGGCACCCTGACCCCAATATCAGTCTCTAACCCGGACAATTCCGCGCTTTTGGTCGTGGCCTCAAAATCGCACCGGGATCAGGCCACCGAGGATTACATCAACAAGTATCAGGTCAAGGACAGCAAAAGCGCGGGATCGTCTCTCAAGTTCTGTCTGGTTGCGACGGGCGAGGCGGATCTTTATCCGCGGGTCGGGCGCACGATGGAATGGGATACGGCGGCAGGGCACGCGGTACTGGCCGGGGCCGGAGGCCGGGTTGTGCGGTTTGACGATCACGCGCCACTTGTCTATGGCAAAGAGGGCTATGCGAACCCGTTTTTTATCGCGTACGCTCCGGGTGTTAAGCTGAAGGAGGCCTGATGTCAGTTCTGATCGCCATCCCCGCGCGCTATGCCTCGACCCGGTATCCGGGCAAGCCTTTGGTGCCGCTGACCGGCGCGACCGGCGTTTCGATGACACTGATCGAACGGTCCTGGCGGGCGGCCACTTCTGTTGCGGGCGTGGACCGGGTTGTGGTCGCAACCGATGACGACCGCATCCGCGAACTGTCCGAAGGCTTTGGCGCCGAGGTGGTGATGACCTCGGAAAACTGCCAGAACGGCACCGAACGCTGCGCCGAGGCGCACAAGGTTCTGGGCAGCGGATATGACATCGTGGTCAACCTTCAGGGCGATGCACCCCTGACACCGCATTGGTTTGTCGAAGACCTGATCACAGGGCTGCGCGCGGCACCCGACGCTGGCGTAGCCACACCCGTCCTGCGTTGCGACGGGGACGCTTTGAACAGCCTGCTGAACGACCGAAAACATGGCCGTGTTGGCGGAACAACCGCCGTGTTCGGGCGCGACAACAGCGCGATGTATTTCTCGAAAGAGGTCGTGCCCTTCACGTCAGAAACCTTTGGCGGGGATGAACCCACGCCGGTGTTTCACCATGTCGGCGTCTATGCCTATAGGCCTGATGCGTTGGCGGCCTATCCGGGCTGGCCAACAGGCCCTCTGGAAAAGCTGGAAGGTCTTGAACAGCTCAGGTTCATGGAAAATGGCCGCAAGGTTCTGTGCGTCGAGGTTGACGCCAAGGGCCGTCAATTCTGGGAGCTGAACAACCCGCAGGACGTGCCCAAGATCGAAGAGATGATGGCCGCGATGGGGCTGGAATAGCCGGTTTTTGCCCATGACGCCCCGCGGTTTCCATATCTCGATGACAGGCAATCTGGTTCCAAAGGACGTTTCATGAAACCAATCCTCGTGACCGGTGGTGCCGGATATATCGGGTCGCATGCCTGCAAGGCGCTTGCGCAGGCGGGTTATGTTCCCGTGACCTACGACAATCTGGTCACCGGCTGGCAGGATGCGGTGAAATACGGGCCGTTTGAACAGGGCGACCTGTTGGACCGGGCACGCCTGGACGAGGTATTTGCCAAACACAAGCCGGTTGCGGTGATGCATTTTGCGGCGCTCAGCCAAGTGGGCGACGCGATGCGGCAGCCCGGTTTGTACTGGTCGAACAATGTGACCGGATCGCTGACGCTGGTCGAGGCTGCGGTTGCGGCAGGCTGTCTGGATTTCGTGTTCTCGTCCACATGCGCCACATATGGCGAACATGACAATGTGGTTCTGGATGAAGCCACCGCCCAACACCCGCTGAATGCCTATGGTGCATCAAAGCGCGCGATCGAGGACATCCTGAGGGATTTCGAAGCGGCCCATGGGCTGCGCCATGTCATTTTCCGGTATTTCAACGTTGCTGGTGCCGATCCCGAAGGCGAAGTGGGCGAGTTTCACCGGCCTGAAACCCATCTGATCCCCCTGATGCTGGACGCGATTGATGGCAAGCGCGAGGGTTTGACCGTTTTTGGCACCGATTACGATACGCCGGACGGCACATGTATTCGCGATTATGTCCATGTCTGTGATCTGGTCGACGCACATGTTCTGGGGCTGGGCTGGTTGGAACAGGGTAAAGAAAGCCGTGTTTTCAATCTGGGCACCGGCTCGGGGTTTTCCGTGCTTGAAGTGATCGAGCATTCCAAATCCGTCACCAACCGCCCTGTGCCATATTCGGTCGGCGCCCGACGGGCGGGCGATTGCACCAAGCTGGTGTCCGGTTCCGTCCGCGCCCAAACCGAACTGGGATGGAAGCCGAAAAGGTCAACGTTAGAGACGATGATTGCGGATGCCTGGCGCTGGCATCAGAACGGCCACTACGAGAAATGAGGCCCCTGTGATGTCCAATACGGTTCAGACACTTCCTGATATCGGTTGGCGACAGGAATACCGGTTGCGCTGGAAACGGCGACGCCTTCTTTGGCGCTCGATGCGCAGCCGACATCAACTGACCTGCCTGAAAGATCAGACAAGCAGGATACGGGGCGGCGACGTGCTGGCCTTTACCACCTTGCGCAATGAGATTACCCGCCTACCCTGGTTCTTCCGTCACTACCGCCAGCTGGGCGTGAACCATTTTCTGATCGTCGACAACGGCAGCGATGACGGCTCGGCTGACTACCTGCAAGGGCAACCGGATGTGTCCCTTTGGCAGACCCGGTCCAGCTATCGCGGATCACGCTTTGGGCTGGACTGGCTCAGCTGGCTACAGATGCGTTACGGCCATGGCCACTGGTGCCTGATGGTCGATGCGGATGAGTTGCTGGTTTATGCCCGGCACGACCGCCATTCCCTGCATGAGCTCACAGAATGGCTGGACCGGCAGGGGCGGGTCGGGTTTGGCGCTTTGATGCTGGATCTGTATCCAAAAGGGCCGTTGGGCGGACAAACCTATGACCCGGAAACGGCCCCGATCGAGGTGCTGAACTGGTTTGACGCAGGCCCGTATCGCGCGCAGCGGCAAAGCCCGATGGGAAACCTGTGGGTTCAGGGCGGCGCACGCGAGCGGGTGTTTTTTACCCAAACGCAGCAGCGATCCCCGACACTGAACAAGATCCCGCTGATGCGCTGGTCGCGGCGATATGCCTATGTAAACTCGTGCCATTCCGCCCTGCCCCGCCGCCTGAACGCAGTGTATGACGGGCCAAGCGGCGACACCCCGTCCGGCGTTCTGCTGCACACTAAATTTCTGCCGGACATTATTGAAAAATCTAAAACTGAAAAGCTGCGCCGCCAGCATTTTCATGACCCGAACCAGTTCGCTGCGTATTACGATCAGATATTCAATCAACCAGACATGTGGACCCCGCACTCGGTGCGCTATACCGGCTGGTCGCAGTTGCTGGAAATGGGGCTGATGCGCGACGGCGGCTGGCGTTGAAAACAAATCGAGGGGGATCAACGGCACCTTTACCATTTCCGGGGTTTAAAAAAGTTGCCTCAGAAGAGGTAGAAGTGGCATAAACCCACAATGTCCTGTCGCACCAGCGGTCACGGCAGGTTCGGGGAAAGCTCGCGTCATAATAAAGGTTGGGCAGTCGCGTGAGCCTGTTTGATTCATACAAGATGAGATTGCGGCGCAAGCGCCGTATTCTGCGCTGCCTCAGACGTCGGCGCGAACTTAAGCCCGCCAGCACCAACACGTCTGCCATCCGCCGTGACGATATCCTGTTGATGAGCGTTGTGCGAAACGAGAAAATTCGCCTGCCCTACTTTCTGGAATATTACCGCAAACTGGGCATCGACCATTTTCTGTTCATCGACAATGACAGCGATGACGGCAGTTTCGAATTCCTGAAAGAGCAGGCCGATGTATCGGTCTGGCGGACAACAAGCAGCTACAAACGTGCAAGCTATGGTCTTGACTGGTCGAATTACCTATTGCGCAAATACGCGCATGGACATTGGGTTCTGAGCGTCGACCCGGATGAGTTTTTCATCTACCCCTTCTGCGACACCCGCCCGATCCGCGCCTTGACAGACTGGCTGGACGGAAGCGCCGTGCGCAGCTTTGGCACCATGCTGATCGACATGTATCCCGAAGGGCCTGTCGATGCCGAAACCTATCGCGAGGGGCAGGATCCCTTTGAAATCGCACGGTGGTTCGATCCGGGGAATTACACGATCACCAAGAACCCCGATTACAAGAACCTGTGGATTCAAGGGGGCGCGCGGGCGCGGGTGTTCTTTCGCGACAAGCCATCCAAAGCCCCGGCACTGAACAAGATCCCGCTGGTCAAATGGGATCGGCGGTATGTCTATGTCAGCTCGACCCACTCGCTTTTGCCGCGCGGACTGAATCAGGTTTACGACGAATGGGGTGGGGAAAAGGCCAGCGGTTCGTTGCTTCATGCCAAGCTGATCGACACCCTTGGCGACAAGGCACGCGAAGAATTGCAGCGCAGCCAGCACTATAGCGGTTCTGGCGAATACAAGGCCTATGCCGCACAGCTTGAAGACAAGCCCGTATTCTGGTGCGAATGGTCTGAGGCCTATATCAACTGGCGGCAGCTTGAGATTCTGGGCCTGATGTCAAAAGGAAACTGGGCATGAGCGGTCTGGGCATCGTCATGTTGGTTCATACCTCGCTGGACCGGGCCGAACAGGTCGCGCGCCATTGGACCGCTGCCGGATGCCCGGTTGTGATCCATGTGGATCGCAAGGTGCCCGGTGAAGAATTTGCGCGATGCGTCGCGTCCTGTTCCGACAACCCCCGGATCGCATTTTCTGACCGGCATCAATGCGACTGGGGCGGGTGGGGCATCGTTGCTGCTTCACAAAGCGCGTCCGAACTGATGCTGGAGCGGTTTCCGGAAACGCGCCACATATTCCTGTCGTCGGGGGCCTGCCTGCCGCTGCGCCCGGTTCAGGAGCTGATCGATTACCTGGCCGACCGGCCCCGTGTCGATTTCATCGAAAGCGCGACAACGTCTGATGTCAGCTGGACAATCGGCGGGTTGGATCATGAACGGTTTACGCTGCGGTTCCCGTTTTCCTGGCGAAAACAGCGCGGATTGTTCGACGCATATGTAAAGCTTCAGCGCGCGGTCGGGTTTCGCCGGAAAATCCCCGACGGTTTGGTCCCGCATATGGGCAGCCAGTGGTGGTGCCTGACCCGTCAAACACTGTCTGCCATTTTGCAGGACCCCAAGCGCAAACAATATGACAGTTACTTCCGCCATGTTTGGATTCCGGATGAAAGCTATTTCCAGACATTGGCGCGGCTGTATTCTACACATATCGAGAGCCGATCCCTGACCCTGTCCAAGTTCGACTATCAGGGCCGCCCGCACATCTTCTACGACGACCATCTGCAATTGCTGCGGCGGTCAGACTGTTTTGTTGCCCGCAAGATCTGGCCCCGTGCGGAACGGCTGTATCAGGCGTTTCTGACCGATCAAGCAAGTGCGATGAAACCGGCCGAACCCAATCCCGGCAAGATTGACCGGGTGTTTTCCAAGGCGGTCGAGCGGCGGACACGGGGGCGTGACGGGCTGTACATGCAAAGCCGGTTTCCCCGGCACGGCAGTGAAAACGGCCTTACCTCGTCACCCTATTCCGTATTTCAGGGCTTTTCCGAACTGTTTGAAGATTTCGAAGAATGGCTGGCCGCGGCCACTGGCACACGCGTGCACGGGCACCTGTTCGGACCCGAGCGTGCAGAATTTGCAAAGGGTGAAACCATCACAAACGGTGCGCTCAGCGATTGTGCTTTGCTGCGGGATTACAATCCGACGGCCTTTCTGTCGAACCTGATCTGGAACACACGCGGCGAACGCCAGTGTTTCCAGTTCAGCCCCCGCGACACGCAGGACATCAACTGGTTTCTGGCGCGGGACAAGAATGCGCAAATCTCTGTCATCACCGGGGCCTGGGCAATTCCGCTGTTCCGGTCGAACCTGAACTTCTCGGACATCCGGAGCGAGGCCGCGCGTCTGCAACAGATCGAAACCAAACAGCTTGAGGTTTTGACCTCGGTCTGGACCAAGGCGCGGATGCGCAGCTGGTCGCTGGCCGATTTCCTTGAAGCACCGATGGAGCCCCTGCAGACAATCCTGGACGAGATTGGCGCGCATCAGTCCAGCCACCTGACAGAAGCGCCCACAATGGTCGATCTGTCCGGCTTCGGGAAGTTCCTGCAAAACCTCAAGAACCAGGGTATGCACCCTTACCTGATGGGCGATTTTCCTTCGGACGATGTGTTCGGCCGTCAGACGAAACCCTATCGCAAACCCTATCTGGTGCAGTAATTACCCATGCCAGCCAATTTTGATTACTTCGTTGTTCTGGCTGCCATGCGCACAGGGTCGAACCTTCTTGAGGCCAATCTGAACGCGCTGGACGGGGTTTCCTGTCATGGCGAAGCCTTTAACCCGCATTTTGCCGGCAACCTGAAGTCCGATACCCTTCTGGGTCTGTCGCTGGAAGACCGCGATGCAGATCCGATGCGACTGTTGAAGGCAATCCGGTCGGCACCGGGTGGCTTGAACGGTTTTCGGTATTTCCAGGACCACGATCCGCGCATTCTGAAGCCTGTGCTGAATGATCCGCGCTGCGCCAAGATCATTCTAACACGCAATCCGCTGGACAGTTTTCTGTCCCTGAAAATCGCGCGCACCACGCAGCAATGGCTGCTGAAGAACGTGAAGCGTCGCGTCGATGCACAGGTCGCTTTCGACGGGGTTGAGTTTTCTGAGTATCTCGATCAGGTCCACGGCCACCAACACATGTTGCAGCGGCATTTACAGAAGACCGGGCAAACCGCTTTTTTCATCACCTATGACGACCTGGCCGAGTTGGACGTTCTGAACGGTCTGGCCGCATGGCTGGGGGTCGAGGCGCGGCTGAGCAAGCTGGACGATACTCTGAAACCGCAAAACCCGGCACCTGCCGTATCGAAGGTCACCAACCCCGATGAGATGCAAGACGCCCTGTCCAAACTGGACAGGTTCGGATTGCACCAGCCTTCCCGTTTCGAACCAAACCGGGGGGCGGCAGTACCGCAATACATCGCCGCAGCCGGATCAGCATTGATGTATTTGCCCATTCGCGGCGGAGTAGAGCCTGTTATTGCGCAATGGATGGCCGACATGGATGGCTGTTCTACGGACGATCTGGTCACAAACCGGAACCGCAAGGAAATCCGCGCCTGGATGCAAGACCACCCCGGACACCGGAAGTTCACCGTGTTGCGCCACCCGCTGGCACGGGCGCATTCGGCGTTTTGCCAGTACATTCTGGATACCGGGCCGGGCAGTTACAAGATGGTTCGCAATTACCTGCGCAACCGCCTTGACCTGCCGATCCCCGGGCAGGTGCGCGACACCAATTACTCGGTCGAACAGCATCGGGATGCGTTTCTGGCGTTCCTCGGGTTCCTGCGCATGAACCTCAACGGTCAGACGCCGATCCGCGTTGACGGGACGTGGTGCAGCCAGTCCCGCACGCTGGATGGTATTGCCAGCTTTTTGATGCCGGACCTGATTCTGCGGGAAGAAGAGCTGACCACGGCTCTGCCGGATCTGGCCCGCTCAACAGGCCACCCCAATCCGCCGGTTCCCGGCCCGTGCGCGCAAGATGTTCCGTTTACGCTGGATCAGATCTATGACGAACAGCTTGAAGCGCTGGCATCCGAGGTCTACCAGCACGACTATGAAACATTCGGGATTGCAGCGTGGGCGCCTGTGCCCCCTAAGGGCGCAGGGTGATCAGCGTCCCTCGGTTGACCATCGCATAGATTTCTTCGATCTCGTCATTCTTGACCGCGATGCATCCCGCGGTCCAATCCGGAGTTTTCTTGGCGCGTTTGAACTCGGATCGTAGATTTGGCTGCCCGTGAATGAAGATGTCCCCACCGGGATCAACTCCCGCAGCCTTAGCCTTGGCGATGTCCTGAGAGTTGGGATACGATATCCCGATAGACAGGTGATACCGGCTGTTGGGGTTGTGCCGATCGATCAGGTAACTTCCTTCGGGCGTGCGGCCGTCTCCGCGTTTGGTTTTTGTGCCCTGCGGCGCAAATCCCAGATCCACATCATATTCCTTGAGGACTTTTTCGTGGTGCAACAAATAAAGTTTGCGCGCGCCCTTGTTGACCACCAGCGAGGTGACCTCGGGCCCATCATAAGTCAGAAAATTTGGTCGGGCTGATGCACAAGCCGATAGGCCCAGCGTTGCTACCGCCCCCAATCCGAATGCTCGACGATCCATGTTTCACTGCCTGCTTTGTTTTTTTGGGGCTTATTATGCCAAAAAACGCGAAAACTGAAATCACTTTTTGATGTTCAAGTTTTCGGTCAGATGCCGCTCGATGCTCTCCAAGCGTTCCAGAACCTCATCACGATACGCATCAGTTTTGACCTCATCCTCTGCATGGTGCGCGTCCTGCATGGAATTTACGATCAGACCCACCAATAGGTTCACCACCGCAAAGGTTGTGACCATAATGAAGGGGACGAAGAACAGCCAGGCATAGGGATAAACCTCCATCACCGGGCGGACGATCCCCATCGACCAGCTTTCAAGCGTCATGATCTGAAACAGTGTATAGGCCGACAGGCCAAGATCGCCGAACCAATCCGGGAAGGTTGCCGAGAACAGCTTGGTCGAGATCACGGCACCGATATAGAACAGAATTGCCATCAGCAGGAAAACACTGGCCATTCCCGGTAGGGCCGAGATGAACCCTTCAACCACCCGGCGCAGTCTTGGCGCAACGGAAATCACGCGCAATACCCGCAGGATTCGCAGGGCTCGCAGAACGGAAAGACCTCCGGCGCTGGGAACAAGCGCAATGCCGACGATCAGGAAATCGAAATTGTTCCAGCCGTTTGTGAAAAACCTGCGTCCGGTCGCGGTCAGCTTCATGGCGATTTCCGCCACAAAGATCGCAAGGCACAGCTTGTCCAGCATCACGATCAGCGGCCCGGCGGCTTCCATCAGGGTCGGCGACGTCTCCATCCCCAAAAGCACTGCGTTAAAGATGATGACAGCCGTTATGAATTGCCCGAATGCAGGCGCTTCGATGATGTTCAGCAGACGCTGTCTGAAACCCATGGGTCGCTTTCTCCTGTCTGATCAAGATGCGGCGTTCAGGGTAAACCGCGCAGCAAGTTCCGTATGTGACGACCATCGAAACTGGTCAACGACCTGCACCCATTCAAGGGTATAGCCAGCGTTAACCAAAATTTTTGCATCGCGCGCAAAGGTGACGGGGTTGCACGAGACATAGGCAATCACCGGGCGTCTGGCCTCTGCCAGCTCGGCCACCTGCGCCTCGGCACCGGCGCGGGGCGGGTCCAGAACGATTGCGTCAAACGATTTCAGTTCATCCGGCATCAACGGACGGCGGAACAGGTCGCGGGCCTCGGTCGTCACGCGTTTCAGACCTTGCGCCCTGCGCCAGCCCTGATCCAGTGCCTGCACCATGTCTGCCGCACCTTCTACCGCGTGAACCTCGGCTTTTTCCGCCAGAGGCAACGAAAACGTACCGCTGCCCGCAAACAGGTCAACAATTCGTTTCGCACCCTGCGCCGCCTCGGAAACGGCCTGTAATAGAGCCTGTTCTCCGTCTTTGGTCGCCTGAAGGAAGGCACCGGGCGGCGGCGTGACGACGGCGGCCCCAAAGCGCTGAACCGGAGCGTGGCGCATGGCAATCACTTCACCATCCCAGCTGAGCCGCGCCAGACCATGTTTTTCGGTTTCTTGCGCCAGTGCCAGTTCCAGCGGCCCATCCAAGGGCTTGCCGCCCTTGACGGCCACATCCAGCCCGCCCTTGGACAGGGTGAGCGTGACGGCCAAGACACCCTTGCGGCTGCCGCCCAGAACCGCCAGCGCCTCGGCCACGGGAATTGCGGCGATCAGGGCCGGGTCAAGCAAACGGCAATCCGGGATTTCGGTGATCGTATCCGATGCACGTCCATGGAACCCGGCCAGTGTGCCTTTCTTGGTCCGCCTGACGGCAATCGTGGCGCGTCGGCGTGAGTGTTCGGGAGATGTGTGTATCGGACGCATCGGCGCCTCAAGCCCCTGCGCGGACAGGGCGTTGCGGACAATGCTCAGCTTCCAGTCGGCGACAAACACATCAGAGGCGTGTTGCAACTGACAGCCACCGCAGGCTTTGTAATGGCGACACGGGGCCTTTACCCGGTCATCAGACGGCACCTCGACGCGGATATCGGTCAGCACCTGATCAACAAGGGTGCCGCTGACAACCTCACCCGGAAGGGTGCGCGGGGCATAAACGGGCCCATCAGCGATGCCGTCGCCCTGATGGCCAAGCCGGGTGATTGTGTAATACTGCGTCATGAGGCGCCTGATATCCGGGCTTTGGGTGCAACAAAACCCTTATTCGGCAGCTTCTGCCTGAATGAAGCCACCAGATTGCCGATGCCAGAACCGGGCGTAAAGCCCGCCCTGATCCAAAAGGTCTTCGTGGGTTCCGGTTTCCACGATTTGCCCCTGATCCAGAACGATGATCCGGTCCATCTCGCTGAGCGTTGACAATCTGTGGGCGATGGCCAGAACGGTTTTGCCCTGCATCACCCGATGAAGCGCCGATTGAATCGACGCCTCGACCTCGGAATCAAGGGCTGAGGTTGCTTCGTCCAGAACCAGAATGGGCGCATCCTTGAGAATGGCGCGTGCAAGGGCGATCCGTTGCCTTTGACCACCGCTGAGCTTTACGCCACGCTCGCCCAGATGAGCGTTATAGCCGGTGCGGCCCTGGCCGTCCTTTAAGCTCAGGATGAAGTCATGCGCTTCGGCCTTGATTGCTGCTTCGATCAACTCGGCCTCGGACGCGTCCGGGCGACCATAGAGGATGTTTTCGCGGGCAGACCGGTTGAACATCGCCGTTTCCTGCGTGACCATGCCGATCTGGCGGCGCAAACTGTCCTGCGTGACCTGCGACACGTCCTGCCCATCGATGCAAATAGCGCCGTTTTCCCTGTCATAGAGCCGAAGAAGAAGCGAAACGAGTGTTGATTTGCCCGCCCCTGAGGCACCGACAATTCCCAGCTTTTCGCCCGGTTGCACGGTGAGCGTCAGGTCCGTAACACCGCCGACGTCCCGGCCGTAAGCAAAACTGACATCTTCGAACGAGATGGATCCTTCGGTTACATCAAGATCTTTCGCGCTGCGCGCATCCTCGACCCTGTCCCGTCTGGCCAGCGTCTTCATCCCGTTTTCAATCTCACCCACATTGGCATAGAGGCCCATCAGCGTGAAGCTGACCCATCCGGTCATCTGCGAAATACGAACCGACACGGCGCCAGCGGCAACGATGTCACCCGCAGTCGCCAATCCGAACTGCCATAACCACAGCGTCGTCCCCAGCAGGAGAACAGGCAAAATACCGGCAAGCGCCATCAGGACGAACCGGAAACTGGCCGACAGCTTGCCAAACGCCAGTGATTTTTTCCGCAGCTCGACCATCGAGTGCCGCGCGGCCTGATCTTCGAAATCCGAGTGCGCAAAAAGCTTGACGGTTTTGATGTTGGTGATCGTGTCGACCACCTGCCCCGAAACCATCGCCCGCGCCCCGGCACGCGCAGCTGAGCGTATGCGAATACGCGGCAGGTACCAGCGCACCAGAAGGAAATAGACCACCAGCCAGGCTGCAAAGGGCAGCATCACCAAAGGATGAATAGACCCTAACAATAGCAAAGAGCCCGCTAGCGACGCCAACGCAAACACAATCGCACTGATCGTTTCGGACACGACCGAGGCCATGGCGTTCGACGTCTGCATCTGTTTCTGGGCAATGCGCCCGGCGAAATCATCGTCGAAATAGGTGACAGACTGGCCCAGCGTCCAGCGGTTCAGCTTGGCCAGCACCAAAGGCGTGATGTTGGGCATCACGATATAGTTGTTCGAAATCGAAGACAGCCCAAACAGGATCGGGCGCAGCAGCATGAAGAACACCACCGCCCCAAAGATCATCCACATATTCCCGGCGGTCATGAAATGCTCGGGCCCGCTGGATGTTGCCACATCGATCACACGCCCCAGAATCCACGCTGTTCCAGCCTCCATCGCGCCAGCCAGGGCCGAAAAGAACGCGGCGACAAACAGCATGGGCCAAGCACCGGAAAGGCTCCAGCGAATGAACGCCCCCAATGTCTGCGGCGGGGGCGTTTCAGTGGTCCTGAACGGATAGATGAGATCGGCAATCTTCATTCAGCGGCCTCCGGGTTCATGAAGCCGCCAGATTGCCGCGCCCAGAACTGCGCGTAAAGGCCGCCCTGCGCCAACAGATCAGAATGCGCGCCCTCTTCGACGATGCGGCCCCCGTCCATCACCAGAATGCGATCCATCTGCGCAATGGTGCTGAGCCGGTGGGCGATGGCGATCACGGTTTTGCCCTGCATCATGCCGTAGAGCGTTTCCTGAATTGACGCTTCGACCTCGGAATCCAGTGCCGATGTCGCCTCGTCCAGCAAAAGGATTGGTGCGTCTTTCAGGATCACCCGGGCCAGCGTTACCCGCTGCCGCTGACCACCAGACAACTTTACGCCCCGCTCACCCACATGCGCGTCATACCCGGTGCGCCCCTGCGGATCTTGCAGGTCAAGGATGAACGCATGCGCTTCGGCCTGTTTGGCTGCGGCGATCATCTGCGCCTCGGTCGCGTCCGGGCGGCCGTAAAGGATGTTGTCGCGCACAGACCGGTGCAGCAGCGCACTGTCTTGCTGGACCATGCCGATATGGCTGCGAAGGCTGTCCTGTGTGACACCCGCAATGTTCTGATCATCGATCAGAATGGCACCGCGTTCGATGTCATAGAACCGCAAAAGCAGCTTTACCAGGGTCGATTTCCCGGCACCCGACCGCCCAATGAGACCGACCTTTTCGCCGGGCTGAATGGTCAGGTTGATGTGGTCAAGCCCACCGGCCTCGCGCCCGTAATGGTGCGAGAGATCGCGAATCCGGATCTCACCCCTGGTCAACCGCAGGGGTTTGGCTTCGCGCGCGTCAAGCAGGTCGATAGGCTGGGCAATGGTCTCCATCCCCTCGGCCACGATACCAAGCTGGCGGAAAAAGCTGGTCAGCGCCCACATGATCCATCCGGTCATGGCGTTCAGGCGCAGGGTCAGCGCGGTTGCTGCCGCAACGACGCCAACCGAAGCGGAACCCTGCATCCACAGGGCAATTGCCCAACCCACGACACCAACGATCAGCACCCCGTTCAGGGTAACCAAAACCGCATCCATGATGGTGAAAATCCGCATCTCGATCTGGAATGTCCGGCGGGTTTCCTCGATCGCTTCACGGGCATAGTCCAGCTCTTGCGGGCCATGGGCGAACATCTTGACGGAATGAATGTTGGTATAGCTGTCCACGACGCGGCCCGTGACGGTTGACCGCGCATCGGATGCCGCCTTGGACGCCGGCCCGACACGGTGAACAGTCCAGCGCACCAGCATCGCGTAGAACGCAAACCAGATCAGCAGCGGGATCAGCAGGCGCGCATCCGCCGCATAAAGCAGGATTGCCGCCCCGATCAGGTAAGCCAGTGAAAAGGAAATCGCGTCAAAGACCTGAAAGATCACCTCACCGGCCGCGGGCGGTGTCTGCATGATCCGGTTGGCAATCCGCCCGGCAAAATCATTCTCGAACCAGCCAACCGACTGACGCAGAACGTGCTTATGGGCGCGCCAGCGGATCAGAGTGCCAAAGTTCGGCAGAATCGTGTTGTTCAGGATCAGTACGTCGACCAGATGCAACAAAGGGCGCAGAAACAGGACAAAGGCCGCGATCAACAGCAGCTCGGTCCCGTGGTTCTGCCACACCTCGGTTGGTGTGCCGCCCAACAGGTCAACGACACGACCCATATAATAGATCAACCCAATCTCGACACCGGCGACGATAATGGAAATCAGCGCAGCCCAGACAAACACCCGATAGAACGGGCGCGAATAGTCCAGCAGAAACGGCCACAGCCGGGTCGGCGGCGCGTCAGCCTCATGATAGGCGACAAAAGGGTCAACAAGGTTTTCGAAATAGCGAAACATGGAGTGTGCTCCGATTGAGCAGAGATAAAGACGTGCGAAGACAGATGGCGCCTGAACACCACCCTTTACGGGGCAAGTGTCCCGGCTTTAGCCGAACCAGATCCCGTAATACATTCGCATTCCTCCATCCATGTGACTGGCGCACCTAACCACAATGGACCAAAGTTGTCATCCCCTTTTGAGACTAAACATTAACTTGCAAGCAAGTCCTCGCGCGACAGCGCAAAACCCGACGCGATCCACCGGCTTTCAAGCTCGGCCAGCTTTTGGCCCAGCGCCGGGCCGGTAAACCCGGGGATCAGGTCTTTGGCCTGTATCGGGAAACGCGCGGCTGCGCCTGCGTGCAGGTCCTGTCTGAAGCTTTCGGACCAGGGCTGTTCGAAAAACGCGCACCGCAGAAGGGTTTTGTTCAACCCGCCTTCGTCACCATACCGATAGCCCAGTTCAGCCACGCTGGTGGTTGACTGCGCTTCGCTCCGCATTCCGGTAAGGCGTTGCAGTTGCGAACGGCTCAGGCGCAGGGTTGCGGCGTCATCGGGTGTCGCGATGGCCGCCAGACGGCGCACGGGGTTCGGTTCGGCACCTGCCGCATGTTCCAAAGCGACCAGAGGTGCCAGTGACCGGTCATCCGCGCCCGGCAGCAACTTTGCCAATACGCCCGTGCTGCGCATCGTCGCAATGGCCGGGGCCGGATCAGGCGCGCCCAGCAGTTTCAGCAGTTCCGCCCCGACGCGTTCCCGCGACAACGAGGTCAGCCCGTCAAGATTGGCACCAATGGCAGCCAGCGCGTCCGGGTCGAAACCGGCATCCGGGTCGCCATACCATGCGTGAAACCGGAAATAGCGCAGTGACCGCAGATAGTCTTCGCGAATGCGGTCCTCTGCTTCACCGATGAACCGCACCCGCCGGGCCCGAAGGTCGGGAAGCCCGCCAAGCGGGTCTAACACAGTGCCATCGGGCCTTGCATAAAGTGCATTCATGGTAAAATCGCGCCGCGCAGCATCTTCTTCGACGTGATCGGAAAAGGCGATGACAGCGCGGCGACCATCGGTTTCGACGTCACGCCGGAAAGTGGTGATCTCGTGCGGGATACCGGCGCTGACCACTGTAATCGTGCCATGGTCGATACCGGTGGGGATGGCCTTGAGGCCGGCAGCCTGCGCCATCTCGACAACCTGTTCAGGCCGGGCATCAGTGGCAATGTCGATATCCGACACCGGCGCGCCCAGCAGCGCATTGCGCACGCACCCACCCACAAAAAGCGCCTGCGCCCCGGATGAGGTCAGGGCGGCGCATACCTTTTGGGTCGCCGGTTCGCTGACCCAAAGCTCCTCAATCTGCATCATTCATTCACCCGCGCTGCAAGCCCGCGCAATATGCGGGCCGTCGCACCCCATATGTAATAAGGGCCGTACGGAACTGTGTAATATCTGCGTTTTTGTCCGCGCCAACGGCGCGATTCCACCAGATAATTCTTGGGATTCAAGAGATGCGCAAGGGGGGTCGAAAAAACTTCGTCGACTTCGCCGGGTTCCGGAACAGGTTGAAATCCCTTTCGAAGAACGGCCACCACGGGTGTGACCGTGAATGAAGTGACAGTTTCATGCGTCGGCAGGTAACCCAGAATTTCGGGAAGGTCCGCGGGAAGGCCGATCTCTTCCTGTGCTTCGCGCAGGGCCGTTGCCGTGACATCCGCATCCCCTTCATCCTGTTTGCCACCGGGAAACGCGATCTGACCCGGATGGTGTTTGAGGGCCGAGGACCGTTTCGTCAGAATCACCCGAGGGGTGTCATCTGCAAGCGAGATTGCAACCAGAACCCCCGCCGGGCGCAGGCGGCGCCCGGGCGGCAGGACAGTGTCCGGGTTCAGGTCAAAATCGCTGGACCCGTGACCGGGACGGCGCAGTGCCGTCCGGATCTGTTCAATCGGGTCAAGCACCCTTGCGGTCTTCGGCTTCAAAGCCAACCGTTGACGGGTCAAGCACATAGTGTGCGCCGCAGAACTGGCAATCGGCGGTGACCTGACCTTCGGGCGTCGTCATCTTTTCGAGGTCTTTTGCCGAATAGATCGACAGGCTCTGCCGTACCCGGTCTTCGGAACAGGTGCAGCCAAACTGCACGGACTGCGCATCAAAGACCCGTGGCTGTTCTTCGTGGAACAACCGGACCAACAAATCAGTCGGCGCAATCGAAGGACCGATCAGCTCAAGATCCTCGACTGTGTCCAGCAGGATATTGACCCGGCCCCAGTTCTCGCCCTCTTCGCCGTCGACCAGATCGCTGGCGGTCAGGATCTCGCCATTGCCCTCACCCGAGGCGGCAAATGGCGAAGCTTTGGGCATATGCTGCAACATGATGCCGCCGGCACGCCAATGTTCATCCACGCCGGGCTCGGTCGATTTGCCAAAGCTCAGCGAGAACCGGGTTGGCAGCTGCTCGGACTGTGCAAAATAGGCCTCGGCACAGGCGCTGAGAGAGGCTCCGGTCAGCGGAGTGATGCCCTGATATGGCTGTGTGCCTTCGCCCTGATCTATCATGATGGCAAAATACCCTTCACCCACCTGATCGAAGGGTGTCGCATCTGTCAGCCGGTCACGGTCAAAGCTGGCATAGGCCCGGATCTGCGCCGGCTGGCCTTCGGCCTTGGGTGCGTAATAGTCGGTCGCAATCATGCGCACAGGCCCCTTGGATTGCACCTGCAACGACAGTTTCCAACGCAGCGCAACCGTCTGCCCGATCAATGCGGTCAGCAGGGCCATCTCGGCCACCAGCGCCTCGACCTGTTCGGGGTAGTCATGTTGCTTGAGGATGCCATCCAGCACACCATCCAGACGAGCCACACGGCCACGCATATCCGATACATCGAGTTGAAAGGGCAGGACGGTATCGTCCCACGCGATTTTCGTTCCAAGAGACATGGGGTTTCCTTACGCGCCACAGGTTGGCATACCGGCACCATATAGGTCGAACAGATTAGGTTGTAAGGGGCCATACATGATCAGGCGGTTCGGTGAAACCCCAGAGCCGGGGCGGAAATACACGCGACGGGTCGGTGTTTACGCACTTTTGCCCCGCAGAAGTCACCTTTTGCTGACCTGCCAGACAGAACCCGGACCCGACCTGCAATTGCCCGGCGGGGGTATTGATCCGGGCGAATCACCCGTTACCGCCCTGCATCGCGAAGTCTTTGAAGAAACCGGGTGGCTTATTGCGGCGCCCCGGCGGATTGGTGCCTTTCGGCGCTTCACCTATATGCCGGAATACGACCTGTGGGCCGAGAAGGTCTGCCTGATCTATCGCGCCCGCCCCGTGCGACGCATAGGCCCGCCGACCGAGGCGTTTCACGAAGCGCTGTGGATGGAAACTGCTGACGCCGTCGGTTTACTGGGAAATGACGGTGACCGGCACTTTGCCGAATTGCATCTCGGGTCGCTTTAAGGTCCGTTATATTCAAAAAAGACGGCCGAGACATCATCGCCGATGCCGTCTTTGGGTGACATCACTTGCGTCAAACGCCAGAACATGTCGTCCAGAAACTCTGACCCGCCCCTTTCCGAGATGCTCTGTTGGGCCATCTGACGCAAACCGTCTTCGTCCAACAAACCGCCACCAGCCAGTTGGCATTCGGTAAACCCGTCCGAGTACAAAAGCAGCTTGTCGCCGGGCTGCATCTGCGTTTCGATTTGTTGAAAGCTCGCATCTTCGATCAATCCTATGGGCAAGCCTCCGTCACCAAGAAACTCAGCGCGGCCACCCTGCCGCAGCAGCAGGGGATGCGGATGCCCGGCCTGCACCATCTTCAGATGCCCGTTGCGCAGGTCGACGATGGCGTAGACCATCGTAAAATACTCTTCGATACCTTCATCGGCCATCAGCCGGGAATTGAGCGTTTCAGCCACATGTTCTGGTGGCAGAAGTGCGTAAAACTTGTCGAACCTCCGCTCCATCGCGACGTTCTGATCGAAATGCTTGCTGGACAGATATCCCCCCAATCGCGCCGTCATCATGGCCGAGGTGATACCATGCCCGGATACGTCGATGCTGTAGAACCCAAGCCGGTTCACCCCGGGCGAGAACATCCCCACCAGATCACCGCCGATATGACCACAAGGTTTCAGCAACAAACTGACCCGCGATTTGCCGAATGTCCGGGTCAGTTCGGGAACCAGCGATTCCTGAATTTTCCGCGCCTGCATCAGGTCCTTGTCGATCGCGTCATGCGCAAGCCTGAGTTCCTTGAGCGCGGATTCAATCAGGCGGTTTTTCTGGGAGAGCTCGCGCTGCATGTCCAGAATGCGCGCACCAGCTGAAATCCGGGCGCGCAGTTCGTCCGCCTCAAGCGGCTTGATCAGAAAATCGTCGGCCCCGGCATCCAGACCGCGCGCGACTTCCTGCTTTTCGCTTTTGGATGTCAGAAGGATGAAATAGCTGTATTGATCCGTTTCCAAGGCCCGAAAGGCACAGCAGAATTCAAGGCCGCTCATCCCCGGCATGACCCAGTCGCTCAGCACAAGATCGGGCGGATTATCGACACAAAGCGCCAAAGCGGCATGGCCTGTATCGGCCTCGATCACCTCGAACCCCCATTTCCTGAGCGAGGCCACCAGAATGCGCCGTTGCAAGCGGCTGTCATCCACCACCAGCACCGTGCGGATCGCGCCGAAATCCAGATCAGTTCTGGTTTCCTCAAGACTCGCCCCCGGCACCATTTACCCTCAGCTCTGATGAGTTTCGTCACTTATGGCGACCCTATCGCCGACTGATTTAACATCCGGTGAAGAGTGACGATTGCCGAAGCGTGGCCCCGTTAACCTGCTTTTTACCGGACGCGTCTATTCAGAACCATGACCATTCATTAGCTGGTGTATAGGATGATCCACTGGGCCAGAGTCAGGCAGTTGCGGGATGAAGTCGGCCCCGAGGAATTCGATGAGGTGGTAGAGATATTTCTGGAAGAAGTGCAGGACGTGATCATCCGCCTGCGCCGCGACACCAACCGGGCCGAGCTGGAGCAGAACCTGCATTTCCTGAAAGGCAGCGCATTGAGCCTGGGGTTCGATCAATTCTCGAAACTCTGCCAGGATGGGGAACGGCAGGCCGCGGCAGGGCAAGGGGCCGAGGTTGATCTGCCAGCGCTTTTGGCTGCTTTCGACAGCTCGAAAACCATGTTTGAAGCCGAGCTGAATGAGAACCTGAACTAGATCACGAACTGTGCCAGCGTCTCGTCCTCGGTGATGTCGGTATAGGTGAACCCGGCATCGTCCAGATGGGCAAACAGGCGCATGAAGTTTTCGGGCTTGCGGGTTTCGATCCCGATCAGAACCGAACCGAAATTGCGCGCCGATTTCTTCATGTATTCGAACCGCGCGATATCATCCTCGGGGCCGAGAATATTCAGGAATTCCTTCAGGGCGCCGGGTCGCTGCGGCAGGCGCAGGATGAAGTACTTTTTCACACCGGAATACCGCTGCGCACGTTCCTTGACCTCGGGAAGGCGTTCGAAATCGAAATTGCCGCCGGATGTCAGGCAGACCACGGTCTTTCCGCGCACAAAGCTTTGGATATCACCTACTGCCTCGATCGCCAGCGCCCCCGCAGGTTCCAGCACGATGCCTTCGACATTCAGCATCTCGATCATGGTGGCGCAGATACGATCCTCGGACAGGACCAGAACGTCCGACAGGTGGCGTGATTTCAACAACTCGAACGGCTTTTCACCGATCCGCCCGACCGCCGCGCCATCGACAAAGGTATCCACATAATCCAGCGAAACAGGATGCCCCGCCGCCAGGGCTGCGCGCAGACAGGCCCCTCCGGCCGGTTCGACGAACAGGCAATGGGTGCGGTCCCCGAACCATGTAGCGACACCGGCGGACATGCCGCCTCCACCCACGGGAAGCACAACGTGATCGGGCGCACCGCCCATCTGCCTTTCGATTTCAACCGCCAGCGAGGCTTGCCCTTCGATCACATCGGCATCGTCAAAAGGTGACAGGAAATATCCGCCCTGCTGCGTGCACCATGCCTGAGCGGCAGCAAGCGTGTCATCGAAATAGTCACCGATCAGATGAATCTCGACGGTGTCCCCGCCAAAGATACGCGTTTTCTGGATCTTCTGCTGAGGCGTCGTGACCGGCATGAAGATCACGCCCCGGACCCCCATATGCTGGCACATATAGGCCACGCCCTGCGCGTGATTGCCCGCGCTGGCACAGACGAACAGGTCCTGCCCCTGTTGCTTTCGCATGGCGTTAAAGGCACCGCGAATCTTGTAGGAGCGCACCGGGCTCAGGTCTTCGCGCTTGAGCCAGATATCCGCCCCATAACGGTCGGACAGGTGGGCATTGCGCTGCAACGGCGTCGCCGGGAAGACAGAGCGCATCGCCTCTTCGGCGGCGCGGGCGCGGGTCATGAAGTCGGTCATGCCCGCCTCCCTGCCCCATCAGCGTGATAAGGGCAAGGAATACATATGTGTACGGGCGTCAGCGTAGTTCGCGCTTCTCGACGACAAAACCGTAAAGGGCCGTCATGATGCTGACGCCCAGCATGAGCAGAAACCATTGCGCAACTAGGAAATAGACAAAGCTGCCTATGATTGGGGCCAGAGGTGTATGTAGCAACAAATTCGGTATTGCTGTAAGAACTCCAACACAAAGTGCGGCAACAAAAATCGGCTTAGAGAACTCTTTGGTTTTGCGCCACGAATCTGGAACTTTCATAAATTCCCCAACTGCCGCAGCCGGTAACACGAGCGAAAGCCTAAACGAAATGTACGAAATGACGACACCAAGCAAAAAACCAAGAAAGGTGCCGTCATCAGTTGACACCCCGCCATCATAAAAAACGGCTGCAGGTACCAGAAAAATAAAAACAGCGACAAGACTCAGTAGAATGCTCAATGGGATAATCCGAAGAAATGCGCCGCCATAGGCCCACATACGGTCTCCGTCCCATACTGGCCACGCGAGATGTGGTTCAACGTTCTGAAGTACGTAACGATGCCAGCCTACGGCCACCCAAACCAGTACGATCAAATAGAGGACTGCGAGTACAAAGCCAGCTAGAGACACGCCCAACATCGGAGAGAGTTTATCGGTCTCCGGCAAACTTTCCGTCTGAAAAATAGTCAAAAAATAGAATGCGGTGCCTAAAACAAGAAACGGAAAAAAGCTTAATCTCAACGCGACTGATATGTTGTCCAAAAGCATTAATACCGCATGCCTAAAAATCTTGTAGCCCAGCATCCTAAAACTGCCCTCTCAACCAATCCTTGTTCTCTTTCCCTCCGTTTCACCTCATTTCCCGGCCTTCGTCAACGCGCACCAACTTGCCCCCGCGTCCAAAACCCGCTAGGGGCCAATCGTTCTACGCATAAAGGGAAGTCAGATGTCCGCGCCCAAGAAAGTTGTTCTGGCCTATTCCGGTGGCCTTGATACCTCGATCATTCTGAAATGGCTGCAGACCGAGTATGGCTGTGAGGTCGTGACCTTCACCGCCGATCTGGGTCAGGGCGAGGAACTGGAGCCCGCACGCCAAAAGGCCGAATTGCTGGGGATCAAGCCCGAGAACATCTATATCGAGGATATCCGCGAGGAGTTTGTCCGCGATTTCGTCTTCCCGATGTTCCGTGCCAATGCGCAATATGAAGGGCTGTACCTGCTGGGTACCTCGATCGCACGGCCGCTGATCTCGAAACGTCTGGTTGAGATTGCCGAGGCCACTGGTGCTGATGCTGTTGCCCACGGCGCAACCGGCAAGGGCAACGATCAGGTGCGGTTCGAACTGGCGGCTTACGCGCTCAACCCAGACATCAAGGTCATTGCACCGTGGCGCGAATGGGATCTGACCAGCCGCACCAAGCTGCTGGAATTCGCCGAGCAGAACCAAATTCCGATTGCCAAGGACAAACGCGGTGAGGCACCGTTCTCGGTTGATGCAAACCTGCTGCACACCTCATCCGAGGGCAAGGTTCTGGAAGACCCCGCCGATATGGCGCCCGACTATGTCTACCAGCGCACCGTCCACCCCGAAGACGCCCCGAATGAGCCTGAGTTCATCGAGATCGGCTTTGAAAAAGGCGACGCGGTCAGCATCAACGGTGAGGCGATGAGCCCGGCCACGATTCTGACCAAGCTGAACGAATATGGCGGCAAGCACGGTATTGGCCGTCTGGACCTGGTCGAAGGCCGGTTCGTGGGCATGAAGTCGCGCGGTATCTACGAGACACCCGGCGGCACCATCCTGCTGGAAGCGCATCGTGGCATTGAATCCATCACCATGGACCGCGGCGCGATGCACCTGAAAGACCAGCTGATGCCGCAATATGCGGAACTCATCTATAACGGTTTCTGGTACAGCCCCGAGCGCGAGATGCTGCAAGCCGCCATCGACAGATCGCAAGAGCATGTTACCGGCACCGTTCGTGTGAAACTGTACAAAGGTCTGGCCTCGACCGTGGGCCGCTGGTCGGATCATTCGCTGTATTCTGAGGCACATGTGACCTTCGAAGAGGATGCAGGTGCGTACGATCAGAAAGATGCGGCAGGCTTTATCCAGCTGAATGCGCTGCGTCTGAAACTGCTGGCTGCGCGCAACAAGCGCCTGTCCAAGTGATCGACGAAGACGATACCGACGACGAGCTCGATATGTTCATCGAGGCGCAGGACACGGTTTGGGCCGATGTCCTGCGCGAACTTGAACAGGGGCAGAAAACCAGCCACTGGATGTGGTTCGTGTTTCCGCAACTGGCCGAGCTAGGCCAATCCCATATGGCACAGCTCTACGGCATTGAAGATCTGGACGAGGCGACACGCTATCTGAACCACCCGGAACTGCGCGACCGGCTTAGGCAGACGGCCTCGCTGATGCTGCTGCACACGGGGCGCGATGCCCGCGACATTCTGGGCGGAATTGACGCGAAAAAGCTGCGGTCTTCGATGACATTGTTTTCATCTGTGGCAGATGCTCCGCCCGAGTTTCGTGCTGTTCTGGACGCCTTCTATGGCGGTAAGCCTTGTGACCGGACGGTTCAGATTCTCGGCGCATCGTGATCAGAAGTTCCAGTTGGGTCAGCCTTGCCTGTTCGGCACCTGACGCATTACGCATTCGGAAACCGTGAAAGGACCCCGAATGCTTCAGGACATCGCCGATGGAATTCAAAAAGGGCTGAACGGCAAAAGCTTTGACGGTTCGCTCAAATTCGATTGCGGCGCGGACGGTGTGATTGTTCTGGCGGACAATCAGGCAACGACGCAGGATCGGGACACGGATTGCACAATCCGCATCTCGCAGGAGAACCTGACCAAGCTGTTGACCGGAAAGCTGAACCCGATGACCGGCGTTGCTTTGGGCAAGCTCAAGATCTCGGGCAATATGGGTGTTGCGATGAAGCTGGGGCAACTGCTGGGCTGAGTTTACTGCAAAGCTGGCCTTTGTCCCAGGCCAGCCAGACCGGCGGTCCCGCCCGCGGTGTACCGCCGTTCCCCATCGGGATACCTATCGCGCATGATCCGTCGCAAATGAACGGTGGTTTCGTCCGCCTTTCAAGTGGGCCGTTTACGCGTGATCGCAGACGATAAACTAGTCTCACCAGCGCGTGACATTGCATGACAGGCAATTGCAAGGGGGTCGAACCCGCGTCAATCTCATCTTAAAAGGAGACCTGACATGATGCGGACTGCTTATTTTGAAACCGTCAGACCAGCCCTTCTGTTTACACTGATTGCATTGGCTGCACTGTTGCGCGCGCTGCCCGCCCCGGCTGCAGGAACCGAAACGCTGACGGTGGCTGGCGGGTGTTTCTGGTGCGTGGAATCCGATTTCGAATCCGTGCCCGGCGTAATCGGGGCGGTGTCAGGGTACACCGGCGGCACATCTGCGGACCCGACATATGATCAGGTTTCAAAAGGGGGAACCGGACACTACGAGGCGGTTCAGATCACGTTCGATCCGGCGCGCGTCTCTCGCGCGTCACTTCTGAACATGTTTTTCCGGTCGGTTGACCCGACAGACGCAGGTGGCCAGTTCTGCGACCGGGGCGACAGCTATCGAACTGCAATATTCGTCTCTAACAAAGGCGAAAAGGTGTTGGCAGAACAAGCCAAAGCAGACGCGCAGCAAGCGCTGGGGCAGACCATTGTCACCCCGGTTCTTAGCGCAGGACCCTTTTACCCCGCCGAGGCGTATCATCAGGATTATTACAAAGGCAACAAACTGGTCCTTACCCGTTTTGGACCAAAGCGCCAGCACAACGCCTACAAGGCGTATCGCAAAGCCTGTGGTCGTGACGCGCGCGTCAAGCAGCTTTGGGGTGGGGATGCGCCATTTGCAGGCTCCTAGTCAAAGGATGCGTCACGTACTTCTTTCAGATCGGGAATGACATCCGCCGTTCCGTGCCGCATGACCATCAGGGCTGCGGCGCGGTTTGCCTGCAATATGGCCTGTTCCATTGGCATTCCGCGATCCATGCCTGCCAGCACGTAGCCGGTGAAGGTGTCGCCTGCCCCTGTGGTATCCACCGCCCGCACCTTATGCGCGGGAAACTCGACCGGATCGTTGCCCTGCTGCAAGTACCTCGCACCTTTTGAGCCGAGGGTAACGATGACATGCCGAACGGGCAGATCGGCGATGCTCAGACCGGTTTCCTGGCGCAGCTGTTCAGCCTCCACCTCATTCAGGATCAGGAAATCCAGATAAGGCAGAACGCCCTGAACGGCCTGAGCCTGAAACGGGGCCGCGGCATAACAGACGGTCAGGCCAAGCTTGCGCCCCAGCTGCGCCGCTTCGACCTGGGCATTGGTTTCATTCTGCAAGATCAGCAGATCACCGGTGTTTGCCGAGGCCAGCGCCTGCCCCAGATGGGCGGGTTCCAATGCGTGATTGGCCCCGGGATACAGGATAATCAGGTTCTCACCCTCGGCATCCACCGCAATGATGGCGTGGCCTGTGGGAACATCCACCTTAGAGATATGGCGTGTATCCACACCATATTCTGTCAGTCGATCCTTGGCCCAGCGCCCATCGGGCCCCACGGCACCTATATGGCTGACGCGTGATCCCGCACGCGCCGCGGCCACCGACATGTTGGCCCCCTTGCCGCCCAGGAACCGATCCAGCCTACGGGCAGCCAGAGTTTCCCCCGGCGCAGGCAGATGCGGCAGGTCATAGACCATATCCGCGTTGATCGAGCCGAGATTCCAGATCGTCATGATTTATCCGATGTCGCAAGAGGCCAGAATGGCCATGTTCAGAATATCGTTCGCGGTCGAGACGGTCGAGCAGATCTGGATCGGCTTGTCGATGCCTGACAGGATCGGGCCGATCACGGTCGCTCCACCCATTTCCTGCATCAGCTTGGTCGAGATTGATGCCGAATGCCGGGCCGGAACGATCAGGATATTCGCCGGACCGGTCAGGCGCGAGAACGGATAGGCCGCTTGCTGTTCGATGTTCAGGGCGACGTCCACCGTCATTTCACCCTCGTATTCAAAGTCGACGCCGCGCCGATCCAGAACAGCCGGGGCACGGTGCATCTTTTCAGCACGTTCTGACACCGGATAGCCAAAGGTCGAGAAGCTGACAAAAGCCACGCGCGGCTCCAGCCCCATATGCCGGGCAACTGCGGCCGAACGCTCGGCAATATTCGCCAGATCGTTTTCGTCGGGCCATTCATGTACCAAAGTGTCGCCAATCAGGACAATCCGGCCCTTATGCAGCAAAGCTGTCACACCGGCAGCACCGTTGGCCGCATCTGCATCAAACACATGGTTGATCCGGTCGAGCACATGCGCGGACTTGCGGGTTGCGCCAGTGACCAGACCATCACCATGCCCGTGGGCCAGCATCAGCGAAGAAAACACATGGCGGTCCCGTGCAGCCAAACGGTGAATGTCTTTGCGGTCAAACCCCTTACGCTGCAGGCGCTGATACAGGAAGTTCGAATAGGTTTCGAGATGCGTGGTATTGGCGGCATTCACGACCTCGATTTCACGCACAGCGTCGCCCAGGCCCGTGGCTTCCAGTTTGGTCTTAACATCGTCTGGCCGACCCACCACAAGCGCCTTACCAAAACCTGACCGCTGATACATGACCGCAGCGCGCAATACCCGGGGATCGTCGCCTTCGGCGAAAATCATGCGGCTTTGCGCCTGACGCGCACGGGCGTTCAAACCGCGCAGGATACTGGCGGTCGGGTCCATCCGGGATTTCAGGCTCAGCTCATACGCGTCCATATCGATGATCGGACGGCGCGCGGCACCGGTGTCCATCCCCGCCCTTGCAACGGCCGGTGGGATGCGATGGATCAAACGCGGGTCGAATGGGGTGGGAATGATATAGTCCCGCCCAAAGGTCAGCGACTTGCCATAGGCCATGGCGACCTCATCCGGCACATCCTCGCGCGCCAGATTGGCAAGTGCGTGGGCACAGGCGATCTTCATCTCATCATTAATGGCGCGGGCGTGAATGTCCAACGCACCGCGGAACAGGTAGGGGAAGCCCAGAACGTTATTCACCTGGTTTGGATAATCGCTGCGCCCGGTGGCAACGATCGCATCCACGCGAACCTCGTGCGCTTCTTCCGGAGTGATCTCGGGGTCGGGATTGGCCATTGCAAAGATGACAGGATTGTCGGCCATGCTGGCGACCATATCCTGCGTGACCGCGCCTTTCACCGAAACGCCCAGGAACACATCCGCCCCCTTCATCGCGTCTTCCAATGTGCGCAAGTCGGTTGTGATCGCGTGGGCCGATTTCCACTGGTTCATGCCCTCTGTCCGGCCCTGATAGATCACGCCCTTGGTATCGCAGACAATGCAGTTTTCATGCCGCGCGCCCATTGCCTTGAGCAGTTCGATACAGGCAATCCCCGCGGCACCTGCGCCATTCAGAACGATTTTCACGTCCTCGATCTTCTTGCCCGAGATATGCAGCGCGTTCAGCAGGCCCGCCGCACAGATCACGGCCGTGCCGTGCTGGTCATCGTGAAAGACGGGGATGTCCATCTCTTCCTTCAGTCGCTGTTCGATGATGAAACACTCGGGCGCCTTGATGTCTTCCAGATTGATGCCGCCAAAGGTTGGCCCCATCAGACGCACCGCGCGGCAGAATTCATCCGGGTCTTCGGTGTCCAGCTCGATATCGATCGAGTTCACATCGGCGAACCGTTTGAACAGGACCGATTTGCCTTCCATCACCGGTTTCGAGCCCAGCGCGCCGAGGTTACCAAGGCCCAACACCGCCGTCCCGTTCGAGATTACGGCCACCAGGTTGCCCTTGTTGGTATAATCATAGGCCGTTTCCGGGTTTTCCGCGATAGCCTCGCAGGGAACGGCCACACCCGGGCTGTAGGCCAGCGACAGATCTCGCTGCGTTGTCATGGGGACGGTGGCCTGCACCTCCCACTTGCCGGGGGTGGGGTCCAGGTGAAAGGCCAATGCCTCTTCTTTGGTGATCTTCGCTTTGGGCATCTTAAATGTCGTTTCCATGACTTCAGGGCTGACGCCTCATAGCGCAGGAGAACGCCCGCCTCAACGAGAATGAGTTTTCGGCTTTTACAGAAGATGCGGGATTTGTAAGGTCGCGCCCGGAATACGCCAAAAGGGGGCCGCTTTTGTCCACAGTCACGCCAATGATGGCGCAATACCTCGAAATCAAAGAGGCCCACCCGGATGCCCTGCTGTTTTATCGCATGGGTGATTTCTATGAGATGTTTTTCGAGGATGCCGTCAACGCTGCCGAGGCGTTGGACATCGCCCTGACCAAGCGCGGCAAGCACAATGACGAAGACATCCCGATGTGCGGCGTGCCGGTGCATTCAGCCGAAGGGTACCTTCTGACCCTGATCCGCAAGGGCTTTCGCGTTGCGGTCTGCGAACAGTTGGAAAGCCCGGCTGAAGCAAAGAAAAGAGGCTCTAAATCGGTCGTAAAACGTGATGTCGTGCGACTCGTCACGCCCGGAACACTGACCGAGGATGCGTTGCTTGAGGCGCGCCGACACAACTTTCTGGCTGCCTATGCCGAGGTCCGGGACGAGGCCGCGCTTGCCTGGGCGGATATATCAACGGGCGCGTTTCACGTGATGCCCCTGACCTCGGTCCGGCTCAGCCCCGAGCTTGCCCGGCTTGCGCCCTCCGAACTGATCGTGGCCGATGGAACGCAGGAAAAGCTGAACGAATCGCTGCTTGATCTGGGGATTTCACTGACGCCGGTCGGGCGCGCCAGTTTCGACAGCACGGCGGCGGAAAAGCGCATCTGCGGGCTGTTTCACGTGGGTGCCTTGGACGCGTTCGGCAATTTCGGCCGCGCCGAAGTGTCCGCGATGGGCGCGCTGATCGACTATCTGGAGATTACGCAAAAGGGCAAACTGCCCCTGCTGCAAACGCCGCTGAAAGAATCTGAGGATCGGGTCGTTCAGATCGACGCTGCAACGCGCCGCAATCTGGAACTGACCCGCTCGCTGTCCGGCGGACGCGCAGGATCGCTTCTTTCTGTCGTTGACCGGACCGTTACCCCCGGTGGCGCGCGATTGCTGGAACAGCGGCTTTCAAGCCCTTCTCGAAATCTGGATGTGATCCATGCCCGGCTTGACGCAGTCAGTTTCGCCGCTGGTGACAGCCTGATCGCGTCTGATCTGCGCGAAGCCTTGCGCAAAACCCCGGATCTGGACCGCGCCCTGTCGCGTTTGTCATTAGAACGCGGCGGGCCTCGTGACCTGACAGCCATTCGCAATGGCCTGACCCAGGCGGCCACGATTGCCGAAATCTGCACCGGTCAGGATTTACCGGTGTTGCTGGCAACCGCGCTTCAGAACCTTGTTGGTTTCGATGACTTGCTGACCTTGCTGGACGAGGCGTTGGTGGCCGAGCCCCCGCTTCTGACCCGCGACGGAGGCTTTATCGCGCCAGGTTTTGACGCTGAACTGGACGAGGCCCGCACCTTGCGCGACGAAGGCCGGTCCGTCATCGCCGGGTTTCAACGAAATTACGTCGAACACACCGGCATCACCTCGCTGAAAATCAAGCACAACAACGTGCTGGGCTACTTCATCGAAACCACGGCCACCCATGCCGAAAAGATGCTGAACACACCCTTTAGCGAAACCTATATCCATCGCCAGACGACAGCCAATCAGGTGCGGTTTACAACCGTCGAACTGTCAGAGATCGAAACGCGTATCCTGAACGCCGGAAATCTGGCGCTGGAGATCGAAAAGCGGCTCTATCAAAGGCTCTCTGGCGCTATTTTGGACCTCGCTTCCCGATTGAATCAAGCCGCCCGCGGGCTTGCGGAACTGGACCTGACGACCGCTCTGGCTGATCTTGCGCGGGGTGAAAACTGGTGCCGTCCAAGGGTTGATGCCTCTCGCTCATTCAATGTGCAGGGCGGTCGACACCCGGTTGTGGAACACGCCCGCCGGCAGCAAAGCGGCGATGCATTCATTTCCAATAATTGCGATCTGACCGTCGAAAACGGCGCGGCGATATGGTTACTGACGGGTCCGAACATGGCCGGTAAGTCAACCTTTCTGCGCCAGAACGCCCTGATCGCACTGCTTGCCCAAATGGGCAGCTATGTTCCGGCCGAAGAGGCGCATATTGGCGTCGTCAGTCAGCTGTTCAGCCGCGTCGGAGCCTCGGACGATCTGGCGCGGGGGCGGTCGACCTTCATGGTCGAAATGGTCGAAACCGCCGCCATCCTGAATCAGGCCGATGACCGCGCTCTGGTCATTCTGGACGAAATCGGTCGTGGCACCGCCACCTATGATGGCCTGTCCATCGCCTGGGCCACATTGGAACACCTGCACGCGGCCAACAAATGTCGCGCATTGTTTGCCACGCATTATCATGAGCTTACGGCTTTGGCTGGCAAACTCGAAGGTGTCGATAACGCCACCGTAGCGGTCAAAGAGTGGGATGGCGAAGTCATCTTCCTGCACGAGGTTCACAAGGGCGCGGCTGATCGGTCTTATGGGGTGCAGGTTGCGCAGCTGGCCGGTTTACCCGCTTCTGTCGTCGAACGTGCCCGGGTGGTTCTGGACCAGCTTGAAAAAACCGAACGCGAAGGCGGCAAGCAAAAGGCGCTGATTGACGACCTGCCGCTGTTCTCGGCAGCCGCGCCGCCACCCCCGCCCGCACCGAAAACCTCGCCAGTGACCGAGATGCTGGAGGGTGTCCTGCCCGACGAACTGACCCCGCGCGAGGCGCTGGATCTGATCTACAAATTGAAAGAGGCGGCCAGATCCTGACCGCCCTTCATCTTTTCAAAAATACTCTCGCCGAAGGCTTGGCTTTGAAAAGCCAATCAGCTTGCTGGCGTTGAAGAGACCCCGACCTGAGCCGGACGCAACAGTCGGTCGTGCAGCATGAAACCTTCGGCGGACACCTGGATGATGTCCCCTGCCCGCGTGCCCGGGACCGGGGCCTCGAACATTGCTTCGTGCACATTCGGATCAAACCGGTCGCCAACCTGGGGTGTAATCACTTCGATCCCGTGTTTCTGGAACACATCCTTCAGGGCACGCATGGTCAGTTCGACGCCTTCCAGCAGTCCGGCGGCAACCTCTTTCTGCTCGTCGGTCGCGGCCTCAAGCGCGCGCTTCATGTTGTCGTAAACAGGCAGCATATCGCGGGCCAGCTTGGAACCGCCATACTGCTCGGCATCGCGGCGCGCCTTGTCACCGCGTTTGCGCGCGTTCTCGGCGTCGGCAAGCGCGCGCATGAATTTGTCTTTATACTCATCCCGCTCAGCGCGCAGCTCGTCCAGCTCCAACGCCTCGTCACTGATCTCAGTAAACTCCTCGGCCAGCTCTTCCGCTTCTGCCGCCATGATATCGTCCAGAAAATCTTCGTTCTTGGGCTCTGCCATCTCTTACCCTCTAGCTCCGGTCGGATATCAGCTTGCCGACCAGTTGCGCCGTATAATCCACGATCGGCACGATCCGTCCATAATTCAGACGCGTGGGTCCGATGACCCCGACCGCACCGATTATCTTTCGATCAGCGTTCATATATGGAGACACCACCAAAGAGGAACCCGAAAGTGAGAAAAGTTTGTTCTCAGACCCAATAAAAATGCGCACACCCTCGCCGCCTTCCGTCAATTCGAGGAAATCAGCGATGTCGCGCTTGCGCTCCAAATCATCAAACAGGCTGCGAATACGCTCCAATTCTCCGGCCTGACCGGGTTCGTTCAACAGATTCGCCCGCCCCCGCACGATCAAACGGGCCGAGTCGGCTCCGTCTCCGTCCCAGGCCGCCAGCCCACTTTCCACCAGCTCGCGCGCCAGCGCATCTATTTCCTGCTTGCGCGCCTGAATCTGTTTCTGCATCTGACGGCGCACTTCACTGAGCGTGCGCCCCTCGATCAGCGCATTCAGAAAATTCGCAGCCTCGCGCATCGAACTGGGCGTCTGGCCGGGCGGCGGTGTGAACAGGCGGTTTTCAACATGGCCGTCAGAAAAAACCAGCACCACCAAAGCCCTGTCATGCCCTAACGAGACAAACTCGATATGTTTGATTTCGGCTTCATGCTTTGGCGTCAGAACCAGCGACGCACCTTGTGTTACGTGTGACAGAGCTGACCCGACCCGATCCAGCATTCCGCCAACATCACCCGTGTTAGAGCCTAAAGTCTCTTCCAGTTTTTGCTTGTCGTCGACGCCCAGATCGCCAACCTCAAGCAAACCGTCCACGAACATACGCAGTCCTTGCTGCGTCGGTACCCGACCCGCGCTGATATGCGGGCTGTCCAGAAGACCCAGAAACTCAAGGTCCTGCATCACGTTGCGCACGGTTGCGGCACTGACTTTTTCAGACAGGGTACGCGTCAGGGTGCGGCTTCCAACCGGCTCTCCGCTTTCCAGATAACTTTCAACGATCAACCGGAACACCTCGCGCGACCGGTCGTTCATCTCGTCCAGAATTTTGCTCGCTTCACTCATGCGTTTTCCCCTGCTGGTTCATCATTAAATAGCAGGCAAATGAAAGGTCAATCGGGGTTGCATCGTAACGCTGCGGGGCGGTATCCCCAACCCAGCAAACAAAGGATTTCCCATGCGACCCTCTGGAAGAGACTTAAGTGAAATGCGCGCCGTTTCAATTGAAACGGGGTTCACCAAACATGCCGAAGGTTCCTGCCTGATCAAAATGGGCGATACACATGTTCTGTGTACCGCTACGATCGAAGATCGCGTACCCCCTTTCATCAAGGGTTCGGGGCTAGGCTGGGTCACCGCCGAATACGGTATGCTGCCCCGCGCCACCAATACTCGGATGCGGCGTGAAGCGGCCTCGGGCAAGCAAGGCGGGCGTACGGTGGAAATCCAGCGCCTGATTGGTCGCGCCCTGCGCGCCGGCGTCGACCGGGTTGCACTGGGCGAACGTCAGATCACCGTTGATTGCGATGTGATCCAGGCCGATGGCGGCACCCGCTGTGCCTCGATCACCGGCGGCTGGGTTGCGCTGCGACTGGCCGTCAACAAACTGATGAAAGCAGGTGACGTGATTTCAGATCCGCTGGTTGATCCGGTCGCCGCCGTGTCCTGCGGGATCTATGCGGGCCAGCCTGTGCTGGACCTTGACTATCCGGAAGACAGCGAGGCCGGTGTCGACGGCAACTTTATCATGACCGGATCAGGCAAACTGATCGAGGTCCAGATGAGCGCCGAAGGTTCTGTTTTCAGCCGCGCCCAGATGGATCAGCTGGTGGATTTGGCGGAAAAAGGCGTTGCCGAGCTGGCCGCAGCCCAGAAAGCCGCCACCGCATGACCCGTAAGTTTGACAGCGACAGGCTTCTGGTCGCGACCCACAACAAAGGCAAGCTTGAGGAGATGGCGCATCTCCTCGAACCTTTCAGCGTGACGGTTGTGGGTGCGGCGGACATGGACCTGCCCGAACCGGAAGAGACCGAGGACACCTTTGTCGGCAACGCCCGGATCAAGGCCCACGCCGCCGCAAAGGCCACCGGACTGCCTGCCCTGTCAGACGATTCCGGAATCACCATCGACGCGCTGGACGGCGCGCCGGGTGTTTATACCGCGGATTGGGCCGAAACCGCCAATGGGCGCGACTTCCTGATGGCGATGACCCGCGCCCATACTGAGCTTGAGGCAAAGAACGCCCCCCATCCCCGCACAGCGCAATTCCGCAGCACGCTGGTGCTGGCCTGGCCTGATGGGCATGATGAAGTGTTTGAAGGCATTGCCCCCGGTCATTTGGTCTGGCCCATCCGCGGCGAAGGTGGATTCGGCTATGACCCGATGTTTGTTCCCGAAGGATACGACATTACCTTTGCCGAGATGGATCGCTGGGAAAAGAACAAGATCAGCCATCGCGGACGCGCGGTTGAGAAGTTCGTGAAAGGCTGCTTTGGCGGATGATTGGCGCAACGGGGGCTTTGGCCTGTACGTGCATTGGCCCTTTTGCGAGGCCAAATGCCCCTATTGCGACTTCAACAGCCATGTTTCCAAAACTATCGATCAAAAACAATGGCTTAACGCCTATCTGAGCGAATTGCGGCGCTCGGCCGTCGAAACCCCGGATCGGGTGCTGAACACGATCTTTTTCGGCGGTGGAACCCCGTCGCTGATGGACCCGGAAACCGTTGCTGCCGTGATCGGTGAGGCCCGTGCGCTCTGGCGCCCTTCCAACACCATGGAAATCACGCTGGAGGCTAATCCCGGATCGGTCGAGGCCGGCCGGTTCGCGGCCTATCGTGACGCAGGCGTCAACCGGATCTCGATGGGCGTGCAGGCGCTCAACGACGAAGACCTGCGCCGCTTGGGGCGGATTCACACTGTGGCCGAGGCCCGCGCTGCCTTTGACATCGCCCGTGATTGTTTTGAACGGGTGAGCTTTGACCTGATCTATGCCAGGCAACACCAAGCGTTGGACGCCTGGCGGGCCGAGTTGAACGAAGCTTTGTCCATGGCCGTGGATCACCTGTCGCTGTATCAGCTGACAATCGAAGAAGGCACGGCTTTTGGCGATCGTTATGCTGTCGGAAAGCTGCGCGGCTTGCCCGAAGATGACAGTGCGGCCGACATGTACCTTGCAACACAAGAGATTTGCGAGAAACACGGCCTGCCCGCCTATGAGGTGTCCAACCATGCCCGCCCCGGCGCAGAGTCGCAGCACAATCTGGTCTATTGGTGTTACGGAGATTATGTCGGCATTGGTCCCGGTGCTCATGGGCGAATAACGGTGGGTGGTGAAAGACACGCGACCGAAACCCATCTGAACCCGCAGCGTTGGCTTGACGCCGCCGCGAAGGGTGACGGAGAAAAGAAACGCTATGTCCTTTCGCTTGAAGATCAGGCGAGCGAATACCTTATGATGGGCATGAGGAATTCAGAAGGACTAGATGTAGATAGGTGGGAGGCCCTGTCGGGCCGTCCACTTCCAGACGAAACCGTGGACCATCTGGTCGGCATTAATATGATTGAACGTGATAACAACAGACTCAGAGCAACACCAGCGGGGCGCGCCGTGCTGAATGCTGTAATCCGGGAATTGATGGGCTAGATATGCAGTATCTTTGGGCGGGGCTGGGATTGCTTTGCGTTGCGATGGCCGCGATTGGGGTTGTTCTGCCTCTTCTTCCAACGGTCCCGTTTTTGTTGCTGGCAGCGTTTTTCTTTGCGCGATCCTCTTCACGGTTGCACAACTGGCTTCTGTCGCACCGGATTTTCGGGCCAATGATACTGGATTGGCAGAGTTCGGGCGCAATACGCCCGGCCGCAAAAAAGGCAGCAACCCTGTCGGTCGCCGCTGTTTTAGGAGTGTCTTTGCTCTTATCCGTTCCGCCCTTCGTGCTGATCCTTCAGGTCATTGTTCTGGGCGGCGTCCTGATATTTATCTGGACGCGCCCTAACGGCTGAGCTTTGCACAAAGATCGTCAAGCTGATCCAGGTTTTCATATGTCAGAACAACCTGACCGGATTCCGTTCCCGCCTTGTGGTTGATTGATACTTTCATTGCCAGAATCGCAGACAGGTCTTTTTCCAGCGCGCGTGTATCAGCATCTTTTCCGGCATCCAGATTCCTGGATCTGGGAGCAGGTCGTGCAGTGTCGCCCTGCTGCTGTTTCTTGACCAGCGCCTCGGTCGCGCGCACAGACAAACCATCCTTGACGATCAGTTTTGCCAATTCCGAGGGATTTTCCGCCGTAATCAGCGCCCGCGCATGACCAGCCGATAATTTCCCTTCAATTACAAGAGTTTGCATGTCAATTGGCAGAGACAAAAGCCGCAACAGGTTCGCAATATGGCTGCGGCTTTTCCCCAAAGCCTCAGCAAGCTTTTCCTGCGTGTGGCCAAAGCGATCCATCAACTGCCTGTATCCGGCGGCCTCTTCCACTGCGTTCAGATCAGCGCGCTGGATGTTTTCGATGATCGCAACTTCCAGTACCTCGGTATCATCGAATTCGCGCACAATCACAGGGATCTCGTGCAGCTGCGCCATCTGAGCAGCCCGCCACCGGCGTTCACCAGCGACGATTTCGTATTCTCCAACCCCTGTTGGACGTACGATCAAGGGTTGGATGATACCTTTTTCCCGAACCGACGCGGCAAGCTCATCCAATTGTTCGGGCTGAAATGTGCGTCGCGGCTGATTTGGGTTTGCCTTCAGCTTTTCAATCGGAACCTTCAGATCAGGTCTGCGCACGTCAGATGGTACTCGGTTGCCCGCCTCTGGATTAACGTCCGCCATGAGTGCGGATAATCCGCGGCCCAACCCTCTGGATTTCGCTTTCCTGGTGCTCATGTCGGCCTCCTCTCCACCGCTCATGCTGCGGTCTTGTTGTTCTTATGCATGATCTCACGGGCCAGATGCCGATACGCCATCGCACCAAGTGATCCCGAGTCATACTGCAATACCGGCAGCGCATAGGATGGCGCCTCGCTGACCCGCACATTCCTGGGTATCTTTGTTTTAAAAACCATCTCGCCCAAATTGTCACGCGCATCCTTTTCGACCTGGCGGGACAAGTTGTTGCGGTTGTCATACATAGTTAACACAACACCTTCGATTCTCAGGTCTGGATTCGCGGTTTGCCGGACCTCCCGAATTGTCAGCATCAATTGCGAAAGACCCTCCAGCGCAAAGAACTCACTTTGCAGCGGTACTAGGACAGAATGGGCGGCAACCATCGCGTTTACCGTCAAGAGGTTCAGTGACGGCGGGCAATCTATCAGGATGAAATCCAGCTCAAACGCGTCCACCGCCGTCTGACGCAGCGCATCATGCAAAAGATAACTGCGTTTTTCGTTGGAAATCAGCTCGATATCCGCCGAGCTCAGGTCGACCGTTGCAGGGACAACCAAAAGGTTCTCGATCTCCGTCTCTTGAACCACTGCCTCCAAAGGCGCGTCGTCCAGAATGAGGTCATAAGTGGTCCAATCCCGATCTTCGACCCCTAATCCGGTGGATGCGTTCCCTTGTGGATCGAGGTCAACCACTAACACCCTGCAACCAGCTTCGGCCAGTCCTGCCGCCAGGTTGATCGCTGTGGTTGTTTTCCCTACTCCGCCCTTCTGATTGGCAACCGCAATTATCCGGGGTCCGGACGGTCGAGACAGATCAACCACGTGATACTCCTTTGATCTTAAGGATAACGGCCTGAGGTTCAGTTAAACTTGTAATGGCCTCAGCATCGAAATTCCATTCCCCGCGCGCTTCTTCCAGCTCTTTTTTCCAGTTTGCACCTTTGGGCAACAGCGCGGTCCCGTTTTCACCTAAATGTCTGTCACAAAACGATAACAATGTACGCAAATCCGCCAGCGCGCGCGCCGAAACGATGTTTGCACCCAGGGGTTCAACCACCTCAATCCGCTTGGAAATCACTTTACACGACACGCCACATTCACGGGCAACGTTACGCAGAAATGCCGATTTTCGCTGGTCGCTTTCCACAAGAGAGAAACTGGCGGCCGGAACTTCCTCGGCCGCAATAATGGCGCACACCATTCCGGGGAACCCGCCGCCACTGCCAAGGTCCACCCAGGTGTCAAACGTTTCAGCGCATCGAAAAACCTGGACAGAATCCAGAATATGCCGATCCCAAATGAATTCCAGGCTATTGCGCGAAACAAGATTTATCCTGGGGTTCCAGCGGTTCACCAGATCAACATAGGTTTTCAGACGCTCAAATGTTTCACGTGAAACATTCAAGCCATCAAACTTGGAATAATCGACCGTCATGCCTGGCGTGCTCGTTGATCGCGGCGCAATTTCGCCAGGACAAGGGTCAAGGCAGCCGGAGTAACACCTTCGACACGGCTTGCTTGCGCTATGTTCGACGGCTTGGCCTGCGACAGTTTTTGCTTCATCTCAGAAGACAGCCCATCCAAGCCAAAGTAGTCAAACCCACGTGGGATAACATAGGATTCATCCCGCTTCATGGCCTCAACATCGCGCTTTTGCCGATCGATATAGTTTGCGTAAAGCGCGTCGCGTTCGATTTGAAGCCGGATCGCCACGTCAACATCTTGTAGATCAGGTATCAGACGGAACATATCCTCGAAGGATGTATCCGGAAATGCCAGAATCGCCATTCCATCTCGGCGGTTTCCATCCTGGTTGACGTTGATCCCAGCCGAAAGAACTTCCTTGGGTGTGTATGTGCGTGCGGTCAACTTGGATTTCGCGGCATCAAGCTGGCTCATTTTCTTTTCAAAATGTGCCTGTCGCTTCTCTCCGACACAACCAAGTTCCAACCCAATCGGTGTCAACCGTTGATCGGCATTGTCTGCCCGCAAAGACAGACGGAATTCAGCCCTGGAGGTAAACATTCGATACGGCTCAGCCACACCACGGGTCGTCAGGTCGTCTATCATCACGCCGATATAGCTGTCTGATCTGGTGAAAATGACCGGTTCGCGGCCCAGTACATCCAGCGCCGCATTGAGGCCGGCGACCATCCCTTGTGCTGCGGCTTCCTCATATCCTGTGGTTCCGTTGATCTGCCCTGCCAGATATAGTCCCGGAACGTCGGGTAGCGACAAGGACGCGGTTAAGATACGAGGGTCCACATAATCATATTCAATCGCATAGCCCGGTTGCAGAATATTTGCCTTTTCAAGCCCTTTGATCGACCGAACATATTCCAACTGCACGTCCTGAGGCAGTGACGTTGAAATACCGTTGGGATAAATCGTGTGGTCATTAACGCCTTCGGGCTCAAGGAAAACCTGATGCGAGTCCTTATCTGCAAAGCGCACAATCTTGTCTTCGATCGAAGGGCAATATCTTGGACCTATGCCGTCGATATGGCCGCCATACATCGCCGATTTTGAGAGGTTTGCTTCGATGATCTCATGCGTCTTTGCATTGGTGTGTGTAATACCGCAGGAAATCTGAGGCGCGACAACCGATGTTGACAGGAAAGAAAACAAGGTTGGGTCCTCATCCCCGTCTTGTTTTTCCAAACCCGACCAGTCGATCGTACGCCCATCCAGACGCGGCGGTGTGCCGGTTTTCAAGCGTCCCAGCGGAAGGTTATAGCTATCCAACCTCTCGGCCAGTTTTATTGACGGGCGATCTCCCATTCGCCCACCAGCCCGTGACACGTCGCCGATATGGATGACGCCGCGCAGGAAGGTTCCGGAGGTCAGAACAACGGCTTTGGCGTACACTTCCGACCCATCTCCGAGGACGACACCGGCGACACGGTGTCCGTCCATCAGAAAATCTACAACCTCCCCAACGATAACGGATAGGTTTTCCTGATTGCTGATTTCGTTTTGCATCGCCGCCCGGTACAAGGCGCGATCAGCCTGCGTTCTGGGACCCTGAACAGCCGGACCTTTTCGCCGGTTCAGCAGTCGGAACTGGATACCAGCCTGGTCAGCGACACGGCCCATTACACCATCTAGCGCGTCAATCTCTCGTACCAGATGTCCCTTCCCCAACCCGCCGATGGCCGGATTGCAGGACATGACTCCGATATCGGTCGCGGATAATGTCACCAAAGCGGTTTTCGCACCCATCCTGGCAGCGGCGTGCGCAGCCTCCGTACCGGCATGACCAGCCCCAACCACGATGACATCAAAGTTTGAATGTTTCACGTGAAACAATCCTTATTTTCCCAAACAAAAGCTGGAGAAGATTTCATCCAACAGTGTTTCGACATCTATTCTGCCAACCAGAGATTCAAGTGCCCGTATGGCGGTTCTTAACTCCTCCGCAGCGATATCATACAGGTCCGGGCCTGATTCCAGAACCGTGATCGCAGCAGCAAGTGAATCCGATGCCTTGTTCATCGCAACGCGGTGGCGCTCACGCGTGGCAATACCATGTGTTGTGGTTCTATCACTCAAAACCCACGAAATCTGGCCTACAAGCGCGTCAATCCCCTGTCCTGTCTTTCCTGAAACACCTTCAGCAGCGCCCTCTCGTAAGTCCGCTTTGGGTAGAACGTGGATATCACCATCCTGCATGGCCACACCCAGATCTTCCGGTGCTTCAGCCAGGAAAACACGCAGGTCCGCCGCATCTGCCCGTTTTCGAGCCAGCTCGATCCCAAGATTTTCGACATGATCTTCGGTATCCCGCAACCCGGCCGTATCCAGCAATGTCACAGGCAAACCAGCCAGATCCATTCGAACCTCAATCACGTCCCGGGTCGTGCCTGCGTATTCCGAAGTAATCGCAGCCTCGCGCCCCGCAAGCGCGTTCAGCAGTGTTGATTTTCCTGCATTGGGAAGACCGACTATAGCCACTTCAAATCCGGTACGAATACGCTCGGCGATTTTCACCCCATCAGCTTCTCGACGAAGATCTGCCAGAACTCCGCTTGTCAAACTACGGACTTCCGGCGTGACGTCAGTGGGGACGTCTTCATCAGCGAAATCTATGACCGCTTCCAGCAACGATGCCGCGCGGATCAAATCGCGCCGCCAGCGCTCGGCCAGCGTGCCAAGCTCACCGGCCAGAATGGTTTGGGCCTGCTTACGCTGTGCCTCGGTTTCCGCGTCAATCAGGTCTGCCAGGCCTTCGACCTGTGTCAGATCCATCTTGCCATTTTCAAGGGCCCGGCGTGTGAACTCACCCGGGTCCGCCAGTCGTAGACCAACGGTGTTCGACAAACAGCGCAGAACCGCATTGACCGAGGCCGTGCTGCCATGGATCTGAAGTTCTGCCACGTCTTCACCGGTGAAACTTGCCGGTGCCTGAAAGGTCAGAACCAAACCATCATCCAGATGTGATCCATCCTGGTCCCGCAGGGTGCGCAAGACCATTCCCCGCTTGGGCAGTTCCGCGCCGCACAGATATGCGGCTGCGGAGTGCGCTTCGGGGCCAGAGAGGCGAATGACCGCCACCCCTGCTTTGCCTTGCGCGCTGGCCAAGGCGAATATCGTATCCATTCGAAGGCCTCGCTGGGGTCTAAGACCTGTGTCAGGTGTTCATCGAATCGAAGAACTCACCGTTTGTCTTCGTCTGTTTCAACTTCGACAACAAGAACTCGATTGCGTCGGTGGTGCCCATCGGATTGAGGATACGGCGCAGAACAAAGGTTTTGGCCAGATCGCCCTTTTCGACCAGCAGGTCCTCTTTCCGAGTACCGGATTTGAGGATGTCGATCGCCGGGAACACGCGTTTGTCTGCAATCTTCCGGTCCAGAACGATTTCCGAGTTACCAGTACCTTTGAATTCTTCAAAGATCACCTCGTCCATCCGGCTGCCGGTATCGATCAGCGCGGTGGCGATAATGGTCAGCGATCCACCCTCTTCAATATTCCGGGCCGCACCGAAGAAACGCTTGGGCCGCTGCAACGCATTCGCATCCACACCACCGGTCAGAACCTTGCCCGAGGATGGTACAACGGTGTTAAAAGCCCTACCAAGTCTTGTGATTGAGTCGAGTAGAATAACAACATCTCGTTTATGTTCGACCAGGCGCTTGGCCTTTTCAATGACCATCTCCGACACGGCCACGTGACGCGTTGCGGGCTCATCGAAGGTTGACGACACAACCTCACCCTTAACCGAGCGCTGCATGTCGGTCACTTCTTCCGGGCGTTCGTCGATCAGCAGGACGATCAGATAACACTCCGGATGGTTCTGTTCGATCGAATGCGCGATGTTCTGCAGGATCACGGTTTTACCGGTCCGCGGCGGTGCCACGATCAGCGAACGCTGACCTTTACCGATCGGCGCAACCAGATCGATCACGCGCGCCGACTTATCTTTTATGGTGGGATCTTCGATTTCCATCTTCAGACGCTCATCCGGGTACAGAGG
This sequence comes from Ruegeria sp. O6, assembly GCF_056535045.1. NCBI lineage: Bacteria > Pseudomonadati > Pseudomonadota > Alphaproteobacteria > Rhodobacterales > Roseobacteraceae > Ruegeria > Ruegeria sp. O6. The sequence goes on along the minus strand of NZ_JBQERM010000007.1, from coordinate 59,100 downwards.
CGTCAGGTTGTCGAACAGGATCTTGTGCTTGGCCTTTTCGGGATCTTCAAAGTTGATCATGGTGACTTTGGTTAGCGCGAAATAACGCTCATTCTCATCCGGCGCCTTGATCTCGCCCTCGACCGTGTCCCCGGTCCGCAGCGAGTGCAGACGGATCATATCGGGCGAGACATAGATATCGTCAGGACCCGGCAGATAGTTCGCCTCGGGTGAGCGCAGAAAGCCGAACCCGTCCTGTAGCACTTCCAGTACGCCATCACCGCCGACGGTCCAGCCATCATCGGCACGTTCGCGCAGAATCTGGAACATCATTTCGCCCTTGCGCATGGTCGAGGCGTTTTCGATCTCCAGTTCTTCGGCCATGGCCAGAAGGTCTTTGGGGCTTTTGGCTTTCAGGTCGGCCAGATTCAGGGATTCATTGGACATGATATATACCTTCACCGCTAAGAACGCGGCTTGAAGTGGAATTTCAGTACGGAAAATACGCCGCCCGGACGGGCGTGTTGTGATCTACATAAGCGCAGCGCCGTTCGGAGTCAAACAGGCGTTCAGAACTTCAGAATGACCGCCAGAACGATGGCAACCATCAGAATGGTAGGAACCTCGTTCATCATGCGATACTGCCGCCCAGTGAGCTTATTCTGGCCTGCCAGGAAATCCTTCCTTCGGGCCATAAGCCAATGGTGGAACCAGGTCATCGCGATCACGCCCGCACCTTTGACCCAGGGCCATGCAAAATCCCATCCGACGATCCCCGGTGTGAACACCATGATCAGCCCGCATACCCAGGTTACAACCATCGCGGGGCGCATGATCACCCGCAGCAGCTTGTCTTCCATTTCAAAGAAGATGTCTTGCGCGCCCTCTACGGTCTGCGCTTTTTCGACGTGATAAACAAACAGTCTGGGTAAGTAGAACAAGCCGGCCATCCATGAGATCACGGCCATGATATGTAATGACTTCACCCACGGGTAAATCGTGAAAAGAAGGTCTGTCATGCCGGCTCCGAACGTTGTTCGGAACTCTCCCTAATAAAAAAAAAAGAAAAGAAAAAGGATGATGGTTTTGTAGGGTGCCAAAAATCCGTGGATTACTTTCTTACCCTAGCGTTTTCCCCAAGGGGACAGAATATCTGAGATCGCCAGTGATTCTGTTGATATAAATAAATTGTTATCTAAATCAATAAGTTAATATTGAATCATCGTATCTGATCTGTGGATAACCCGATGGGTATCGCTGGATAGATCTGTTATCCCAAGAGTTGGAGTTATCCTTGTCCCGACAGGATGAGATTTGAGCGACTCGGGGATCTTTGCCACAAAATTCCCGGGGTTGCGTGTCAACCGGAAAACCATACAAAACACTCCAGAACTCTCATCAATTTGCACACGGGGTTTTCCACATGTCTGTCCCCATTCTATTGGCCTCGGGATCTGTTATTCGCGCGCAGTTGCTAAGGAACGCAGGTGTGCTGTTTGCGGTTCAAACGGCGCGCGTGGATGAAGAGGCGGTCAAAAGGGCGTTGCTGGCAGAAAATGCTTCGCCACGCGATATTGCTGATACGCTGGCTGAGATCAAAGCGCGTAAGGTCAGTGACAAGAACCCCGGTGCTATGGTGATCGGGTGTGATCAGGTGCTGGATTTCGAAGGGCTGCTGCTGTCAAAGCCCGAAACCCCGGAACAGGCGCTGGACCAACTGAAAGCCATGCGCGGCAAGCGGCACATGCTTTTGTCCGCAGCTGTGATCTATCAGGACGGTGAGCCGATCTGGAGGCATGTAGGGCAAGTGCGTTTGCGGATGCGGGCCAGTTCTGATGCCTATCTGAAAGACTATGTTGCGCGGAACTGGGACAGCATTCGCCATGCCGTCGGAGCCTACAAGCTGGAAGAAGAAGGCGTTCGCCTGTTCGCCACCATTGACGGCGACTATTTTAACGTTTTGGGTATGCCCCTGTTAGAGCTTCTCAATTTTCTGGCTGTCAAAGGGATGATCGAGCAATGACGGACAATCGGGTTCCTTTGGCCGGAGTGATTGGGCATCCCATCGGGCATTCGCGCTCACCCAAGCTGCACGGGCATTGGTTAAAGACCTATGGGCTTGCCGGGCATTATATCCCGATGGACGTCGCCTCTGCTGATCTGGAGACTGTGCTGCGAACCCTGCCCAAAGCGGGCTTTGTCGGGGCCAACGTGACCGTTCCGCACAAAGAAGCTGCGTTGAAGATCGCAGATCACGTTTCCGACCGTGCAACAGTGATTGGTGCCGCAAATACGCTGGTGTTCCGAACTGATGGTTCGATCCACGCAGATAACACCGACGGGTACGGGTTTATGGAAAACCTGCGCAATGGCGCACCTGACTGGAATGCGAAAGATGGCCCGGCGGTTGTGTTTGGTGCCGGGGGCGCTGCCCGTGCCGTTTTGCAGGCTTTGTCTGATGCCGGGGTGCCGGAAATCCTGCTGACCAACCGGACGCGCGCCCGCGCGGATCATCTGAAGGAAGAGTTCGGCCAACGCATTCGCGTGGTCGATTGGGTTCAGGCGGGAAATGTCATTGAAAACGCCGAACTGGTGGTCAATACGACTTCACTGGGGATGCAGGGCCAGCCAGAGCTGCGCGTGCCGTTGGACGGGTTGCAGCCCGGTGCCGTGGTAACGGACCTGGTCTATACCCCGTTGAAAACCCGCCTGCTGCAAACTGCCGAGGAGGCCGGATGCACCACAGTCGATGGTCTTGGGATGTTGCTGCATCAGGCCGTTCCCGGATTTGAACGCTGGTTTGGTGTCCGCCCTGAGGTAGACGCAGATACGCGCGCGGCGGCTTTGGCATGAGTTTTGCGCTTGGCCTGACAGGCTCAATCGGTATGGGGAAAAGCACCACAGCGCAGATGTTCGTTGAAGAAGGGTGCGCATTGTGGGATGCGGATGCGGCGGTGCATCGGCTGTATGCCATTGGTGGAGCAGCGGTTGAACCAATGCGGGCAGCCTTTCCCGATGCGATACGTGATGGGGTGGTTAGCCGTGACGCGTTGAAACGGATCATCGCGGATGACCCGGCCACGTTGAAAACGATTGAGGCGATTGTGCATCCACTTGTCGCTGCTGACCGCGCAGAATTTCGCGAAAGCGCAACAAGCGACATTTTGGTGTTCGATATTCCACTTTTGTTTGAAACGGGCGGGGATGCAGCAATGGATGCCGTGGCCTGTGTTTCTATCCCGGCCGAAGACCAAAAACGGCGCGTGATGGAACGCGGAACAATGACCGAGGCGCAGTTCGAGCAAATCCGCGCCAAGCAGATCCCGAATGATGAAAAATGCGCGCGGTCGGATTTTGTGATCGTGACCGATACTCTGGACCACGCCCGCGCGCAGGTGCAGGATGTGGTCAAGCAGATACGGGCGGGGATGGCACATGCGTGAGATTGTACTGGATACCGAAACCACCGGGTTTGATCCCGAAAGCGGAGATCGGATCGTGGAAATCGGCGCCGTTGAGCTGTGGAACCACGTTGCCACCGGTGAAACCTACCACGTCTATATCAACCCCGAACGCTCGATGCCGGAAGAGGCGTTTGGCGTGCATGGTATAGGTCCCGATCTGCTGGAAACCCCGCGCCCGCCTGAAAAGGGCGAAGTGACTCTGAAAGACAAGCCGGTCTTTGCAAAGGTTGGCCACGGATTTCGCGAATTTGTTGGCGATGCGCGGTTGGTGATCCACAACGCCTCATTCGACATGAAGTTCCTGAATGCCGAGCTGAAATGGATGGGTGCCCCGCTTATCCCCATGGAGCAGGCGTTGGATACACTGGCAATTGCCCGTAAACGGTTCCCCGGTTCGCCAGCGTCACTGGATGCGCTGTGCCGTCGCTTCAATATCGACAACTCGAACCGTGTGTTGCACGGCGCGTTGCTCGACTCGGAAATTCTGGCCGAGGTTTACCTGGAATTGATCGGTGGGCGGCAGCCGGATTTTGGTCTGTCGACATCCACATCTTCTGCGGACGGTGGCAGCGATGATTGGCGAGCTACACCGCGCAGCACACCATTGCCATCCCGGATCACCGAGGATGAACGCGCAGCACATGAAGCTTTCGTGGAAAAACTGGGCGAGAACGCCTTGTGGACCCGCGCCTGATCCGGACAGGCGCGGGTCAAAACCTTACGCGTCTGCTTTTTGGGCCTGTTCGGCCTGACGGCGCATCAACTCATTGCGATAGAGCGCAACGAAATCGATATTGTCCAGGTTGACCGGCGGGAAGCCGCCATCGCGGGTGATATCGCTGACGATGCGGCGCAGGAACGGGAACAACATGCGCGGGCACTCGATCATCAGGAACGGGTGCAGCTGATCTTCCGGCACACCTTCCACGTGGAACATTCCGCAATAGTCCAGTTCACACAGGAACAAGATGTCATCCATGCCTTTGGCTTTGGATGTCAGGTTCAGCTTGATCGAAACTTCGAACTGATGGTCCGCCGCGCGTTTTTTGGCATCCAGATTCACCTGAACGGCGATTTCCGGTTGTACGTCTCCGGAAACGCCCTTTTGCGCCATCACGTTTTCAAAGGACATATCACGGATGAACTGCCCCAGAACACGCATCTGAACCTGCGGGGCGGCTTGGGCCGCAGTGTTTTCTGCAGCGTTTTCTTCGGCCATGGATCTACTCCAAAAATGAAATTCGCCACTGCTTAGCAAGTTGGGCGCGGCACCTCAATGCTGGTGGGGGCCTTCCACCCATTTCGAAGGCTTCGAGGGGTCTTTTTTTGGCCGAACTTCGGTGAATTCCCCATCGATGATATCGCCCTGATCGAAAGGGTTCCCCCGGGTTTGATATCCGGGGCCCGGCCCCATCTGGAACTGGGTTACTGTAACCTTGGATTTCAGGTACCGGAAAACGGCGACGCGGATACCGGGAACTAACAACGCAAAACCAACGGCATCAGTGAAAAAGCCCGGTGTCAGCAACAAAGCGCCCGACAACAGGATCATTGCCCCATGGGCCAGGGGTTCGGTCGGATCGTCCAATTCGGCAAAGGACCGTTGCAGCCGTCCAAGCGCCATGCGACCTTGTGTCCGCACCAAAACCGTGCCCAGAACCGCGGTCAGCACTACGATGGCAAGTGTCGGCCACAACCCAATCAAACCACCAACCTGAATAAACAGCGCGATTTCGATTATGGGCACCAACAAAAATGCCAAGAACAGATACATTTGCGTTATCCTTTCCCTTAGGCCGGACTGTGGACTTGCCACTCACTGTCACCTACATAGTGGCATGAGGCCGTGTATACAAAGTCGCGGCGTTGAAAAGAGAATGAAATGAGCGACAACCCTATGATCCAGCTCCTGGTCCTGGCCGGAATTGCCATTTTCCTGATCCTGCGCCTCAAAAGCGTATTGGGCACGCGTGAAGGCTTTGAAAAACCGCCTGTGCAGCAACAGCCCGAAGCCCATAAATCGCGCCGCGGTTTCGAGGTGATCGATGGCGGCCCGGATCATGACATTACCGACCATGTCGCCGAAGACAGCGAACAGGCGCAAACCCTGGCTGCAATGAAACGTGTCGAGCCCGGCTTCTCGGTCGGCGAGTTCGTTCAGGGCGCGCGCGGTGCGTATGAGATGATCGTGATGGGGTTTGAAAGGGGCAATCTGGATGAAATCCAGCCTTTCCTGTCGGAAGAGGTGTTCGAGACTTTCGTTTCGGTCGTGGCAGCGCGCGAAGATCAGGGCCTGACCATTGAGGCCGAATTCATCGGTGTGCGGGAAACCACCCTGACGGATGTGAAATTCGACAAGGATACGAACCAGGCCGAAATCACGATGAAGTTCGTGGGGGAGCTGACCTCGGTCGTTAGGGATCGCGGAGGCGATATCGTCGAAGGCAACCCGAATACTGTGAAGCGCCAGAAGGACAGCTGGACCTTTGCCCGCGTCATGGGCAAGGACGATCCAAACTGGCTGCTTGTCGCCACGGACGCATGATTGCAACGCTTCGGTCGCTTTTACTGGTGGGTGCAATGACCATCGCCAGCGCTGCCGAAGCCGAGGCAACGCGATCCATACTGTCGTTTGACGATCTGCAGGGCTGGGCCGAGGACGACCACGGCGCGGCCCTTTCCGTATTTCTGAACACGTGCGGTGATCTGGATGACCCGGATTGGCGCGCCTTGTGTGGTGTGGCCAGAACATATGAACCGGATGCCGCCCGCGCCTTTTTCGAGTTATTCTTCCGCCCTGTTCTGGTCGAGGATGACAAAGAGGGCCTGTTTACCGGCTATTTTGAACCCGAGCTTGACGGCGCGCGCACCCGGACAGACCGTTTCAAATACCCGATCTACAAGATGCCGCCCGAAGCCCGTGCCGAAGGACCATGGCTGAGCCGTCGTGACATCCTGACCGGTGATGTGATGCAGGGCCGCGGGCTAGAGATCGCCTGGGTTGACGACCCTGTCGAGCTGTTCTTTCTGCAAATTCAGGGCTCGGGGCGCATTCGATTGTCGGATGGTGGTGCGCTGCGGGTTGGATATGGTGGTGCGAATGGTCACCCCTATCGGTCGATTGGTGTTGAGCTGGTGCGACGCGGGGTTCTGGGTGCGCATGAGGTCAGCGCCCAGATGATCCGTGCCTGGGTGCGCAAAAACCCCGAGGCCGGTGCCGAGTTGCTGCTTCACAACCCGTCATACGTTTTCTTTCGCGAAGTCTCACGCGTTGCCCCCGAATTTGGACCTTTGGGGGCGATGAACCGGTCGATCACGACAATGCGCTCGATTGCGGCAGACCCCGCCTATACGCCGTTGGGCGCACCTGTTTGGGTGGAAAAGGACGGTGAAAACCCGTTGCGACGGCTTATGATCGCGCAGGACACGGGCGCGGCCATCAAAGGCGCGCAGCGCGCCGACATCTTTTTCGGAACCGGTGAAGAGGCCGGGCAGGCTGCGGGCAGGCTGAAAGATCCGGGTCGGATGGTTCTGTTGCTGCCTATTCAGCGCGCCTATGCCCTGTTGCCGGATGAATTCTGATGACACGGCGCAAACTGACAACCGACGAGATCGAGCTATGGCGCAAGGTCACCAAACAGGCCGAGCGACTGCATCCGGACAGTCCGCAGAGTGTCCATCCGACCACCCTGCCGAAGCCCAGACCCAGAAAAACACCAAAACCCCGGTTTGAGGTGTTTGAGCTTGGTCAGAACCTTCAGCCGAAACCTAATCCAAACGATCTGAAGCCATCGGTGACGGATGCGCTGCGTGCCGCGCCTGTTCAGATGGATATCAAAGCTTTTGGCCGGATGAAACGCGGTAAGCTAAAGCCCGAAGGCAAGCTGGATCTTCACGGTATGCGGGTTGATACGGCCCATCCTGCGTTGATCCGCTTTATCCTGAGCGCACAGGCACAAGGTAAGCGACTGGTTCTGGTGGTAACCGGCAAAGGCAAGGACCGCGACGAACCCGGCCCGATCCCCACCCCGCGCGGCGTTCTGCGCAATCAGGTGCCGCACTGGCTGTCCATACCGCCGTTGGCGCAGGCGGTGATGCAGATCACACCCGCGCATATCAGCCATGGCGGCGACGGCGCCTATTACGTCTATCTCAGGCGAGTGCGCTAAAGATCCCGCCGGGAGCGGGAAATGCCGGTTTGGACCAGAACGCATACCAGCACGAAGAATACGCCAATCCAGATGAACTGCGTATTCAGCGAAATGCCAAGGTCAATCAGGACGCCAGTCAGGCCGGGACCTATGGCTGATCCAAGAACCATGACAGCCGCGGCCATCGCCTTGATCGCACCGATATGTCGGGTTCCGTAGAATTCGGCCCAGAATGCGCTGGGCAATGTGCTGTTTGCCCCAACGGTCAAAGCCAGGAAGACCAGCCCTAGGGTTGCGCCGCTGATCGAGTTTGTCATGCCCAGAATGACGAACCCAAGTGCGATCGGAAGCTGGTAGTAGGGCATGATCCGGGCGGTTCCCCATTTATCCAGCGCCCAGCCAGATGCAAACATGGACAGCAGGGATATTCCGGTAAAGATCGGAAATAGCGCCACCAGCTGGATATGCTGCCACCCCTTCACATCAGCCAGATAAACCTGATGAAAGAAAAACGCGGTGATAAATGCGGATGGCCCAAGCACTGATGGCACCATGAACCAGAACAGGGGATGGAACAGAGCGTCCCGGCGGGTCCAGTGTTTTCCCTGCATTCCCGATGCTGAAAACGCGTTGGCGAGGCTTTGTGGAGTTCTCTCTTCTCGCAGCAGCCGCATCAGGATCGGAATACCCAACGCCGTGATGCCCGCCGCGGCAATCCACAGCCAACGCCAATCCAGATAAACCATGGCGCCAACAAAGATCAGCGGCAGCAACGCCTCGCCAAGCGCATAGCCGGTGGACGCTATGGAAAGCGCTTTGCCCCGCGTAACCGTGAACCAGCGGGCCATTGCGACCACGGCAAGATGCGTGCTCATCCCCTGCCCAAATAACCGCAACAAAAAAATCACCAACGGCAACAGCAGCAGCCAAGTGTTCAGCGCCATTGCAATCGCGGCCAACGCCAGTCCCGCCAGCACAACCGGGCCCAAAACCCGTACGCGGAAGATATCCGTCAACCCTCCGGCCCAGATCATCACGACGGCGGACAGGGTCGTGCCTAACGTGTACAGCCCACCCCATGCGCCGTGGCTGAGGCCAAATTCCGAGCGGATTTCACCAGCAAAGACCGAGATGAAAAAGGTCTGCCCGAAACTGGACAGAAATGTCAGCAGAACGCCGGCCCCAAGCCAGGTCGCGTTGTCCGCAAGAAACCGGTGCAGGGAAACCCGCGTCACGGATTACTTACCTGGGCCTGGCCGGTTTCAGTCAGCACGATTTCTGTGGCGCCAGCAGGATTGCGCTGGCTTGGCGGCACGAGAATGTCGATCCCGCGCCGGTCATCGCGCCCAAATGTTTCGCTGACCCGGCGCACAGAGCGGAGGATAGTCAATAAGGCCGGAGAAGTAGCAGCCACAAAGTGGGAGGATTCCGCATCGCTGTTGAAGGCAGTCGTATCCAGGATTTCAATCGGATAATCGGACAGCTTCTCGGCCGATCCGATATTGCCAAGCCTTTCACCATCGGCGGTTCCCCTCAACCGGCCGGAGACGTTCAGGACCTTGTCTTTCTTGGACACCATCAGGACAAAAGGATCAGGAGGATTTTTGATACTGTTCATCTGCGACCGAAAAACATCCACATCCAGATCGGGCGATATCAGAATAAGGCCTTCCAGATTTCGCTTTGCCCAGCCCGGCTGTTTCAGTTCGGTTTGCCGTATCATCTCCATTGCCAGCGCGCCGCCCATTGAATGCGCCACAAGGGCTACTCGCTTGACCCCCATGGACTTGAGTAGACGAATGGTTTCTTCCAGCCCATCACGGGCAAACAACATACTGTCCAGATCATAGGCATAACCATAGCCTGTCGCGCGGCTGGGCCATGAATAGACAAGGATTTGACCGGGAATGCCGATATCATGCGACAGCTGAGCGGCCCGGAACAATGTCTCTGTCTGAGTGGAGTTATAGCCGTGCACAAAAATCGTAACTTCCTCGGCCCCACTCAGCCTGTCTTTCAGCTGTTGCGGCCCGCTTAGCTGATCTACCTCTGCCAGCACGAACTGTTTTCTCGGGTCAGGGTTTGCGTATGAAAATTTAAGGCTTCCCGGTGAACGCCCCGGTGGTATCGACACGGTGGTTTCCAGAAATTGCAGGCGTTCTGCGCGGCGGAATCCATACGTGCCATCGGGCTCGCGCGCACGCGTCGTGGCCGCAAAAACCGTTTCGGGAGTTCCGATTTCCAATGCAGATGGAAGCGTTTCGGATACAGTCCGGTCAACACATGCCGCCAGCACGACCGGACACAGAATGAAGATTAAAAAACGCAGCACGGACAGCCCCCGGAACCAATTGCCGACACGCTATCTTATTCTAATCCCGCGTCCAGCACGGCGACGCGAAAAAGCGGCAGAAACTGGCCCGAGCGGTTACAATCTGTAACAGACCGTATTCGTACGGAACCGATCTCTGCCGGTGCTGTTGGACCTAGACCTCCGTATCCTCGTCCTGTTCCTTGTGCGGCATTTCTTCGATCAGGCGGGTTTCCAGCAATTGCCCGTTCCGATACAGGATCGGATAGGCCACCGCAGCGATGTGGCTGTTGAATTCACGGAACGCGCGCAGGGTTTCCAGGTGTATATCGCTGGTCTCAAAGCTTTCCGTACTGCCGTGCTGCAGGCGTTTGAGGTGGCGTTTGCGGCTGTCGCGCTCGGCCCGTTTGATTTCGGTTTTCTCAAGGCTCAGCAGACGGGCGCTTTCCAGATCGTCCGAGATCAGAACGTTTGAGGCCAGTTTGAGGTTGGCCAGGATGCCTTCGTGCATCTCAACCAGTTCCGACCAGCCCTCTTTTGAAAATGAAGCGCCCTTTTTCCGCATGTCGCCCGCCAGAACAGTCAACCGCTTGGCAACAACGTCGCCCGCAGTTTCCAGGCGGATTGCGTATTCCATCAGGTCGCGCGCCACTTTTGCGTTCTGCTTTCCGAATGTCTCCTCGGGAATGGCAGCCACGAATTTTCGAATACCCGACAGGCAGTTGTTCACATCTTCGTCCATGTCCCTTACGGCGCGTATCTGGTCCTTGTCGCCGCTGCGGTACAATTCCAGTGACGGGCGGAACATCGACTCGACCAGATCGCTCATCCGCAGCAGTTCACGCTTGAGGCTGGACAGCGCCTGAGACGGGCTGCCGGCGGTGCGCACATCCAGCGCGCTGGCCGGGCGACCTGCCTGGGCCAGCGCATTCGCAGATTTCGGGTCCGGAAAAAACTGCTCGAACGGCGCGCGCAATCGCCCGCAGAACGGCAGTGCCAGCAACAGCAACGAAGCATTGAACGCCAGATGCGCATTGACCAGCATCTGACCGCCCTGCAAATCCCCCAGAACACCGGCACGCAGTGCCGCAGTCGCTGCGAAAAGGGTGACAATCGCCCAGCTGCCGCGCAAGGCAAGGTTGGCAAAGGGTATGCGCCTGGCAGGCATTTCCATCCCCCTGCTCAGCCAAACAGGTATGAAAGCTGAACCGAAATTGGCCCCCAATACCAGCGACAGCCCGGCAGCAAATGGGATTGCGCCGATCTGGACCAGCGTCACACACATCAGGATCGCCGCGACCGAGGAATGCATAACAAAGGCCAGCGCGCCGCCGACCAGAAACGCTGTAATATAGTCGCGCGCCAGATACTCGGCGACGGCAGGCAAAAAAGCACTGTCCCGGATCGGGTCCATGGCTTCGCGCAAAAAGCGCAATGAGATCAGGATGAACGCAATCCCCATCAGGATGCGCCCCAATTGCCGGGGCTTCTTGGCCTCGGTCTTGACAAACAGATACCCACCAACCGCGAGAAGCAATGGTATCAGCCAACCCAGCTGGAACGACAAAACCTGAATGATCAGCGCCGAACCGAGATCAGCGCCCAGCACGATTGCAAGGCCGGTGGGAAAGGTCAGGAACCCCCCAGCAGCAAAACCCGATGTCAAAAGGGCAACCGCTGCCGAGCTTTGCAGAACCACCGCCATTACAATGCCGACCATTGACGCCTGCGCGTAATGGCTTTGGCCCGTCATGAGACGCTGGAACGAAGCCCCATAGCTGCGCTCGATCCCTGTGCGGACCATCCGCACTGCATAAAGCAGCAGCATCGTGGCTCCGGCCAGGCTGATGAGAAAGCTTACTATCGCCATGATCCTATCCGTTCACCAAGTCCAGCATTTCCCCGTGCAGTTCGGGTGTTGCCGCTGAAATCACCCGGCCGTCAGAATTCAGGTCAAGCGGCCGACCCTGCCAATCTGTCATCACGCCACCCGCCGCTTCAACCACGGCCAGCACTGGCAGGTAATCATAGGGCTGTAGATCATAGTCGATCACAGCATCCACATGGCCCGCCGCCAGCAGGGCATGGGGGTAGCAATCATAGGCGAACCGTCTGGTCTGTCCAGAATGCATCAGCCTGTCGAATAACGTCGGATGATCGCGATAGATCTTGTCCCCTTCGTTTACGAAAAGAATGGACTGATCCAGCCGCGTCTGGGCCGAAGTTGTGATCTCACGGCCATTCAACGTGGCGCCCCGGCCAACAACGCCGGTGAAAATTTCATTTATCGCTGGCATGCCGATCACGCCGATATCCGGTTTACCGTCAACCAGATGCCCCAACAGAAATCCAAAAAGCGGATGCCCGGACAGAAATGACCGGGTTCCATCGATCGGGTCGATGATCCAAACCTCGCGACAATCCTGACCCTCGAACCCATGTTCTTCGCCAAAGATGCCGTGATCGGGAAAATGCTGTCCAAGATAGGCGCGAACCTGCGCTTCAACACCCCTGTCGGCCTGTGTCACCGGGCTTTCATCCGATTTGAACTCAACCCCCAGCGCGCCACGAAAATACCCCCGCGCTGCTTCGCTGGCCAGGTCAGCTATCTTTACCGCATGAGACAGCAGGTCGGTGCTTTCATCGGTCTGTGACGTCTTTGGATTCAGCATTTGTTTCTATCCTGTTTAACGATGATTGCGATCCCGGAGCGGTTACAAATCAGGAACGACCATTTGGCGGTCTCGCCTCGATCTCATCTCAACACATCCCACAATAATCCTACAAATCAACAAATACTCAAACAAAAAAACCCAAATATCCACGCTTTCACAAAAGTATGTGGATTTTGAAACATGATTCGATTCTCAGAACATGCAGGCAAAGGCTGGCTACACGCAAACAGGCGCACCCAAAGGCCAGAGGGTTGTGACGAAAACAAGAGTGAGCTCCTGTGGACGTTCCGGCCCCTACACACTTGAAGACAAAGATTTAACTTATCCAGTAAACAAGTTTCCGGGATCGTGCCGCCTTTAGCAGCATTTCGGCGCTGAGCAAAACCGCGACCGCCGAAAGCCATGATTCCGAAGACCGACTGCAGACAGTTAAATACACTGAAATCTACCTAATGAATTGTCATGGAATACACTTCTAGGTAACGCGATCCAGCTATCTGAATTAAGGTCAGCAGTTCCAGGGTTGGCTAAGGTCTCTACATTTCGCTTATCCAGTGATCACTGTAAAGCGGGCCCAGGTCTCGGAGGGTCAGCGTCTTGCCCGACGACAGATCGATAACAGGCTTATCCAAAATAAGTTCTGCACGATCGAGCCCGCGAAAAAAGGACATTGCCATATTTTCATCCCGCGAGTCCCGGTGCCGGGATGGCCATGCGCGAAATGTATCAAGTTTTGATGTGATATGTGAGGCGAGGTCATCACGTACGAAAAATGCGTTCACGCCGGCCGAGTTTGTTCCGACAAATTGATACCCTTTCGCAGCGGCCAGCATTTTGAACGCACCCAGAGATGCACCATAATACTGGCCTGAATAATGTGCCGAGAAACGCTCGAAGCCCGGATCGTAAGGGACAGTCAGGTTATGCAAATCACCAAAGATCGCGTTGTATTCAACAATCAGTATCGCCGGAGATACGGAGCTAATCGCATCCAGCACCCAATAATCGTTGCCGTCAATATCGACACTAAGAATGCCAATTTCGCCCGACAGATCGTGTTCGATCAGCAGAGTGTCGATATTTTCCGCAGTAATAAAGGCTTCAACGGGCGTTATGTCATTGAAGACGTGGATTGGATCTGCCCGAACATACGCAATATTCGCGGCTGACCCATCCATGATCAGACCGCGCCACCCCCTGTGGCGCACCAAAAAGCGCGTATTCGCTTCGGTATAGTTTTCAACTCCAAACTCAACAAAGACGCGTGGTATGCTTGGCAGTTGCGAGACCAACCATTCGATAATGCCATCTTCCCCGAATTGAGAATGGATGCGGAATTCTGCGTCGGCGATACATTCAAGCCTTTCCATCGCCTGAACCTGCCGGGCAGCAACCTGCCCAGTGGCCAGCAGTAACCGTTCCTGGCGCTCCGCAATTTCAGCGAGATGAGCTGCAGTCATCTGCGGGGCCGGCGCAGACAAAGGCAGCGTTTCGGAAGAATGCAAGAAGCGCGATAAGACCCGACGCAGTTTCACGATAGGTTTCCGTAGTTGAATTGTAACAATGGTATCAAGAGCCTGTAAGATTTGGCATCAGCAAAAGATCAGTATGCGGAGAACCGGCCTTGGACTCGCCTTGCCGCAATGCCTCGTACATCTGATCAAGCGCATCAAGAGATAGCTGGTTTAGGCTATTCGGGTTAGATGTGCCAAGATCAATGACCCGGATATCGTCGCGTGATGCGATTGCGTCGCGTAACATTTTGTAACCCCCGGAACGCTCAAGACCATAGGGCCAAAACTCAAGCACAACCGGGCAACGCATTGTGGCCATTCTTTTTGCACAGGCCAGCACGTGACCTTCATGCCCTTGCGTATCGATCCAAATCAAATCGGGCCCGTCTTCAGGCAGCAGGCCATCCTCGACTAAACTGTCAAAGGTCCGAACCGGCACATCCTGAAGGATCCAATCGCCCTCATCATGTAGATTATTCGCGATGTCGCCTGAGACGCGAAGGCGATGGTCTCCGAAATTGGAAGGCGAGAGCTCCATCTGCATCGTGCCGTTTCTGTCCGATACTGCCATTTGGTGGCAGGACACCTTGTGATCTACCTCATGCAGGAATGTGTTAGCGCGCAAAAGTCGAAAGTTTTGCGGGTCTGGTTCAAAAGCGATAACGCGGTCAAAACCACGCCGTGCCGCATGGATCGAATGGGAGCCGATATTCGCTCCGATATCCACGAAACATGACGTCGCGATTTCATGCCCATTTTGGGCAAGAATCTGCATTACATCATCAATGGCGTGCTCCTGGAACTGGCCAGTCTGACGAAGAGACCCGCCAATCACGGAATCATTTCGGTGCGTTATCCAGTGCCCTCCTTCGGCACCGCGCGACATGACGAGTTCCGAGTTTTGCACGAAGGGTTCGGGTGAAGCCCATTTTGTTGTCGAGATTTCAGCCCCCCCTGAAAGGAAAGTTGCCCCGTTGCCATCGTCTTCTGAGGATTTAGGTGCTGCGTTCAAGCGTTGGCTCGACGGCCAGTGTAGCGCCAGATATTCCGGGCTTGCCATCCATTGCTGGAATTGGCGCCGAGGAGATCCGTCGTGATTCAATACCCACCTACGAAATATCCCGCGCGGCTTACCGTTCGCGTGGAAGAGCAGCCTCCGCAATATCCGGACTGGACGCCCGTTCGTTGTGCGGAACAGCTTTTTTTCAAGCGCTCCGCGCTTGGGTTGAACTTGGGTCATTGTGTGCGTTCTTTGCAGTTGCATGATATCATCGCGAAGGCTCGACACTTCCGTGGCGAGAGGTGGAACGTTGCCCAGCGCCCGGTGAATCTCTGATAATGCTCTGTCAAACCGGTAGACACCTTGGATCAGGTCCATCCCAATTCGAAGCGAAAACGCCTCATCCAGAGCACCGATCTCTGGTCCATCAACCTGTGCCACCACTGCATAATCAAGCGAAACATCTGTGAAAAGACTGATCAAATGAGCAGCTGTTTCCTCTCTTGGCTCACTGCCCTGCAAACGAAGAATCACGTTGCGCTCGAACCCGACATGCTCGGTGAGAAAACTGGTTAACCCCGGAGGCAGCGGTCGCAAGTGCGTAGGGTCAAGATGAAAATTGACCAAGCTAACAAGTGGATTTTCCGGATTGGGTGTTTCCAAAATCAAAAGCCCACCAGGGCGCAAAACACGGTGCGCCTCTGTTACCAGTTCGCGAATATCGTCAAAAGGCAGATGCTCGATCAAATGAAATGCGGACACTAGGGCAAGCGCGTTGTCTGGCAGCGCTTTCAACGCCGGCAGAGCCTCCATCTGTTCAACCGCCAGACCTTTTTGGTGAGCGATATCAAGCATCCCTTTGTCGATATCGACGCCACGTGCACTCAGGCCAGCCTCTTCCAGAATTTCCAGCCATTCACCTCGACCGCATCCCAGATCAAGCGCCTGTGCGTCCCCTTTCTGAGCGGCAAGTGGCGACAGGAAGGGTTGGTATACTCGCAAACGCTCTCGAATAAGAGAAGGATCGCCACGAAATCGTGCCTCGAAATCGCGATAGAAGGTGTCAGTCATACTCCGTACTTTCACATTTGCATGGTTTTGTCCGAGATGATCGCGCTTTTCTCGGATATTTACCTGATTGTTAGTACAAGTCAGGACAGAGGTCATCCCGTTTCTGGCTCGGAAATCACGCGTTCCTTCGCGTTACGTATTAGGTCAGAGGATCTGCAAGCTTAGGTGTGATCGGCGAAGGATCAAAACACCCTTAATCTGATATCACTCTGACCCCAAGCCGTTCTGGATAAGAAAGTAGACGGCCATAAACGGTGATGTGAATCAGAGATCCAATCACCTTTTCCTGCAGTTCATATACAATCCAGTTGGCGATGGTATCCGGATGCTACGGCCGATTGTTCTGCCAAGAACCTCTGGCGGCGGCAATCGAGATGCTTCAGGTCACTCCTTCAGCATCCATTTCAGCGTCTCTTCCAGAGTGTGACGGATGCCGATCGGGATCAGGTTTTCCAGAAGTGTGGGATCGCCCATCAGAACCTTGATTTCTTGTGCACGCATAAAGGCAGGATTAGACACCACCTCGATCTCATGGCCGGTTATGGTTCGGCACATGTCCAGAATCTCTGCCAGCGCGGTTGCTTTACCGGAGCAGATATTCACGGTTTCACCTTCGGGCGCGTTTTCCAGAAGCAACCTGTATACTCGCGCAACATCGCGTACATCGGAAAAGTCCCGCGCGACATCCAGGTTTCCCAATTCTATCTGTGGCTGCTTACGCCGGAAATGAGAAACGATCTTGGGAACAAGAAACTTGGGGTCCTGGCCAAGACCGGTATAATTGAATGGTCGGGCAATAACGACAGGAAGACGGTCGTTATACAGCCGGGCCATGTGCTCCATTGCAAGTTTTGAAACCGCGTAATCGTTAACAGGTGCCGGGGGGGTAGATTCCCCTATGGATGGCACGGCGGCGTTACCATAGATATTCGCGCTACTGGCCAGAACGACGGCTTTGCGGCCATGTCCGGTGTTGGCAAGCGCTTCTAGTAAGCACCGCGTCCCCATCAGATTGACCTGATAAAAGCTCTCGGCGGTTCCGTGTGCCACAAATGCGACCCCTGCCAAATGCAGCACCGCGTCCGGAGCGACATGGGTAATGACCTGCTCTAGACCCGATGAATCTGTCAAATCTGCTTCCAGATATTGGGAATCAGGCTTGGGGGCCGGATTTGTTCCGGTGCCCCAAACGTCCCACCCTGCTTCTGCAAGCTCTATTGCGGCATAGTGTCCGGTAAAGCCATAGCGTCCGGTAATCAGAACTCGGGGTGCCGGCATCAAAAGGACACACCCTTTTCGTTACGTGCAAGATCCGCCTCAACCATCATCTGGCAGAGTTCCTCCAAAGATGTTGTCGCCTCCCAACCAAGCTCTTGTTTTGCCTTGCTCGCGTCGCCAATCAGCAAATCCACTTCAGCAGGGCGATAGAATTTGGGGCTAATCCTCACAAGAACACGGCTGCCTTCGGCGTCCACCGCCACTTCTTTCTCACCTTCACCTTCAAAACGCAGCTCGATACCCGCGCTCTTGAAAGCCATGGAGACAAAATCCCGCACTGTCTCGGTGCGACCGGTCGCCAGTACAAATGTATCGGGTTCATCAGCTTGCAGCATACGCCACATGCCATCCACGTAATCCCGGGCAAACCCCCAATCGCGCTTTGCGTCAAGATTGCCCAGCTCAAGGCAATCAAGTTGACCCAGTTTGATTTTGGCAACCGCGTCAGTGATTTTGCGTGTTACGAACTCCAACCCTCGCAAAGGGCTTTCGTGGTTGAACAGAATACCTGAGCTGCCGAATATATCGTAGCTTTCTCGATAATTGATGGTCATCCAATGCGCGTATAGTTTGGCAACACCGTAGGGGCTGCGCGGCCAGAACGGAGTCGTCTCGCGCTGCGGTACTTCCTGAACCTTGCCGAACATTTCGGAAGTGGAAGCCTGGTAGAACCGGATTTTGGGGTTCACTATTCTGATAGCTTCCAGCAAATAAAGTGCGCCAACGCCGGTGATCTGTGCGGTTGTGTGCGGTTGTTCAAACGAGACGCCCACAAAGCTTTGAGCCGCCAAGTTATAGATCTCATCCGGTTCCACCTTCTGAATAAGCCGGATCATTGTCCCCATGTCAGTCAGGTCGAGTTCCGACAGATCCAGATTGGGATGGTTACGAATACCAAGCTCTTCAATGCGCCAGAAATTCGTGGAAACAACCCGACGGAAGGTCCCCACGACGTTATAACCCTTGTTCAGCAACAGCTGAGCGAGATAGGCACCATCCTGTCCTGTGATACCTGTGACGATAGCAGTTTTTGTCACTCTTAATCCCTTTCTGTTTTGTCTTTTGCCTGTCGGAAAATCCTGGCCGACATGAGCAGTGCTTTTTTGTCAACTTAGTAGTGTGTGCAAGACCGCTTTAGTATTATTTCACGCGCAAGGGCTACAAAACTGGCCAATTCAAAGCTCTGTATTGGAATTGAAACCTGCGAACCCAAGCTTAGAACCAAGAGCGCGGACTTTCTGATGAAAGATTGGGCCTGCGATAAGTCGTGAAAGACGTCAATATGCATCGGTTTTTTTGGGTGCGTACATTGCCCGCCCCATATCCCGAGCCACATCTGACCAACTGCGCAGTGGCGCGGTTTTGATTTTTTCTTCCAGTTCTGAACGGTGGGCAGCGTTATTGAGCCTTAAGACGGCCTCGCCGATGCTTTGGACGCTCATTGCATCACAATATTCAACAAGATCCATTCCTACTTCGACGAGCGAGCTATTCTGGGCGACTACGGCCGTTTTTCCGTAGGCCAACGCCTCGCCCACGGGCAGGCCCCATCCCTCGTAAACACTCGGCATCAGCACGAACTGGCAGTTCTTGTAAAGGACGCCAAGCTCCTCATCTGTTGGTCCGTCAACCATGCTTACATAGCCGTATATATCGCCTGTCCCCTCCAATAGGTTATCGAACTCGTCTGTAAGCCAGCCTTTGCGGCCGGCAAACACAAGCTTAGGCAGATCAACATGGCCCTGATCAACAAGGTACTTCCACGCCATCGCGGTGCGCCAGATATTCTTGCGTGGTTCGACCGTACCAACACAAAGCGCATAAGGCTCACCAATAATTTTCCGCAGGTGGACACTTAGCTGGCTGGCGTCTTCAAGATGGGGGAAAGCGTCGAACGAAATCCGCGAAGACACGGGCCCTTGTTTCTGGGCATTCTCGTCTTCGAGCCCAATCTTGGACAACCCCGCCTGCGCCAAGGGAACAGCGGTCGCATTTCTCTGGATATCGTGTGCTTGAAAAAAGCGTAAAAGATCCTGCCGGGTCGCCTCAGAGATTGTCATGTAGCGGCTTGTGTACTCCCGACTGTCTAAAAGCCAGTCATAAAATACATAAGGCATGCTTCCAGCTGTAAACTGTGGTGCCACGATAGGGATCAGATCGTACACCAGCGAATGTACTTCCATCCCACTCGCTTTCGCCTTTTTGAACGCCTGAGTGTGGCGCGCCAGCCAACTGCTGTCCAGAAGCACAAGATGGTCACCTTCTATTGCCACATCGAACAAAGGTTGCTCGGTTCGGCGAGACCCCGAGGTTTCGACTGGTGCTTTCTTCCGCCGGGCCGCGCGCCACATCTCTGATGACATGTCCTTTTTTCGAAATACGGACTCTCTTCTGAGAAAGCTCATCACATCCAATTTGGTGCGGTGGAAGAAATACTTTGCAGGGCGGTTCCGGTACCCGTCCAACATTGGAAGATTTGAGCGCGCGGATTTCCAAGGATAGAAAATCTGCCGCAGCTTAGCTGGCGACGTAAGGGTTTCTCGACCCATTTCCTCCAGAAGCAAACAGCGCTGAACACCGGAGTTTGCATCGCACCAACAAAGGTAAACAAGCTTTGGATCGCTTAGTTTAGAAAACTCTGAGATCAACTCAACAACAACACGCTGAATGCCCGAGTAGCGATCAACTTTTTTGATATAGTCGATTAGTCCTGAGATATCGAAGAATACTTTTTTGCCATCTTGGTTAAACGTAGGGGCGTTCATAGCTTACTCTCCATGCAGTCTGCCAGATGAAGTGGTCTCATCTTCTTGGATTGTTTCGCAGTAATACCGAAGTGTACTGATTTTAAGGGCTTTTGCGACTAACTCGACTTCATGAGCAAGTAATCGCGCTTTTCTGGAAAATTGAGGTTCACACAACAGAAGGGCTGACTCTTGACGGCGAGTGTGGCGTCTGCCTGACAGAATGCCGAGTAATGCGGAGACCTGCGCGCAGCGCCGAGGTCGATTGGACCAAAACCACGTGACATTTTAGAGGGGAATTGCCAGGCATGACAGTCCTTTCAAAGTTTATGGGCTCTATTGCCGGGATGGGTAACGGTCCCGTTAGTCCAGTCTTTGCAATACCGCTCGCACGTCCGCTGCAACGTTCGACCAAGCGCGAAGCTGCGGTTTATGCGCAGCAATGCGTGCGCGAAGGTTCTGAGCGAACTCCGGATCTGTCAGCAGCCTTGTGATATGGTTTGCAAGTTGATCAGGCCGATCTGGATCGAAATAGACACCAAGATCTCCGCACACTTCTTTCAGAACCGCCGCAGTAGAGCAAAGCGCTGGTGTACCGAACCACAAGGCTTCACCGGCGGGTAAACCCCAGCCCTCCATTCGGCTAGGCATGACAAGTGCCAAAGCATTCTTGTACAGGTTTACAAGGTCTGTCTGATTGGGGTTCTCGCGGAAGACCACGTGCTCACGGATCGTTGTGCATTCGTCTGATTGCAGATAGGTGCTTGTTTTGTGACGCAACGCCCCTGCCAGAACCAAAGTGGGTACGTCTTTCCCGTCACGCTTCAGAATGCGCAATGCTTCGAATACGACATCCAGGTTCTTGCGGCCCAGCATCGATCCAACTGTCATGATATATGGATTATCCGGAATATCTTGCTCGGATTGCTCGGTTCCCTCGGGGCATTCATGAACCAAGGGGACTGCGTAGACCTCTGGCGCTTCCGGCAGAACACCTTTTTCGGAGAAGTCCAGAACTTCCTGTCGCGTAAATTCGGAGTTTGTTAACAGCGCCTTGGCGCGGGAAACCAGCAGTTGGTTATCCCCTATGAAGTTGCGCGGGAAACTTGCCAGCTGGTGTTCAAAATCGTGCATGGGGATCATGTCATGCAGCAATGGAATGATATCGCAAGACACCCCTTTACGATCCAGAGTGCACAGGATTTCAACGATCAACTTGGGCCGCCCACAACTCACCAACGTCTTTCCAGACATGTCGATGGGCGTCATGTCTGGGGCTATCGCCTCCCAGGCTTTGCGGTTTCTGCGCCCGACCAGCGGTCTGACGGCCGCCAGCACCAGATCCCTCATAATTGACTTGGTGTAGTGGTGACTGCGCACGCGCAATTGCCGGATACCGATTGGAACGTTCAGGTCAACGCCACCATCTGCTCGTATGGTTGGGAATACTTCTAGAAGTTCATTATGACCCTGCGAGAAAACGGCGAATCTGACGGACGCGTCCTGTTTTCTGAGCTCAGCGCCAATCTCGGCAACGACCCTGGCGATCCCGTAATAACGCAGCTTACCGGTCGAGGCTAAAAGCACCTCGGTCAGGTCATAGACAACCTGCCGCTTCTTGGCTGCATTGAGATCGTTTTCCATTTCCGTTTTCCTTCGGCCACCCGGTCAGTCTAAAGCGGTTATCCAACCGTGTCCTAGACCCTGGAATAGACGTCCTCATAGCGGATGATGTCATCTTCGCCCAGATAGCTTCCGGTCTGCACTTCGATCAGCACCATTGGAACCTTGCCTGGGTTTTCCATGCGATGCACAGCGCCAAGCGGAATGTATACGGACTGGTTTTCAGTGACCAGCTTGACGTCGTCATCGACGGTCACCTTCGCGGTTCCCTCAACAACAATCCAGTGTTCGGACCGGTGGTGATGGCTTTGTAGCGATAGTGCTGCGCCGGGGTGTACATGAATACGCTTGACCTGAAAACGTCCGCCAACCACCAGGCTTTCAAACCAACCCCACGGGCGGAAATCCTTGGGAAAAATGGTGGCCTGGCTTGCGCCCTTGACTTTGAGCGCCTCGACAGCCTTCTTCACGTCTTGCGCACGGGATTTGTCCGCCACCAAAACCGCGTCGGATGTAGCCACAGCGATTATGTCCTTCAGGCCGATGCCGACCACTTCCAAATTACCCGCCTCAGAACGCAAAAGCGTGTCATTACAGTCTATTGAGGTCGCATTACCTGTGGCCACAACTCCGTTGTCATCCGGTCCCGCCTCACGCCAAACCGAACCCCAGTCACCCAGGTCAGACCAGCCAGCAGAAAATGGAACAACGCTCAGGTTGTCGGCCTTTTCCATCACCGCATAGTCGATCGAGATATCTTCGGCCTGCTTCCAGGCCTCTGGGTCCAGCCGTAGAAAACCCAAATCCGTTTTGGCAGCTTCGCAAGCGGCCCGGACCGGAGCCATCAGTGTCGGGGCGTGGGTTTCAAAAGCGGCGATGACGTCACAGGCCCTGAAAAGGAAAATGCCACCATTCCACAGATGCTTGCCGTCGGCCAGCATCGCAGAGGCGGTTTCAACATCTGGTTTCTCGACAAAGCTGTCGAGTTTGACAGGAGCGGTGCCCTCCGGTGCTCCAGCCAGTTTAAGATAGCCATAGCCGGTCTCGGGCCGATCCGGTGTTATCCCAAAGGTTACCAACTGCCCGGCTTGGGCTGCTGGCACACCTGCAGCCACGGCTGCACGAAAGGCGTCAGCATCAGGTACAACATGGTCGGAGGGCTGAACCAGCAATAGGGCTTCGGGGTCGGACTTTGCCACATGGAGGGCTGCCGCCAGAACCGCCGGCGCGGTGTTGCGCCCCTCAGGTTCAATCAGAATCGTGCCTGGATCAATGCCAGCCGCCTGCAATTGTTCAGTCACGATAAACCGGAAATCAGATCCGGTCACCACTACCGGTGCATCATAGTCCGACCCTGACACGCGCCGGGCCGAGGATTGAAACAGGGTCTCGTCCCCGGTGATCGCTGTAAACTGCTTGGGATAGGATTTCCGGGACAGCGGCCAAAGACGGGTGCCAGAACCACCGCAAAGAAGAACAGGAGTGATGGACACGATCAGATAACCTTTGCCAATAAATGCAAGTGCCTAGTGTCAACTTAAGGGCGCAATTTCAAGGTTGTTCCACTACCACTGGGTACGTTTTGGCGAAAAAACGCTAAACGCCTGCCCCCTGAGGCCGCATTGTCCAGGCATTTCCGCCTCAATTTCCCAGTTGAGGTTCGATCGCCACGTGCCTCCAACGTGGCGTGCCTCAGACAAACCGCCATGCTTCCAGTTGGCAAAAGGGAAAAGCGGCAGTATCGGATCCGAGCTGCTACAAAACGTAACGGCTCAAATCTGCTGATTTGGTCAATTCACCCAGATTGTCGTCCACGAATTGTGCGTCGACAGTTATTTCTGTTCCGGCCCTGTCTGGTGCAGCGAATGACAGCTCTTCAAAGACCCGTTCCATGACTGTGTAAAGTCGCCGCGCACCAATGTTTTCAATGCTCTGGTTCACGTCGGCTGCGATCCGTGCCAAGGCGGCAATACCATCTTCGGTAAACCCAACCGTGACCTCTTCGGTGGCCATGAGGGCTGTATACTGCCGGGTCAGTGCGTTATCGGTTTCAGTCAGGATGCGCACGAAGTCTTCCTCGGTCAGCGCGCGCAGCTCTACCCGGATGGGCAGACGGCCTTGCAGCTCGGGCAAAAGGTCTGACGGTTTGGCGATATGGAACGCACCGGATGCGATGAACAGGATGTGGTCGGTTTTCACCGGACCGTGTTTTGTCGAGACGGTTGTGCCTTCGATCAGGGGCAGCAGGTCGCGCTGCACACCTTCGCGACTTACATCACCACCACGTGCTTCTGTGCGGGCGCAGACCTTGTCAATCTCGTCCAGAAAAACGATGCCATTCTGTTCCACCGATTCCAATGCGGTGCGGGTGACCGTCTCATCGTCCAGCAGCTTGTCTGCCTCTTCTCCGATCAGCACGTCATAGCTTTCGGCGACAGTAAGACGTTTCCTGACAGTACGCCCGGCAAACGCCTTGCCAAAGATATCGCCCAGATTCATCATCCCCATCTGACTGCCAGGCTGTCCCGGAATGTCGAACATCGGCATCGGGTTTGAACTGTCCGCGACGTCCAGTTCGATGACCGTCTCATCCAGTTCACCCGCCTTGAGCTTTTTGCGGAACATCTCTCGTGTGCCTTCACGGGCATCCGTACCAGCGATGGCGTCAATCACGCGGTCTTCGGCGGCTTGATAGGCTTTGGCCTTGACGTCTTCGCGCATGAATTCCCGTGTTTGTAGAATGGCGGCATCGGCCAGATCGCGAATGATTTGTTCCACGTCGCGACCGACATAGCCAACCTCTGTGAACTTCGTGGCTTCGACTTTGATAAAGGGTGCGCGCGCCAGCTTGGCCAGACGGCGGCTGATCTCGGTCTTGCCGACACCGGTCGGGCCGATCATAAGGATGTTCTTTGGATACACCTCTTCGCGAATATCGTCCGGCAACTGCTTGCGACGCCAGCGGTTGCGTAGGGCAACGGCCACAGCGCGCTTGGCATCCTTTTGCCCGATGATGAAACGATCCAGTTCCGAGACAATCTCGCGCGGGGTCAGGTCGGTCAAAGGGCAATCCTCTCGGTCGTATTTGCGTGATGCGGTCTAGGTAATCATGGCTTTGACGAAAACAAGCAAACCGCAGGTCTTGGCCGCGTTGGTTAACAATGCCTCATGCGGTTTGCAAATCCTTTGCTTGGGGAAAACACGAACCCTCTGTTACGGTTGCGTCAGGGTTACGAGCGTCAGGAGCATACAGAATGACGAAGATTGCCAAGATTACCCTGTTGTTTGTGGTGTTTGTGGATCTGATCGGGCAAGGCCTGGTCTTTCCCATCATCAATTCGCTGATCATGGAAACGAACTCGGGTTTCCTGCCTGAAAGTACGCCTGTCGGCCGCAGGCATTTTTACTACGGTCTGGTGATCGGATGTTTTTTCCTGTCGTGGTTTCTGGGTGTTGTTTATGTCTCGAAAGTGTCTGACTCGATCGGGCGAAAGAATGCGTTGCTGGTCTGCCTTGGGGGGGCGTTGGCCGGATATGCGCTGACCATTGTGGCGCTTTATCTCAATAACCTGCTTCTGCTGATCGTCGGCCGTTCGATTACCGGGTTCACTGCGGGCAATCAGCCCATCGCGCAGGCAGCGATGATCGATGGCAGCACTGACGCGTCTGACCGGGACCGAAACATGGGCTACATCGTGACAGGTGTCAGCTTTGGCCTTGTCGGCGGGCCGATCATCGGCGCGGTTTTGTCGGATTCGGCGCTGTTTGGCGGCTTTGCCACGCTGAAAACCCCGTTCTATGGCGCGTTCGTGTTGGTGTTGACCGCGATTCTTCTGGTGCTTCTGTTTTTCAAGGACACCCGAACCAAGCGCGAGCCCTTTGTGTTTCGTCCCCGCGATATTACCGACAGTCTGATCGCAGTTGGCGAACACCCTTTGGTTCTGAAAATCTTGCCGGTCTATTCGTTTTTCATGATCGCCAATGTCACATTCTACGTGTTTGTCGACAATTTCCTGACCAGCGCATTCGGGTATGGGGTCATCGGGGGCAGCGTGGCGATGGTTGTCATCGGTGTGGCGTTGGCCTTTTCCAGTACGTTCCTGGTGAAGCCTGCCCAGGAAAGGTTCAGCAAACACGCGATCATTTACACGTCGCTTGTGGTGATGGTCATTTGCGGGTTTGCCTTTGCCTTCAGCCCAAGCGGTGTATTCAGCTATGTCCCCGTGTTTTTCTTCTATTTCCTGTTCGGCATCGCCTATCCAACGCTGTTGGGCCTGTTCTCCTCAAGCGTGAGCGAGGCGGATCAGGGCTGGGCCATGGGCGTGGCCACCGCCGTGTTCTGTCTTGCGGGGGGGATCATGTCATTGATCGGTGGCGGGTTGATGAGCATCGATATCCGCGTGCCCTATTACATCGTGATCGTAGCGGCGGTCCTGGGGCTGGTCGGCATGCACCGTCGATGGAAAGGCAAAGAGATCAAGGCGCTTTTAGCCTGAGATCGTCTCAACCGTCAGGTTGCCATTGGTGTAGACGCAGATATCTGCTGCGATGGCCATGGATTGCCGGGCGATGTCTTCTGCGGATTTGTCGCTGTCCATCATGGCACGCGCGGCGGCCAGAGCGAAATTGCCTCCCGACCCGATGGCAGCCACATTGTGTTCGGGTTCCAGAACGTCCCCTGCCCCGGTGATGACAAGAAGATCTCTGCCGTCTGTCACGATCAGCATCGCCTCAAGCTTTTGCAGATACTTGTCGGTGCGCCAGTCCTTGGCGAGTTCAACCGAGGCGCGGGCCAGTTGACCGGGCGTAGCCTCAAGCTTGGCTTCGAGCCGTTCCAGCAATGTGAAGGCATCCGCTGTCGATCCGGCAAAACCTGCCACGACCTCGAACCCTCCGGGAGACAGGCGGCGCACCTTGCGCGCAGTGCCCTTGATCACGGTTTGACCCAGACTCACCTGACCGTCGCCGGCAATGACGACATGACCGTCCTTCTTGACGCCAATGATCGTTGTGCCGTGCCAACCGGGAAAGTCGTTATCTGCCATGATCGTCTCCGCTTTTGCTGGCGGTATATATGGGCCGGACCGGTTGTTGGCGCAACCCATTGCCAAACTGCCCAAAAGATATGCAAAAAATGCAATTCGGGGTTACCGGACCAGCAATTGTGAGTCCGGCCAAGCGGTACTAGATGAGGCTCACAACCGACAACGGGTCGGCTGTTTCTTCAATAAGGACTGCGCACATGGCAACTACAGCTAATATTCATGCGCCGCTCGGAGCAGCTACCATCCTGCACGTGGCGGACGTTTTCATCAATGCATTCGACAATGTTGTCGCATGGAATGAAGCCCGTAAAACACGGAACCTTCTGTCGGAACTCAGCGACACGCAGCTGGACGATATCGGTCTGAGCCGCGCGGATATCGCTAAAATCTGATCCAACCGACAGATCGTCAAACCGAACCAGCCGCCCGGATTTCCGAGCGGCTTTTTCGTTGCTCAGCCCTGGGCGTATTTCCCGGCAAGATCGGGCAAAAAGGCCTCGACCGCAGCAGTTGCAATGACGTGCAGAGTGCCAGCTTCTTCATCGGCGATATCCATACCACCTTTAACCGCGCGAACCTCGGCCCGGCCCCGTGGCAAGTCGACAGCAACCAACTCGCAATTCACCTGTTCCGGATTCTGAACGCCGATTGTCACGCGCACGCGCATTTCGTTGTGATCGATCCCCAGTTTTGAAAACAGCGTGATGGATGAATGATGCAGCGCGTCCTGAACCGCGCGGCGGGCTGCTTTGGTATAATCCTGACCATAAAGGTCATTGCCAGTGCCCATTTCCAGGATGATCCGCTTTTCACTCATTGCGTCGGTTCCATGTCGAAAGAAACGATCAGTGCAGCATTGGCGATGACCGTGTGGCCGTCGCCATGCGGTTTTTCGATGTCCAGCCCACCCTTTGTGACGGTAATGTTGGGCTGGCCATAAGGGAAAACGGCTTTGAGGGCGTCGGTATCCACTTGATCCGGCTGCTGCACGCCGATTTCGGCATCGATGATCATCGCCTCTTTCGGGAAACCAAACAGTTCGGCCATATTGACCGAGTTGTGCCACAGTGCGTCCCTGATCGCCCGCAGCGACGCTTCGGTATAGTCCATTCGGCGCAGGGATGTGCCCATCCCGAATTCTACAAGAACGCGCGTTTTCGCCATTGGTTTCCCCGCCGATTCAACAAAAAAGGCGCCCCGATCAGAGGCGCCTTTCGAACAATTCGTTATCGCCAGATTAGATGGATTCGTCGATCCAGCTTTGCAGCGCGGCTTTGGGGGCAGCGCCTGCGCGGTTCGATACAACCTGACCGTCCTTGAAGATGAACAGCGCCGGAATGCCGCGCACGCCCATGGCGGCGGCAGAGTTCGGGTTGTTGTCCACGTCCACCTTGGCGATCTTGACCTTGCCGCCATATTCGGCGGCCAGCTCTTCCAGTGCCGGACCGATCTGCTTACAGGGTCCGCACCATTCGGCCCAGAAATCCACTACAACTGGAACGTCCGAGTTCTTGACTTCGGCGTCAAAGGTTTCGTCGGTGACGGCTACGGTCGACATATTATGTCTCCTGAATGAAATGCGCTTGGGTTGTGAAGGTAGGGGCGGCAGTAGGCAAGGTCAAGATATCTGGGTGCAGGCCAGGGCATCTGTCACAAGATCGTGTGGCAGCCACATAAGATTTGCCGTTCTTGTCCAGAGGATTGCGGTGCGTATCTTATGGTTTGGATAGATCTGCGACAGGGCCTGCGCATACGCGCCCATTTGGCGAAGTAACCCTTCGGGGCAATCTTTGACCCGGTTCGGAACGGTGGCATTTGATTTGAAATCAATCACATGGACATCGGTGTCTGTCACGATCAGGCGGTCGACAATCCCATACATTCGCTGCCCGTTCAGGTCGGCAGTAACAGGTATTTCGGCCAATGTGTCCGGCGTGAAAATGTGTCGCAGGCTTTCGGATGTCAGTACGCCTGTGACTTCGGTCAGCAATGCGCCCTGATCCTCTTGCCTCATGTCGGGCAGCAGGCGGGCACAAAGCTCTGGCCAGTGGTTCTGCGTGACTTTGGGCAGATGCTCAAGCAGCAGGTGCACGCGGGTTCCGCGCAGTTTAGCAGCGTCTTCATCCATACCAGCGTCACCCGGCAACGCCTTGGCCCCACCCAGATCCGAAGGGCTGATAGAGGCTGCCGGTACAACTGGTTCCGGTGCGGGGTGCAGGAACATGTCGGGCAGTTCTGCATGTTTGGCCGATGCAACTGACTGCTCGACCAATGGCAACCCATCCCAGTCGCCATGGGACAGCCGACGTGTATCTGAACCAGGCAGTTGCGTTGCCCCGGCCTTTTCCATCGCCGCCTCTACCATCTGGTACCAGCTGTTGCCATCTTTACCCAGATCACCCGCCGCCGACACGATCAGCCACTTTTCGGCCCGTGTTAGAGCCACATATAGCAAGCGAAGCCGCTCGTTTTCCTCGCGGGTGCGCGCCTCTGACCGGGCGTGAGTGATCAGGTTTGGCGATTGGTCTGCCGAAACCTTCCACAGCGGTGTCCCGTCTGCCACCATGATTTCGGCGTCGCGTGGCGGCTGACGTTTGCCGGTATCCGGCAGAATGACGATCGGAGCCTCCAGACCTTTCGAGCCGTGCACCGTCATCACCCGGATCATATTGCCGACCCCGCTCATCTGTCGTTTGATTTCCAGATCGTCGGTCTGCATCCAGACCAGAAATCCCGTCAGGCTGGGGATATCCGTCCGCTCGTAGGCCAACGCCTGCGACAGCAGGGCATTGATACCGTCTTCTGCCTCGGGTCCCAGTCGGCCCAACAGGTTTCGCCGCCCGTCATGTCGGGTCAGAATGCGTTCGATCAGGTCATAGGGGCGCAGAAAGTCGATCTGACTGCGCAGATCGTTCAGCACGGCCAGGGTTTTGGGGAAATCGTCGGCGCGTCTGCGCAAAGCAGCCCACAGGAATTGCTCCTCCCGCCGATGGGCCAGATCGAAAAGCTGCTGCTCGGACCATCCGAACAGTGGGGATTTCAGAACTGTCGCCAGCGACAGGCTGTCTTCGGGCGTGGCCAGAAAGCTAAGCAGCGCAGCCAGATCCTTGACCGCAAGTTCGGCACCCACTTTCAGCCTGTCCGCCCCGGCGATGGGAAGCCCGGCAACCTTGCAGGCGCGAATGATTTCGGCAAACAAGTCGGACCGGCGTTGCACAAGGATCAGAAAATCACCCGGTTGCACTTTGCGTCGAACAAACTGGCCCTGCGTGTCCCCGTCTTCAGGGATCGTTTCGCCGCCATCGATCATTTCTTTGATCGTCTCAGCCACCCGTTTGGCCAGAATAACGGTATGATGCCGCGATCCGGGCCGGTCCACCGGATCGGTCCAATCCCCCTCTTCCGCGTCTTCGACTTTCTCGACGACGGGCCAAAGATCAACCCGACCGGGCAAATCGGATTTGAAGGCGCGGTGCTGGCTTTCCTTCTGAAATCCCGCATCGGCGCGGTTCTCAAAAAGCGTGTCGACCAGAGACAAGATCGCGCTGGAGGATCGGAATGAATATTCCAGCGTCGAATCCCACAGTTTAGAGCCTGATTCAGCGAGTTTTCGGTCAAACTCTTCCTGCATCCGGTCAAAAGCTTGCGGGTCGGCGCCCTGAAAGGAATAGATCGATTGCTTTTTATCGCCGACCACGAAAATCGTGCGCTCGACCCCTGATCGGGCCCCTTCCCCACTGGTGAATTCCTGAGCCAGTTTTTCGACCACATCCCATTGATCGGGGCTGGTGTCTTGCGCTTCGTCGACAAGAATGTGGTCGATACCCCCGTCTAGACGGTACAGCACCCATTCGGCCACCGCCGGGTCATTCAGAACCTGACGTGCGCGCAGGATCAGGTCGTCGAAATCCAGCCACCCCCGCAACTGCTTGCGGCGTTCATATTCCGGTAGAAATGCAGCGGCAAAGCGGTGCAAAACGGCGGTTTTCTGGGCGGCAACCAGCGCCAGTCGGCGTTCACGCGCAGCCTCGACTCGCAGCATGAGAGCTTCGAGTTGAGGCATCCGGTCAGTCAGCGCACCTTCGCGAAGGGGCTTGGTGGGAAAGCCGTTGATCTTGGCGGTAAACGGTTCTTTTGCGCCTTTTCCGGTCAGCAGCACGTCTTCCAGCATGGGCAAGTGAGCCAATCGTGCGCCGGTGAACCCTGCCAGCCTTGCCGCAGCCTTGGCATTATTGCCGCCACTTTCGAGCAATACGGGCAGCATTGATTGGATCAGCTGGACCTCACCACCCTGAAAAACGCTTTGGAACAACGCATTATCGTCGAAATGCGAGGGCAGTTCGAAGCGTTGCAGAAGATCAGACCAATCCAGTTGCTGCGCGAACAGGTTGCGTTTCTGGGTGATCGCCGCAGTCAGCTTGTCAAAGCCTGTATCGGTGACAAACCGGGCCACGTCTTCGATCAGCCCGGCCTGCGGGCCTTCTGCAAAATCTTCAACAATTTCTTCCCTTAGCAAAGCTGCCGCACGGTCTTCCATTTCCGAAAACTGCGGGCTGACCCCTGCCTCGAGCGGGAAACGACGCAGCAACGAGGCGCAGAAAGAGTGAATTGTCTGAATCTTCAAGCCACCCGGCGTCTCAATGGCGCGGGCAAACAGGGTGCGCGCTTGGGCCAATCGATCTGAATCGATGGTGCCAGTCACGCCCAATTCGGCCAGGTCCTTTTGCAGCCTGGCATCTTCCAGCATGGCCCATTTGCCAAGACGGTCAAACAACCGGTTCTGCATCTCGCTGGCAGCGGCTTTGGTATAGGTCAGGCAAAGAATGTGCTGCGGTTGGACGCCACCCAGCAGCAGGCGCGCCACCCGATCGGTCAGAACCCGTGTCTTTCCAGACCCCGCATTGGCGGCCAGCCAGGTCGAGGCATCTGGTCGCGCGGCCTGCACCTGCCGTTCGGTTGCTTCGTTGCGCGCGCTCATGTCAAATCCTCGGGGCGCGTTTCGGCTGTCCGGTCCCACTCGCCGAACCTGGCCAGATGATCATAGTCACCGATATCCGTATCCTTGTGTAGCATTCGGCGGGACGAATACCCCTGATCAGATTCTAAATAAGCCGAAATCAGCTCTTTCAGCTCGGCTAGAACCTTGTCGGCGGGTTCTTTCAGCAGCGGCGCGGGCACCTCTTTATAGGCACCACCCATCCCGATGAAGATCGCCTCTGCCACCGCCATCGGGTCAAGCCCTTCGATACCGCCCTGCTCGGCCATTGCGGCCTCGATCAGCAATTGCTTGTCGAATTTGGACTGCTGGCTTTCTGTCGGAGGCGCGCCGGTTTTATAGTCGATGATCCGCAAGGCCCCCCGGCTGTTGTGATCGATCCGGTCGGCGCGCCCTGTTATGGTGAAGTCCAGCGGGTTCAGCACCAGCTTCATCGCCGCTTCAAAGGCCACTGGCCCGCCATCACCCCGGCGCGAAAGTTCGGCGCTGATAAAGTCGTCTGCGATCCGTTCCAGTCGCGCAAGCCACAGGTGCCGCGCCGTGGGCCAGGCGACATGCTGCTCCAGCAATGCGTGCGCGCGCTTCAGGAAATTCTCACGCGTCAGCAAGGCGTTGTCGAGCACGCTATCCTTGACGAAATGTTCGAGGATTTCGTGGATTACGATCCCCCGCAGCAACGCGTCGGGTGCCTGGACAAGCGGGTCGAGAGGTTTCAAACGCAGCACATGCTTGGCATAGATGGCATAAGGATCGCGAATTAGCCGCTTGATTTCCGTTACTGACAGGTGACGTGGACGCGCGGCAACTGGCGGGCGCGGGGATGGGCGTTGCGCGGGGTCAATGCGCGGCGCGTCTTCCAGAGCGTCGGACCAATTCAGCCAGTTTTGGCCACGGGCGCGCATTTCGGCCAGCGCTTGGGGGCCACCCTGCTCAGGCAGGCCTTGCAACAGGTTTGTCAGCCGGTTCACCCAACGGGACGGCACCGTTTCCGCATCGTCCGAGCGGGTTGCGCGGGTTAGCCAGACCTCGGGCGCGCCGATGGCCTGTTGAAAATCATGCGCCGACAGGCCAATCCGCCGTTCGGGCAGCAACAACCCCGCTTTGTCACGCATCTGCCGGTTCAGCCAGGGGTCAGGAGCCGGAGCTTCTGGCCAACTGCCTTCGTTCAATCCGCCAAGGATCAACAGGTCCGCACCTTGTACCCGCGCTTCGAGTGTGCCCCAGATCATGATATGCGGATGTGGCGCGTCGCGGTCGCGGACCTCTTCCCCTGCAAGCAACGCGCCCAGAAGATCGGCAAAATCATGGGCTGTCATCGGCCCGCCATGTTGCGCCTCATCCCTGAGGGAATTCAGCACTGCCAGTGCCTTTTGACCCGCGTTCTTGTCCCACAACGTGCCGGTTTCACCTGCACTGCCAGCCGAGATCGCCTCGGCCAGTGTTGTGACCTGATCTACCCAGTCGGAAAGCGCCAACTCGCCACCGATCTGTTGATCGCAGAAGTGGTGAACAACCCATTGAACCCAGGCCTCGGGGGCTTCTTTGCGTACTGCAAATGCGGTGAGGCTGGTGCCATCCGGAAATGGCGGGCCATTGCGGCGCAGGTCCAGTTCCAGATCACGCGTGTGCAGCAAATGGTTACCGCGTTCACTGCCGTCATGGCACAAAGGGTGTTTTAGCAAGGTAAGCAGCGCCTCGCCCTCCAGACGGCGCGTGAACAGACCAGCCACATGTCGCAGAAACCGGCCCGGAGGAGAGAGTTGCAGCGGCAAACCGGCGCTGTCATCCGCCAGAATGTTCCACCGATCCAGCGCGGCGCTGACCTGACGGGTCAACATGCGATCGGGCGTGATCAGGGCGGCGGTCTGACCGGTTTCAGCAGCCTTTCGCAGGCGCAGGGCAATGGCCAAAGCCTCGTCCCGCGGTGATTGCGCCTCGACCAGTGTCAGGTCTTTGGTTGCGCCGAGTAGATCAGCCAGTTTCGGGCCTTCGCTCATCCAGGCATCGGTGATCGGGGCCGGGCGCAAAGCCAGGGAAACCAGACGGTTACGGGCAGGCGAGGGGGCGTTCAGGTCTGTCCAGGGGGTGATCTGGCCGGGTGACAGGCCCAGCCCGCGCATCAACTTGCGAAACCGGTATTGCGGATGATCTTCCGAAGTCAACGCATCATCCAACCCTTCCCAAACGTGATCCGGCTGGTCGAAATCGTATCCGGGCAGTACCAGCGCCCCTTGCGGCAAGCGCGCGACGGCGTCCATCAGCATCAGCGTGGTGCCGCGCGAACCGGTCGACCCGGCCAGAATAACCGGATGCAGGGGGGGATCGGTTTGCCAGCGGGCGATCAGGTTTTCGACCACGCGGCGTTGGCGGGCCTGCGCGTCCATCACCTGCGAGCCCGTGTCAATGAAATGATCTGCGATACCAATAAAGGTCTGAGCCCGCGCCCAATGGCCGGACATGTCGCTGACATCCAGCCCCCGGATTGTGTCCGGCGACACACCTTCACCCTGCATTTCGTCAATCAGCGCCGCCAGACTGTCGGACAGGTCAAAAACCGACGACCGCGCGGCCAGATCCGGTTGTTGTTCCAACAATTTGGCGACCAGCTGTGTCAACTCCAGACGCCGCCGAAGGGGCGGAATGGCAGGTGGAATATGCGCCAGATCAGCACTGTCCCCCAGATCGGTAACCAGAGAGATGCGGGGCAGCAGGCAAGGCGGCCCCTGATTGAACAGATCACGTACGCGCCGCTCCATGCGTCGCGTGTTCAACACCAGTTCCACCCGCGCCAAAGCCTCGGGCGGACCTGAACAACGCCGCTTCAGACCGTCGACCAACGCCTTGGGGAAATCCGTACCGGGTGGAACAGCGAAGACGCGGGGAAGGGGTTCGGGGTCAAACATCGGCCAGCAAATCCTCGGCCAGAGCGATCCCATCAGGGTGACCCACATCACACCAGCGCCCGGGATACTCGATGCCGAACAAACGCCCCTGGCCGTGCATCTGGTTCCAAAGCAGATTCAACGAAAACGCTGGCTGCGAGAAGGCGTGCAACCCTTGTGTCTTGAGAATCTGTGCACCCCCGTAAACCAATCCGGGTCCACGCGTGATCCGCCCCAACGGATCAGCGGTAAAATCACCCGGCCCGTCGTGACCAATGGCCTGCGCAGTCGGAACACACATCAAAAGCGCATCCATGCGGGACGGGTCCCATGCGTTTTGCAGCAGTTTCAATGGATTTGGGCCGGACCAGATTGCATCGGTATTCAGGGTGAACACAGGGTCGGTGCCCAGCAATGGCAGGGCTGCGCGCAACCCGCCGCCGGTTTCCAGAATCTCCGGCTCCTCCCGCGATATCAGAATGCCTTTAGGCCCGAGATGCGCGTCGAGCTGATCGGCGTGGTAATGCACGTTTGCCACTGTGCGAACAGGGCCAAGGTTGTCGACAAGGTCCAGCGCATGGTTGATCAGGGGGCACCCGGACACTTCGATCAGCGGTTTGGGTCGGTCCTTGGTCAACGCGCCCATACGGGTGCCAAACCCGGCGGCAAACAACATTACGGCAAAGGGCGATCCGGTCATTGCGGCCACAGCCTGGCCAAATTCTGAGGTGTTGGTCGGGGCAGAGCGTCGTGCAACAGCGAGGCCACCGAAACAAGGGCAGGGTGTTCCAGATCCCGCATGAGGTGCGACCAGACCGCCGGGATCATGTCCAGATATTGCGGCTTGCCGTAATCGGTTGCCAGCCGCGAAAAACCGCCCAGGATGCGAAGATTTCGCTGCGCACCCAATACGCTGTACGCGGTCCGAAACTCGTGATCGTCCATACCTGATCCTGCAATATAGCGGTTGATCATCTGCATTTCTGTCCCGACCGAAACATCGCGGCGAATGTCCTGAAGCAAGGACACCAGATCATAGGCGGGGTGCCCCAGCATGGCCAATTGGAAATCCAGCAATCCGACGCGCCTTATGCCGTCGCGCTCGGGCAGCCAAAGAAGGTTTTCTGCGTGATAGTCCCTTTGAATGACAACTTTGTCCCCAGAGGTTTCACGGTGCAAAATATCAGCAAACCGAAGTTCGAACCGGTCCAGAACGTCCTGATCAAAATTGCCCTGAATGCCCGCGGCATATTTCGTAAGCGCCAGCGCCGCCAGGTCCGTCATCAGGGCCGGGTCGTAGGACGGTAGCGACAATACTGGGGCCTGATGCAAGTGAAGCAACACGTCTGTTGCGGCCTCGTACAAAAGGCGTTCTTTGGACGGGTCTTTTTTCAGGACGCGTGCAAACAGATCATCACCCAGATCTTCCAGCAGCAGAAATCCATATTCAGCGTCTTCTGCGTAAATCTCGGGCGCACTCAGGCCAATTGAACGCAGATACTCGGCAACACGCACAAACGATTCGACGCTTTCGCCCTTGTCAGGTGGTGCATCCATCAGGACAGCCGTTCGCCCACTGAACGGATCGGTCACGCGTTCGTACCTGCGGTTCGATGCGTCGCCGGCCAGTGGTGCACGCGTTGCACCGGCCCAAGGAGTTTGCGCAATAAGGGCCTCTGCCAGGATTGTCCTGTTTGTCATCCTGCACTCTCCAGCTTTTCTACCCATTTCGGATCGGTCCATGACAAGGACACATGGCGGGTTTCTTCTGTGTCAGGGTCTGTTTCGAAGGCCAGCTTTAACGAAGCGGCAGGGGCTAGTGCGCCCAGCTTTTCCGGCCATTCCACAAGGCAGATTGCTGTGTCCAAGGCATCGACCAAACCCAGTTCATCCACATCCTCCAACGCGTTCAGCCGATAAAGATCGCAGTGCCAGATCTCACCCGCCGGGGTGTCATAGGTCTGAACCAAAGTGAATGTGGGTGATGGCACGTCTTCCGGTTCAGGCATGAGTGATTGAATGAGGCTGCGTGCGAAATGCGTTTTGCCGCTGCCGATTGCACCGCTAAGCAACAGGACATCCCCGGCATCAAGCGAAGACCCGATACGGGCCGCGAAATCTGCGGTTTCATCGGGCGAAATAAACGTCAGGGTTTGGGGGGTCGTCGTCATGGCGTCACAATGACGTTCTGCCTAATCGGCTGCAACCCCGGTTCAGGCGCTGATCTGTTTCATCGGAGCTGTTTTTGTCAGAATATCCACGGGTGCAAACCGCACGATCGTCGCACCATTATGAACCGGTGAAACCGTGCAGTCCAAAGTGATACCTGACCGCATCCGGATTTCAGCCGTCCATTCCGCCCGATTATCCCGCATTTCGACAAAATCCCGGATCTCTCCAAGGATCGGCGTAGCGACACAATGGTCCTGCCAATGCCGCGTGACATCGGTGATGGTGTCGGTCTGAAAGCCGATTTCCTGTGCGCTGCCCCAAAGCTTTTCGTAGGCGTAGTTGGTAAGGGCCAGGGTTCCATCATCGGCAAATACAGCGATTGCATCGGCCAGCTTGTCCAATATGGATTGCATCAGATCCATCTCGGACCGGAAGCGGCGCGTCAACGTGATTTCGGCAGTAATATCTTCGAACAGAAACGCAACGGCCCCGTCGGGATGTGGCCTGCCGCTTACAGAATAAACCGAGCCAGAGGGAAGCGACCATGTTTCGTGATAGTTTCCGCCCTCGGCCGCTTCGAGCAGGTCGTTCATCTGACGCCGCCAGGTGCGGTAGTTCTTGGGTTCTGGCATCATGTGCTGATCCCGAAGCCGATCGAAGAAACTGCTGATATTCGGGCGGCAGCTGAGGAAATCCGGCGGCAGCGTTGTCAGATCGATCAGGGCTGGGTTGAACAGCGCCAGTTGCCGGTTGCGGTCAAAAATGGCCAGGCCAATCGAAAGTTGAGCAAAGGTCTTGGTCATGGTCTGCACGAACTTGCGTTGCGCAGTTTCAGCTTCGACAATGGCGTTGATGTCTGTGGCGTAACATAACCGCCCGTCGTCCTGTTCGATCTGCGTCAGATCGAACCACAACTTGCTGTTGGACCCAGTCACATCTACCGAAACCCTTGATTTTCCAAGCGACGGCGCATCAGAGGTGCCCGGAAACAGCGGGGCAGTCAGATCGGCATCCTGACCACGCGCCCGGCGAACAAGCGTGACATAAGTCGCATTGCACCATTGCACCTGGCTGTTGTGATCCAGCAACCATACCGGATAGGGGGCCTGTTCCATGGCCAGACGGCTCGGTTCACTCAGCGTGCTTGACCCAGTCGGAGAAATTCTGGCCGGTTCGTGCAGACGCACGCGGACAATCCCGTCGATCCATTCACACACGATTTCGCGTTCGACTGTGCAATCAATGGCCGAGATTACCAGTACATTTTGATCGCGAACCTTTTCGGGTGTTTCGGGGAAGGTGGGGAAATCCCTTTGCAGCAGGCGGCGCAAGTCCTGCCAGCTTCCAACATGTTCGAACCCGGCAAGCGCGATATCGGAGTGGCTGATCAGGTGATCACCATCAAACAGGAATACCGCATCGAACAGGGATGTTGTCGAAAACAAACCAAAGACATCGTCGCGTCGCGTCTGGCGTGGCAATAACCACTGCACGGCAAAGCATCCCGATACCAGGCTGATCGCGGCCAGAATGATCCAATCGGCCATGAATATCCCCAAGGTAGAACAAACCCCGGCTGACTATGGGCAGGATAGGTTAACGGCTCCTTAACTCACACCTGAATGCGTTTGTTGGAACCGGATGGAACCGGCGTGTCACCCTTTTGCGCGTCAATCAGGTTGCGCGGCCACGAGACTTTGACGATCGCGCCTGTCCGGTCCTTGTGATCAGTCAGATGCTGATACGGATCCGTGCCATTTGCGAATTTCAGCTCGGCACCGCTGCGTTCCAGCAACGTTTTTGCGATGAACAGTCCCAGTCCCATGCCTTCGTATTCCGGCCGGGTTCGCAGGTCGGCTTCGGCCCGTCTGCGGCGCATGAAGGGGTCACCGATGCGTCCAATCATGTGCGACGGGTAGCCTCGCCCGTCATCCATGATGCTGACGGTGATCCTGCTGTCTGTCCATTCGGCTTCGACCCAGACATTCGCGCGGGCAAAGTCCACGGCATTCTGGATCAGGTTGCGAAGCCCGTGAATAATCTCGGGCTTTCGCAGGATCGAGGGTTGCAGCACGTCTCCGTCCTGCACCGGGCCTTCCGAAAAATGAACGACCTTGCCCCGGTCAACATGTGGCTCGGCGGCTTCGTTCACCACCGTCGAAAGCGGAGCCTGCCGCAAATGCAGGTCATCTTTTCCGGCACGACCCATATCGCGTAGAATGTCGCGGCACCGATCGGCTTGTTCGCGGATCAAGGC
Source organism: Ruegeria sp. O6 (assembly GCF_056535045.1). Classification (NCBI taxonomy): domain Bacteria; kingdom Pseudomonadati; phylum Pseudomonadota; class Alphaproteobacteria; order Rhodobacterales; family Roseobacteraceae; genus Ruegeria; species Ruegeria sp. O6. Next base: position 19,938 of record NZ_JBQERM010000007.1, on the reverse strand, counting down.
GGCATCTTCCTTGAGGTCGGGACGGTCGTCCAGCTCTTCGATCAGTTCCGCACTCGTCAGTTTGATCGTGGCCAGGGGGGTGCCCAGCTCGTGCGCGGCGGCGGCGACCACGCCGCCAAGATCGGTCAGCTTTTGCTCGCGCGCCAGTGCCATATGGGTGGCAGCCAGCGCTTCGGACATGGACTGAACCTCGGAACTGACGCGGTGAGAATAAGCACCGATAAAGACGATGGCGATAATGATAGCAGCCCAGTTGCCAAACAGCAGGATTTCCGGAATGTCCAAAACCACCCCGACGTTGGTTCGCAGCGGCAGGTGGAATTCCGCCAGCAAAGTGGTCAGAACAATCGCAACAGCCCCGACAATCAAGGTCGACCGTGTGCTCATCACATTGGCGGAAATCGTGACCGGCCCCAAAAGCAGAAGCGCAAAGGGGTTATTCAGCCCGCCCGTCAGATACAGCAAGATCGACAGTTGCAGCAGGTCGAACAAAACCATCAGGAAGTTTTCGAACTCGGACATCCGCTTGTTCTGTGGAAACAACAGAATGGCAGTCAGGTTACCCATGACCGAGATCCCGATGGCCAGATAGCACAGGCCCAGTTCCAGCTGCACGTGATAGTATTGCTGGGCCACGGTGATGGCGGTGATCTGACCAAAAATGGCAACCCATCGCAACAGGATCAGGGTACGCAGGCGGATCCAGCTGCTGCGTTCCTGGCCGCGCCAAAAAGTCTGATTGGAATCTGCCATTGGTCGCTTATGTCCTGTTGCAAAGGCTGGTCATCTTGTTAGGTGTCCCGGCCGAAACGATCAACAACTCCTTGCGACCGGAAAACCGAAATGACCCGCCTATACGCAATTCTTGCAACTCTCGTTCTGGCCATCGGTCTTGGTGCGATGTGGCTTTTGACGCGTGGGGGCGGTTCCGGCGACCAGTTTGCACAGTGCCGATCCGGGCAGATTGCCGGGGGGACCGCTGCTATCGGCGGGCCGTTTGAACTGGTGAATGGCAAAGGTGAGACGGTGACCGACAAAGACGTGATCACCGAACCCACACTTGTCTATTTCGGCTATACATTCTGCCCCGATGTCTGCCCGTTTGACATGTCCCGCAACGTTGAGGCCGTGGATATCCTGAACCAGCGCGGGCAGTCGGCAACGGCGCTGTTCATCTCGATCGATCCCGAACGGGACACGCCCGAGGTTGTGGATGATTATGCCTTCAATCTTGGCGGCAAGACGATTGCGTTGACCGGTTCGCCCGAACAGGTCAGGGCGGCCAGCAAGGCTTACAAGACCTATTACAAGGCACAGGATAAAAGCGACGAATTCTACCTTGTTGACCATTCCACCTTCACCTATCTGGTGACGCCCGAACATGGTTTCCTTGAATTCTTCAAGCGCGACGACACCGCCGAACAGATGGCGGACAAGGTCGGGTGCTTTCTGGAACAGGCTGCGCCTTAACAAGGTTGTTTGACCTTTGTTTCTGCGCTGCTATTACTCATGTTTAAGCCAAAGGCATGAAATAGCGGAAAGACCTAACATATGGCAGACAGTTCTCAGCTTGATATCGGCCCTGACAAATCCTTGCTTTTGGTGGATGATGACGAGCCGTTCCTGAGACGTTTGGCCAAGGCCATGGAAAAGCGTGGGTTCGAGGTTGAAACCGCAGGATCCGTCGCCGCAGGCCGCGCAATTTCCACCGCCCGCCCACCGGCTTACGCGGTTGTTGACCTGCGACTGGAGGATGGCAACGGTCTGGATGTGGTTGAGGTTTTGCGCGAAAAGCGCCCTGACAGCCGGGTCGTGGTTCTGACCGGGTACGGGGCGATTGCGACTGCGGTTGCTGCCGTAAAAATCGGCGCAACCGATTATCTGTCGAAACCCGCCGACGCCACCGACATCACCAATGCGCTGCTGGCCAAGGGTGACGAATTGCCCCCGCCGCCGGAAAACCCGATGAGCGCGGACCGCGTGCGTTGGGAGCACATCCAGCGGGTTTATGAGCTGTGCGACCGGAATGTCAGTGAGACCGCACGGCGGCTGAACATGCACCGCCGGACCTTGCAGCGGATACTAGCGAAACGCAGCCCGCGTTGAGACTATAACCTAATCACCGCAAAAAACCCCACTCAGCGTCACTGAAGGGAACACTTTATTTCAGCGCAAAGCTGCTGTGTCAGGTGACGATAACCGATTGGATTGGGGTGTAGGCCGTCCGATGTCCACTTGTCGATGTTATCACTATACCCGGGAGGGGAGTTGAGAAACGTGCAGTTTCCCATCTCCAAGCAAGCTTGTTGTGCTGCAATGTTGTAGGTGGTTCGAAACGTTTCGTTTTCGATAGTCCAAGTTTCGCTTGCGACAGGCAGAACGGCACGCCAGATCAATCTGTCTACGGAGGTGAACACATCCGCTAACTGCTTAACATATTTCGGAATCTCCTCCAGAGGTGTGTCGTTCAGGGCGTCATTAACCCCAACACCCAAGTACCAGACCGGAACATGAGTGATGAGCTCCGGGTGTACCCTTGCTATTAAGCCTTGGGTTGTGTCCCGACTGATTCCCAGATTCAATGCGTTTGAAACGATGTTGCTGGTTAGCCATCCCTCGATGATGGAATCACCAATAAATGCGATTTGAATATTCGGTGACGCTAGAGCTTGGGAAATCGGTCGTTTGTGCAGCCACACCATTGTCTGATAGTGTTTAGTTTCTGTGACGGGAGTATGCGCTCCGGTAAGCTTGCGTACTGTCTTCGCCAGATACCCAGTTCTGATCAACACGGCTGCTAGCGCCAGGATCAGCACCAAATTTGTTGCAAGCAAGATCCGGTTCCCAATCGGCCGTTTCGCGCTCATTTCACCATTTCCTTTAGCTGTTCAGGTTGCAAGTCGCTAAAGTAGCGCGAGAAGCACTGTGTGCCGATCTGTGTAGGCTTTCCTTACTTCGACCGGTGGTCTCAACGTAATCTCCAATCCCTCCATCACCGCTTTATCCGGGCGACCAAAGAATTTCGTCGCCTCAGCCTCGGAAAAGCCCGCGATCTGGGTGGCCTCCATCCAGGCGCTGATCTTGTCGGCTTTCTTGATCTGCCGCTTCACCGTTTTCGGCACCGCGGCTGGCAGGCCGAAGCGGATGTGAATTGCTGCCGCCAGACGGTCATCCAAGGCGCCGTAACCGGGGCCCACAGCGGATTTGACCGGCGAAATCATGTCGCCGATCACGTATTCCGGCGCATCATGTAACAGGGCTGCCAACCGCCACTTGACGGGTGTCTTGGGGGCAATTCTGCCGAAGAGTTCCTCAACCAACAGGGAGTGTTCGGCCACGGAATAGGCGAAATCGCCGCGTGTCTGCCCGTTCCAGCGCGCCACAAAAGCAAGCCCATGGGCGATATCTTCTATCTCGATATCCACCGGGGTCGGGTCCAGCAGGTCCAGCCGACGCCCCGATAACATGCGCTGCCATGCCCTGGGTTGTGTTGCCATTTTGCTATGCCTCGCCTGACCGGACGCGATTGCGCCATATTTTTGTGTTATGATGTACCTGTCTGGATCACTTGCTGCCAACAGTTTCTTGAGCATTTGTGCTTTGAAACGGCGCGCCATGATCCCGACATCAAAACCGAGGGGGGCACATGCTTCTCCCGGTGTGCTCCTCTCGACCGTGAAACGCGAAACGATAGGAGTTTGTCATGTTCAAGCGTTTATTCGCCATTGCCTTGACCTTTGGAATGGCCGCGACCGCCCCACCAGCTTTTGCCCGAAGTTGCGCAGATCGCGACGATATTGTCACCAGATTGCAGGAAAACTACGCCGAAGAATTGGCCTTTGGCGGTTTGCAAAAGACGCGCGACGCGCAATCTGTGATGGAGGTCTGGGCCTCGAAGGAAACGGGCAGTTATACCGTTTTGGTAACCAATGCGAACGGAATCAGTTGTATTGTTGCCGTTGGCACAGATTTTTTTGAAGCGATACCAAAGATAAAAATCGAAGGCACGCCAAGCTGAAAGCGGCCAGCAGGCTTCCGGTAACAGTCTTCAAAGTTGCCACCTGCCCCAAGGAGTGCTAGGGGCAGCCGGGACTGTGATTTACCGAAAATGGAGCGCCTGATGGCCGTGGACTATATCGTTAAAGACATTTCGCTGGCCGGGTTCGGCCGCAAGGAATTGGATATTGCCGAAACCGAGATGCCGGGACTGATGTCCCTGCGTGCGGAATATGGGGACAGCAAGCCTCTGACAGGTGCGCGTATCGTTGGGTCGCTGCACATGACCATCCAGACCGGCGTTCTGATTGAAACGCTGGTTGCGCTGGGTGCGGATGTGCGCTGGGCGTCGTGCAACATCTTCTCGACTCAGGACCATGCCGCCGCCGCGATCGCCGAGGCGGGCATTCCCGTCTTCGCCATCAAGGGTCAGACGCTGGAAGAGCATTGGGATTATCTGGATAAATCCTTCCTGTTTGAAGATGGTCCGAACATGATCCTTGACGATGGCGGCGACGCGACCCTGTACATCCTGCTGGGCGCACGTGCCGAAGCGGGCGAAGACATCATCCCAGTTCCGGGTTCGGAAGAGGAAGAGGTGATCAAGAAGCAGATCGCCAAGCGCATGGCGGCCAGTCCCGGTTGGTTCACCAAGATGCGCGACCAGATTCAGGGCGTGTCCGAGGAAACCACCACCGGCGTGAACCGTCTGTATCAGCTGGTGAAAGACGGCCATCTGCCGTTCCCGGCGATCAACGTGAATGACTCGGTCACAAAATCGAAATTCGACAATAAATACGGCTGTAAGGAATCGCTGGTTGACGGTATTCGCCGCGCCACCGACACCATGATGGCCGGTAAGGTTGCCGTGGTTTGCGGCTATGGCGACGTGGGCAAGGGCTCGGCCGCCAGCTTGCGTGGCGCGGGTGCGCGCGTGAAGGTGACCGAAGTTGACCCGATTTGCGCGCTGCAGGCTGCGATGGATGGGTTCGAAGTGACCTTGCTGGAAGACGAAGTTGCCAGCGCGGATATCTTCATCACCACCACCGGCAACAAGGACGTGATCCGCATCGAGCATATGCGCGAGATGAAGGACATGGCCATCGTTGGCAATATCGGTCACTTCGACAACGAGATTCAGGTGGCTAGCCTGAAGAACCACAAGTGGACCAACATCAAGGAGCAGGTGGACATGATCGAGATGCCTTCGGGCAACCGTCTGATCCTGCTGTCTGAAGGCCGTCTGCTGAACCTTGGCAATGCCACAGGTCACCCGTCTTTCGTGATGTCGGCTTCGTTCACCAACCAGGTTCTGGCACAGATCGAACTGTTCACCAAAGGTGACCAGTACGAGAACAAGGTCTACATCCTGCCCAAGCATCTGGACGAAAAAGTGGCCCGCCTGCATCTGGATCGCATCGGCGTGAAGCTGACGAAGATGGATGCGGATCAGGCGGCGTACATCGGTGTCAAACCGGAAGGTCCATACAAGCCGGAACACTACCGCTACTGATTGTCGTCTGACGATGACGCAGAACAACGGTCGCCGCCGGTTTCTTTACTCGGCGGCGTTCTTTGTTTTCAGGGTTCTGGTTGTGGTGATCGTGCTGGGCGGCGGCGGCTGGGTGCTGTTGGCGCATCCAAAGACACCGGTGCCATCGCACTGGAACCCGTTGCGCGACCTGAAAGTCAGCGCGCCGGTCACGCCGGTCACCAGGTATCAACTGAACCGCGCCGTGGCGGACGAAACCCAGTGTCGGGCTACGTTGGCCGAAGCGGGGGTTCATTTCGAGGCGATGGAGGATCTGGTCATTGACCAGAACTGTGGCATTGCCGCACGCGGCCTTCTGACCCGACTGGCCACCTCGCATATCGAAGCCGTTGAAACCAGTTGCGCCACGACATTGCGGCTGGCGATGTGGGAACACCATGTCGTGCAGCCGGTCGCGCACGAACTGCTTGGAACCGGTATTGCCCGATTGCGCCATGTCGGAAGTTACAATTGCAGGCGCATGCGCACCCTGAAGGGTGAAAACAACGGATGGAGCAGCCATGCCCGTGCGGACTCGATCGATATCATCGGTGTAGAGACGAGCGATGGCCGCGTGCTGACCCTGTTAAAGGACTGGCACGGCTCTGGCGCCGAACCCGCGTTCCTGCGACAGATCTGGCGGGGCGCGTGCGACTGGTTTCGTGTGGTTCTGGGCCCGGACTTCAATCGCTTGCACGCGGATCATTTCCACCTGCAAGGTTCTGGCTGGGGGTACTGCAGATAGGTCTTGCATTCTGTGCCTTCCAGCCCCCGTTAAGGGGGAGGAAACGCAGTTTTTTATCCTTTTTGGCAGACCTGTGACACGTCTAATCTCGGCTATCGGTGATTGGTGCCGGATTAACGGATTAAGGAGATTAGGACATGGGCAAGCGCGACGAGCTGATCGCCAAATACGCTGAAGATCTGAAAAACAAATGTGGGATGAACCCCGATATGGACCTGCTGACCAAGGTCACAATCGGTTGCGGCCCGGCGATTTATGACGCAGATGCGGCAACTGTTGCAGCCAGCCAGGAGTCCGAGTTGGAAACCGTCAAAAACAACTTCCTGATCAAGAAACTGGGCTTGTCCGATGGTCCCGAGCTGATGGCAGCGATCAACAAAGCCATGGAAACCTATGGCATGTCCGAGCGCAACAAATACCGCGCCGTGGTCTATTACATGCTGACCAGGCATTTCGGAAAAGAAGCCGTTTACGGCTGATCTTTCCGCGCATTCCTGAAACGCCTGTCGCCTTCCCGGCGGGCGTTTTGTATTTGAGTTGTTTTTTAAGGACTTGGCGTTTGAAATGCTGGGCGCGGTTGGGCTAAGGTCAAACCGTGACCAGGACGGTCAGAACCAGACATTTCCATACGCGTGTGGTGAGTAGGGAGCACGCGGGGGTAGGGAAGGTTCTGTATCGTCAGAACCTTCCCTCATTATTCATCTGAACTCTTTTAGGATACGCGCGATAAGGTTTTCTGCGCTGTCAGGCTGAACGGTTGAATTATCGTCCGCATTTCCGCCGCTGCCTTCCAGATAAACCTCGATCCGCCCCGGGCGCGTCTTGCTGCCCGAGCTTGTGAAGTCCCGTGCGATACCCCCAAGTGCATCGGCGGCCATCGCGGCGTTTTCGGCGTCATCGGGATGGTAAAACCGGACCTGGGTTTCTCGGACCCGGTATCCCACCCGAGCTGTTGCCACCACCGTTGCCTGACCTCGGGCAAGCAGTTCCAATGCCCGGTTGCTGGTCTCTTGCGAAACTCTCGACGGTACAAAAAGCGAGACCTCCAGACCAATGGCTGGCGCCAAAAGAAGCGGTTTCACCTCGGTGTAGGGTCGATTGGCGGGTGTGTCGATCTCTTGCGGAACGGGATCATGGGCTATCTGCGACATTTGCGATAACCCGTCCTTGTTCAGCGGATTGAGATTGCGAAATCGTGGATCATACCAGGCTGGAATCGCGGCTTGAATGTCTGAAGCAGTTGCGACGGCCAACATGGGTTCCATCTGGGCAGGAATGAAAATCTTGGGCGGCGTTAAGGAAACCTCCGGCTTCGCTGTTGCCGCTTCAGGATTCGGGCCGGTTGCAAACTCGCTTTCCGGCAAGACAGCGTTTTCCGGTTCCTGGGAAGGGGTTGCACTGGATTGATCCAAAATAACCGGATCGACTGACCGGCTATTTGGCTCGTCCAAGGGTTTGCTGACGTCAGCGGGTATTGAGAGAGGCTCAGGCTCAGGGGGCCCTGAAACCAACAGATCCTCTGGCGTAGGGGTGTCTTTCGGGTCCGGCAGGCTGGTGGTTGCAGCCTCAGGCGGTTCTTCGGGGACCAAGAAGGCTTCAGAAAGCACATTCAGAACGGCCTGGTCTTCTGCGTCTGCGGATGGCCAGTCATTTAAAAGATTTGCAGCGACCCATTGCAAGGCCGCCCCACACAAAAGGGCAAACAGTACTAACGCGACCCAAGTTTTCCGTTTTTTTCTGACGCGCGGTTTGTCCAGATTTAGCGAGCGGACCCGCTCGGAAACGATCTGCTCTGTATCTGTATCATCCGGCGGGGGTGGTTCGTCTGTCTGGACAGACGTCGAAACAGGTTCTTCCGACGTCTCTTCTTGCGCCTTCGCAAGCACCGACGCGCGCTTTTCCCGCGCCTCTTTCAGGCGCGCTTCCCAGGTTTTCGTGCTTTTCGCAGCAACGGTGTTATCGAGTGTCCCGTTGCCGTTTTCAGTGTCAGACACGGGGTTCAAACTTTCAAAACATATCGAATTTATCCGAACAACACCAAGCGGTTACGACCAGAGCAATCATAACCTTCAGATCCCTACCCGGCGTAGCCCTTGGAAACATAACACCTTGCCGGACGTTTGAGAAGTTTTGCACCTGATACAGGACGGCAGGTTAATCCGGCTGCGTTTCACCCAAGGCGCAAACCACTTTCCATTGATCGTCTGTTACCGGCTGAACCGACAAACGAGAGTTTTTCACCAGCACCATGTCGGAAAGCCGTTCGTCGGCCTTGATCTGGTCCAGTGTCACGGGTTTGGAAAAGGGTCGGACGGCCTTGATATCCACGCATTCCCAGCGCTCATCATCGGTGGAACTGTCGGGATGTGCCTCGGCGCATACTTCGACAATACCCACAACCGATTTGTCCTTTTGAGAGTGGTAGAAGAACCCCCAATCCCCAATGGCCATCTGACGCATGAAATTGCGCGCCTGATAGTTGCGCACACCGTCCCATTCCTCGCCCGTGTCCCCCTTGGCCATTTGCTGTTCCCAGCTCCAGGTCGAAGGTTCGGACTTGAAAAGCCAATATGCCATCAGCCGATCACCTTTTTCCAGGGAATCAGTTCAACCGACTGGAACAATCCAGCCTTCGCATAGGGGTCATTATCTGCCCAGTTTTGCGCAGCAGCCAGATCTTCGACGTCGAGCACAACCAGCGAACCGATCATGGCGTCGCCATCCAACAGCGGCCCTGCCTGCGATACAACACCCGTTTCTTCGATATAGGCCAGATGGGCCGCGCGATTGTCCAACCGGGTCTGCAGTGCCCCGGCTTTGTCACGGGCGATGAGTGCGATCAGCATGTTATTCCTCCTTGAGTGGGCGATTGAGCAGGTTTTGGATGGCCTCGGTCACACTGTAGGCACCATGGCTCAGATCCGCCACAGTTGTACTGATGGGCATGTCCAGCCCTTCCTTGACGGCAATCTCTGACATGGCGCGCGCGGTGGCGACGCCTTCGACGGTAGTATGTTGGTCAAATGGTTGGCTCAGACCCAAACTAAGGCCAAAACGGTAGTTTCGGGACAGTTCTGAGGAGCAGGTCAACACCAGATCCCCAAGCCCGGACAAACCCATCAGGGTGTCAGAGCGCGCGCCACGCAGGGTGGCAAAGCGCTGCATTTCCGCAAAACCGCGAGTCATCAACGCGGCCCGGGCGCTGTCCCCCAGCCCCGCGCCGATTGCTGCGCCGCAACCGATGGCCATGATGTTTTTCAGCGCCCCACCAAGTTCAGCACCTATGGTGTCAGTGGTCCGATAGAGGCGCAGGTTTGCAGTGGCCAGTTTGGTCTGCAATGCTTTGCCAAGATTCGTATGACCGCAAGCCAGCGTTAACGCAGTGGGCAAACCGCGCGCTATGTCATCAGCAAAACTGGGCCCTGTCAGCAAAGCGATCGGGGCGTCGGGGACAACATCCCTGATGACCGCAACGGGCCCGAGGCCAGAATCCAACTCTATCCCCTTACAGCAAGCGACCAGTGTCTTGCCGCGCAGCACCGGGGCGTGATCCTGCAAGGCGCTTCGCAATTGCTGCATGGGAACGGCCAAAAGCAGAATGTCAGCCTTCGACGCCTCAGCGATATTTGCGGTTACGGCGATGTTCGTGGGTAAGGAAACCCCAGGCAGCCGGGTGGAGTTTTCGCGCGTCTCGTACATCTGCCGCGCCTGATCGGCGTTTCTGGACCACAGCGTTACTGGCCCGTTGCCTGATAGCGAGATCGCCAAAGCGGTACCAAACGCGCCGGATCCCAGGACAGATATGTTCATGCCTTGGCCCCTTTCTTACCGCTGCCCAGCATGGCCGGGCTGCGTTGATCCAGCGGCCAGCGGGGGCGGGCAATCAGGTCCAGACCGTCGCGCGCGCCGGTGCGAAAGCGTTCAAGACCCGCATAGGCAATCATCGCGGCATTGTCCGTGCACAAAGCCAGCGGAGGTGCAGTAAACCGAGCGCCTTGCTGGGCGCAAACAGACTCTAACGCTGTCCGAATGGCCGAATTCGCTGCCACCCCACCTGCGACCGCGACAACGGGATCAGCAGGGTTGTGATCAAGATACAGATCAATCGCGCGGCGGGTTTTCTCGGCCAATGTGTCCACTATGGCCTGCTGGAATCCTGCGCACAGATCAGCACGGTCCTGACGGGTCAACCCACCCTTGTCGGCCACGATCTGGTCGCGCATCCGCATCAACGCTGTTTTCAGCCCCGAAAAAGACAGGTCACAGCCGGGCCGGTCGAGCAGTGGCCTGGGAAAGCGGAACCGCTGGGGATTACCATCACGGGACTCAGCCTCGACAGACGGGCCGCCGGGTTGCGACAGGCCCAGCAGGCGAGCGGTCTTGTCAAAGGCTTCCCCAGGTGCGTCGTCGATTGTACCGCCCAGGCGGGCAAACTGCTCGGGACTATGGGCGATCAGGTATTGGCAATGGCCGCCCGACACCAGAAGCATGAGGTAAGGGAAGGCGATGCCGTCCGTCAGGCGGGGTGTCAAGGCGTGACCGGCAAGATGATTGACGCCAATCAGCGGCAAGCCCGTGGCGACGCTCAGCCCTTTGGCGCACATGACACCGGACATGACCCCTCCGATCAGACCGGGCCCGGAGGTGACGGCAATAGCGTCCATGTCGCGAAGTGACAGACCGGCGGCCTCCAGCGCCTGCATGACACAGACATCCAGCTTTTCGGCATGCGCACGGGCCGCAATCTCGGGTACGACACCGCCAAAGGCGCTGTGCAGATCGGTTTGACCGTGCACCACAGAAGACAGGATCTCGGCTTTGGCACCTTCGGTCTGGCGCACGACAGCTGCGGCTGTGTCGTCACAGCTGCTTTCCAAACCCAATACGGTAAGTGTTTGCACCATCACCCTGATCCGTTGCATCATGTATATACGGCGGGGTATCACCCTGCGCGGATGCAAACAATCCTGAAGGGTCAAGGCGCCACACGTTGTTTTTGTTGATGACCCGCCCCCGCTCCGCCTCGGAAAGGTTTGTCGAGCAGCTGCCAACCCGCGTCAGATCCCGGGTTCAGGTCCTCTATTCGCCGATCATGGAAATCCGGCCTCTGCCAGTTGCGGTGGATACCAAAGGTGTAAAGGGGTTGATCTTTACTTCGGCCAATGCGGTAAATGCGGCGGTCTCGAAAGGTGTTGACCGCACTCTGCCGGCCTATTGCGTGGGACCCGCAACAACCGGTACCGCGAAAGGGCATGGGTGGCAGGCCAAGATGGTTGGAACCACGGCAGAAGAATTGGTCGGGCATCTGCTCAAGCATCGGCCCAAAAGCCCCCTTTTGCACCTGCGGGGTGAGCATACACGGGGCAATGTCGCTGGCAGCCTGACCGAATCTGGTCTGACCGTTCGGGAACAGCCAGTCTATCAGCAGCGGTTGTTGCCGCTAACACCCGAGGCCACCGAGGCCGCCGAAGGAAATCTGCCGATAATTGCTCCGCTTTTCTCGCCGCGCACGGCGCGACATTTTGCCGATATTTGGGCCGGATCAGCCCCCCTTTGGCTGGTTGCGATCAGCCAGGCTACGGCTGACCCCCTTTATTCTTTGGACTATGAGCACCTGAAGATTGCAAAACATCCGACACCGAAGAAAATGCGTAAAGCTGTTAAAAAGCTTGTGAAACATGTGTTGCGGGTTGAGGGTGGCGAGGTCCCCGATTAACTTAACCTGGGCTGTTATTAATCTGAATTTGGATTCGATAAGGGGAATATTGCGGTGGCTGGTAAGAAGAAATCCGATCAAAAGCCGGTGGAACCCCTCCTAGCGGATGATGCAGTCGAAACTGATCTGCGGCAGGACGATACGCCTGTTGACCCGGCTGAACCTGTAGAAGAAGACCTGTCCGAAGCCGAAGCCGAAGCCGAAGCCGAAGCCGAAGCCGAAGCCGAAGCCGAAGCCGAAGCCGAAGCCGAAGCCGAAGCCGAAGCCGAAGCCGAAGCCGAAGCCGAAGCCGAAGCCCCGGTCACTGAAAAGACCGTCGAACGCGTAGTTGAAAAACGTGGCGGTTTCGTTCCGGCCCTGTTGGGGGGCGCGCTGGCTGCCGTTGCAGGTTTCGCGCTGGGCAACGGAGGGCTGCTGCCAACCAGCCCGGACAACTCGGGAGCGCTGGCAGAGCTGGAAGCAAAGCTGACAGAGCAGTCGGACCAGATCGCCAAACTGTCACAGGCGCTTGCAAACAGCCCTGATGTGTCTGGACTGGCAGATCAGGTCAAAACGTTGTCGGACAAGCTGACACCGGTTGAAGGCGACCTGAGCACGGTAAAATCCTCGGTTGATGCGCTGTCCGGTCAGGTCGCGCCATTGACGGAACGGATCGCTGCGCTGGAAAAAGCCCCGATTGCCTCCACTGCCTCGCCCGAGGCAACCGCCGCGTTTGAGGCGGAACTGAAGAAACTTCAGGATTCGCTGGCAGCGCAACGGGCTGAAGTCGAAAAAATGGTTTCGGACGCTCAGGCCCTTGAAGCGAAAGCCTCGGCAGAAGCACAAGCCGCAACGAATGCTGCCACTCTGGCGCGCCTGCGTGGGCAGCTGGATACCGGCCAGCCTTTTTCGGAACTGGTTGCTGAATTGAAGGCAGGCGGCGTGAGTGTGCCGGACGCCCTGTCCGGCCCGTCGGAAAAAGGCGTGGAAACACTGACCGCGCTTCGGGCGTCGTTCGAGCCTGCGGCGCGAAATGCATTGGCCGAGGCGCGCGAGGCTGAAAAAGGAACGGGTTTGGTCGCCTTCCTGCAACGTCAAACGGGCGCCCGTTCCGTCACGCCTCAGGAAGGTGATGGTCCAGACGCTGTTCTGTCGCGCGCGCAGGCTGCGCTGGCAGATGGCGACCTGACCAAAGCTTTGAATGAACTGAAATCACTTCCCGAAGTGGCGCAGGCTGCGATGGCCGATTGGGAGCAGGCGGCCGGGACACGAGCCGCCGCCGTTGACGCCGTGAATACGCTGGCTTCCAGCCTGAACTCGAACTGAAGGACCTGCCATGCTGTGGTCATTGTTTAAGATCCTCGTTTTTGTTGCGATTATCGGCCTGCTGGCGCTGGGCGGTCACTTCCTGATGCAAACCAGCGGTGGGGTGCAGATCACCGTCGCGGGCACGGAATTCACCCTTGGGCCGCTTCAGTCGGTGATTGCGCTGGGTATTCTGGTATTTGCGGTCTGGCTGTTCTTCAAACTGCTCAGCCTTTTGGTTGCGACGCTCAAATTCCTCAACGGCGACGAAACCGCCCTGTCGCGTTATTTCGACCGCAGCCGGGAACAGCGCGGCTATCAGGCGCTGGCCGATGGGTTGATGGCGTTGGCCTCGGGCGAGGGGCGCATTGCCATGACCAAGGCCAGTAAAGCCGAAAAGCTGTTGAACAAGCCGGAACTGACGGATCTTCTGGTGGCGCAGGCTGCCGAGATGACGGGTGACACCAAGAAAGCTTCGGACACCTACAAGAAACTGGTGACAAACAGTGCGACCCGATTTGTCGGGGTGCGCGGTATCATGAAACAGAAGCTGGCCGAGGGAGATGATGAAACCGCCCGCAAGCTGGCCGAAAAGGCACTGGCCATCAAACCGCGTCACGAAGAGACACAGGATGTTCTGCTGAATTTGCAGACCAAGGCGCAGGATTGGGCCGGTGCCCGGTCGACGCTGACTTCCAAGTTGAAAGCAGGGTATCTGCCGCGCGACGTCTTCAAACGCCGTGATGCGGTTCTGGCGCTGTCCGAAGCCAAGGGAATCCTAGATGAAGGCGCAACTGTCGAGCAACAGGAGCGCGCGATCGAAGCCAATCGCCTGTCGCCCGATCTGGTGCCTGCCGCCGCCATGGCGGCCCGCGCGTATATCGCCAAGGGTAAGTCGCGGGCGGCGACAAAGATCCTGAAAAAAGCGTGGGAGGTTCGCCCACATCCGGATCTGGCCCATGCCTTTGCCGAGATCGCGCCGGATGAAACCCCGGAACAACGGGTCAGACGATTCACGGCACTGACCCGCATTCATCCTGAAAACATGGAAACTCGTTTGATCCTGGCCGAGCTGAACATTGTGGCCGAAGACTTTCCCGAAGCCCGCCGTGCCCTGGGTGATGTTGTCGAAAAACGGGGTGATGCGCGCGCCTATACATTGATGGCTGCTGTTGAGCGCGGCGAGGGTGCCACGGATGCCGTTGTCCAAGGTTGGCTTGCCAAGGCGCTGAACGCGCCGCGCGGCCCGCAATGGGTGTGCGACAACTGTCATGACATTCAACCCGAATGGGGACCTGTCTGTCAGAACTGCCACAGCTTCGATACGCTCAGCTGGCAGACACCACAGACACCCGAGATTGCAACAGCAACCGGGGTTCACATGTTGCCCCTGATCGTCGGCGCACTTGAGAACCAGACCGAAGAACCCGAAACAGTCGAGCCTGCGGAAGACGATGACGTGGTTGAAGCCACGGTGGATGCCGTAGAGGTCGCGGACGATGCAGAGGCTCAGAAACAGGTCTGAGCCCTGCTGTTAATAACTGTGAATTGTCGCAATCAATTCGGTTTGCTAACGTCATCCTCGCGTCGGGGAGGGCGTTCAAATCCAAATGCTGGACTACTCTCACAACACTTGGTTGGTGGTGGCTTCGCTTGCCGTGGCGCTCATGGCCGGGTTCACGGGTCTGTACCTGACGCATGGCGCGTCAAGGCTGGATAGCCAGCAGCGCAAGTTCGTGGTGGCATTGGCCGCTGTCATTCTGGGCGGCGGCATCTGGTCGATGCATTTCGTAGCGATGCTGGGGCTGCAACTGCCAATCCTGTTCTACTATGATGCCCTGATCACTCTGATGTCGGCACTGGTCGCGATCCTGATGGTCGGGCTGGCGTTGCTGCTGCTGCATTTCCGGCCTCGCTCGGTTCAGACGATGATCGGATCTGGTGTGATTGTCGGGCTGGGCATCGTCGCGATGCACTTTGTCGGGATGGCTGGTATGCAGCTTTGCCGCCCCGTCTATGACATTTTCGATGTTGCTCTGTCAGCACTGGCATCAGTAATCTTGTCGGTGGCTGCAATTTGGGTGGCTTATGGCAACCGGACTCAACGAAACATCCTGCTTGGAACGGTTTGTTTCGGGCTGGCGGTGTTCACCATGCATTTTGTCGCCACAGGCCTTACGGATTTCGTCGCGAGCGACAGCCTCGGTGGTGCGGGTCCTGCGCTGGATAACCAAGTTTTGGCAATGGGGGTGACGGTATCCGTCTTCCTGATCTGTGGTGCTTTCCTGTTAACCGGTATCACGTTCATAGAACCAAAGCCCGTTGCTGCACCTGCCGCACCTGCCTCGGGACTTATGTCGGAACCCGCCCCAATGCGCGCTGGTGTTCCGTATGAGCGCGAAGGCCAGACCTTTTTTGCGCATCCCGCGCGGATCGCCGCCATTCGGGCCGAGGGGCATTATACGGTTCTCTATATGAACGCAGAGAAACTGTTCTGCCCCTGGTCGATCACCGATGCGGAAACGCGGCTTTTGCCCGAAGGGTTCCTGCGGGCGCATCGCAGTTATCTGGTGAACCCGAAACACGTCTCGCGATTTGAACGTCACAAGGACAACGGCACCTGTTATTTCGATGGTGTTGACGCGCTGAGCAAGGTGCCGGTCAGCCGGTCCCGCCTGACAGATATTCGCGAAGCACTGGGGGTCTAGGCGCAACTCGTGCAGTTCTTTCGCATTTCGTGAAACAAGCCGCGCGCTCCGTTTTCCTTAACTGGATCAGTTAAATCCGCCGTTCTTTCCTGACCTCAGGTCCCCCAAGGCATATCGCCCGGACCCAGGGAGGAAAAACATGATACCAGCCGGCTTTGAGTATCACCGGCCAGGCGACATTGCCTCGGCCATCGGCATTCTACAGGAATATGGCGACGAGGCGCGCGTGATCGCGGGCGGGCACAGCCTGATCCCGATGATGAAGCTTCGGATGGCCGAGATGGGTCATCTGGTCGATCTTCAGGCCATTGAAGAACTAAAGGGGATAGAGGTCGGGCCTGACACCGTTACTTTGGGCGCGATGGTCACGCAGCACGAGCTGATCACCCACAGTGGTCTGGCCGAAGCCATTCCGCTGATCCGCGAGGCGGCGCTTCAGATTGCGGATCCGCAAGTGCGGTACATGGGCACTGTCGGTGGCAATGTAGCCAATGGTGACCCGGGCAATGACATGCCGGGTCTGATGCAATGCTTGAACGCCTCGTTTGAATTGTCCGGCCCGGACGGGAACCGGACAGTTGCCGCGCGTGATTTTTATGAGGCCGCGTATTTCACCGCCCGCGAAGACGAAGAAATCCTGATCCGGATTTCGATCCCTGTGCCGGGTGCAGGCGTGGGGCAGGCCTATCAAAAGCAAAAGCGCAAGATAGGAGATTATGCGACCGCCGCCGCGGCTGTGATGGTTGGCAACGGTCAGGCCTCGGTTGCGATGACCAATCTGGCCGACACGCCCATCTGGTCGGATGAGGCCAGCACCGCGCTGGCCGGAGGTGATGTCGAAGGGTGCGTTGCCGCAATGCTAGACGCGATCGATCCGGTCGCTGATAACCGCGGCCCCGTCGAATTCAAGAAACACGTGGCAGTCGTGGTGCTGCGCCGCGCCATCGACCGTGCGCAAAGCCGCGCGGGCTGAGGGGGAGGGAACCAATGTCGAAAATGCATGTCAAACTGACCGTAAACGGCAAGCAGGTTGAAGGTCTGGCCGAGCCGCGCACGCTGCTGATCCACTTCCTGCGGGAAGACCTGAAAATCACCGGCCCACATATCGGGTGTGAAACCAGCCACTGCGGTGCCTGCACCGTGGATATCGACGGCAAGTCGGTCAAATCCTGCACCGCCTTTGTAGCGCAGGTAAACGGTGCTGAGATCACAACCGTTGAAGGCCTGACCAATGATGATGGCAGCCTTGGAGTGTTGCAGGAAATGTTTCGCGAACATCACGGGCTGCAATGTGGGTTCTGCACGCCGGGCATGATCACCCGGGCGCATCGTCTGCTTCAGGAAAACCCGAACCCGACCGAGGAGGAAATCCGTTTCGGCATGGCCGGAAACCTGTGCCGCTGCACCGGATACCAGAATATCGTCAAGGCGATCTCGGCCTCGGCTGATTTGCTCAATGCTCAGAAGGAGGCCGCGGAATGAACGACCAGACTCTGACCCCCGAAGAACGCGCTGCCAACCTCAAAGGTATGGGCTGCGCCCGAAAGCGCGTCGAGGACGTGCGTTTCACCCAAGGCAAGGGTAATTACGTTGATGACATCAAGCTGGACGGGATGCTGTTTGGCGATTTTGTGCGCTCTCCCTATGCTCATGCCCGTGTCGTCAGCGTGAACAAAGAGGCCGCTTTGGCACTGCCCGGCGTGATCGCCGTTTTGACCGCCGAAGACCTGTCGCCTTTGGGATTGCACTGGATGCCGACATTGGCCGGTGACAAGCAGATGGTGCTGGCCGATGGCAAGGTGCTGTTCCAGGGCCAGGAAGTTGCCTATGTTGTCGCCGAAGACCGCTATGTCGCGGCGGATGCCGTTGAATTGGTCGAGGTCGAATACGAAGAGCTTCCTGTCATCACTGACCCGTTCGAATCGTTGAAGTCGGACGTGGTGCTCCGCGAAGATCTGGAAGGTCAGACCGAAGGCGCACATGGGCCGCGTAAGCATCACAACCACATCTTTACGTGGGAACAGGGCGACAAGGACGCGACCGAAGCTGTGCTGGCCGAGGCAGACGTGGTCGCCGAAGAGATGATCTATTACCACCGCACCCACCCGTGCCCGCTTGAGACCTGCGGTTGCGTGGCGTCGATGGACAAGGTGACTGGCAAGCTGACTCTGTACGGGACGTTCCAGGCTCCGCACGCGATCCGCACGGTTGTGTCGCTGATTTCGGGGTTGGCCGAGCATAATATCCGCGTGATCAGCCCCGATATCGGTGGTGGGTTTGGCAACAAGGTGGGGGCCTACGCAGGCTATGTGTGCTCGGTGGTGGCCTCGATCGTTACCGGCAAGCCGGTGAAATGGGTCGAGGACCGGATGGAAAACCTGATGTCCACTGCCTTTGCGCGCGACTACTGGATGCAGGGGAAGATTGCCGCCACCAAGGATGGAAAGATCACTGGATTGTGGTGTCATACCACGGCAGATCACGGCGGTTTCGACGCGTGTGCCGACCCGACCAAATTCCCTGCCGGGTTCATGAATATCTGCACCGGGTCTTATGACATCCCGACTGCCTATTTGGCGGTGGATGGCGTCTATACCAACAAGGCGCCGGGCGGTGTGGCCTATCGCTGTTCCTTCCGCGTAACCGAAGCCGCCTATTTCGTCGAACGCATGATCGAGGTTCTGGCCATCAAGCTGAACATGGACGCGGCCGAGTTGCGTCGGATCAACTTCATCAAGGCAGATCAGTTTCCCTATCAATCCGCGCTGGGCTGGGAATATGACTCGGGCGATTATCACACGGCCTGGGACAAAGCGCTGAAGGCTGTGAACTATGAGGGTCTGCGGGCGGAACAGGCGCAGCGGATCGCGGATTTCAAGGACGGAAAAACGCGCAAGCTGCTGGGCATCGGCCTGACGCATTTCACGGAAATCGTCGGAGCCGGACCGGTGAAGAACTGCGATATCCTCGGGCTGGGGATGTTCGACAGCTGCGAGATTCGCATTCATCCGACCGGATCAGCGATCGCGCGGCTGGGGACGATCAGTCAAGGGCAGGGCCATGCCACAACCTTTGCCCAGATCATCGCCAGTGAAATCGGCCTGCCCGCCGATGACATCACGCTGGAAGAGGGTGACACGGATACCGCGCCTTACGGGCTTGGGACCTATGGATCCCGGTCCACTCCGGTCGCTGGCGCGGCCACGGCAATGGCGGCCCGCAAAATTCGGGCAAAAGCCCAGATGATCGCGGCCTATCTGCTGGAGGTACACGACAATGACGTCGAATGGGACGTGGATCGCTTTGCTGTCAAAGGCGCGCCGGAGCGGTTCAAGACCATGAAGGAAATCGCATTCGCCGCCTATAATCAGGCCATTCCTGGGCTGGAGCCGGGTCTGGAGGCCGTCAGCTATTACGACCCGCCGAATATGACTTATCCGTTCGGGGCCTATATCTGTGTCATGGAGATTGACGTGGATACCGGTGAATGGGAGGTCCGGCAGTTCTACGCTTTGGATGACTGCGGCACCCGGATCAACCCGATGATCATCGAGGGTCAGGTCCATGGCGGTGTGACCGAGGCACTGGCTATCGCGATGGGGCAAGAGATTGCCTATGATGATATGGGCAATGTGAAGACCGGTACGCTGATGGACTTCTTCCTGCCAACCGCGTGGGAGACGCCGAACTATACCACCGACCATACGGTGACCCCGTCCCCGCACCATCCGATTGGGGCAAAGGGTGTGGGGGAAAGCCCGAATGTCGGCGGTGTGCCTGCGTTCTCGAACGCAGTGCATGACGCGTTCCGGCATTTTGGCTTGGTGCAGAGCCATATGCCGCACGACCACTGGCGGATCTGGAAGATTGCCAATGGTCTGGGGATGCATGGGTGAATGGGGTCGGACCGGCTGTTGCCGGTCCGACCGGACGGAGGGGGCTCTGCCCCCTCCGAACC